>CACICF010000006.1 GCA_902584995.1 uncultured Pelagibacteraceae bacterium
TTCCTTCCGAGGAACGATTTTGGTGGTCAAGAGCAATGTAGAACAATAGTAGAGAGCGAACTTACAAAAAAGAATTTTAATATATATGGATGGAGACAAGTTCCGGTTGATCCATCGGTGCTTGGTGAAAAAGCTGAATTAACAAGACCTGAAATTACTCAAGTTTTGTTTACTCATAACGATAAATCAATTGTTGGCAAAGATTTAGAGAGAATATTATACGAGACAAGAAGAAAAATTGAAAAAGAAGCTTTAAAAAATCAATTAAATAATTTTTATATTTGCTCATTTAGTTCAAAATCAATTATTTACAAAGGAATGTTTCTTGCAGAAGCTTTGTCAGACTTTTATACAGATTTAAAAGATGAACGTTTTATTTCAAGATATGCAATTTTTCATCAGAGGTTTTCAACTAATACAGCACCAAGCTGGGATTTAGCTCAACCTTTTAGAGCTATCGCTCATAATGGTGAAATAAATACACTTAAGGGTAACGTTAATTGGATGAATATACACCAAGAGGAAATGTTTAGTCCATTGTTTGATGATATGGAAAATTTGAAACCAGTTATTCCTGCTGGAAATTCTGACTCTGCATCATTGGACAATGTTTTTGAATTACTAAATATTTCTGGTCATTCAGCACCTTTAGCAAAACTTATGTTAATTCCAGATGCGTGGTCAAAAAAAAGTAAAGTTTTGCCAAAAGATCATCAACAATTGTTCAATTTTTTAAATAGTACTATGGAACCTTGGGATGGACCTGCTGCAGTTGCCGCTACAGACAATGAGTGGGTAATTGTTGGAAGTGACAGAAATGGTCTGAGACCACTTAGATATACCGTTACTAGAGATAAACTTTTATTTGCTGGGTCTGAAACAGGTATGATTGATTTAAATGAAAAGAAAATTGTTTCGAAAGGAAGACTTGGTCCAGGTGAAATATTGGGTGTTAGAATTGAAAAAGGAAAAGTCTATTCTAACAATGCAATTAAGAATTATTTAGCAAAAGAATTTAAAAAGTTTAACAACCAGATAATTGATCTTGATAAAAAATTTCTAATAGAAAATGAAAAAAACCAGTATTCAGGCTCTGATTTAAAAAAAATACAACACTGTTTTGGTTATAGCCTTGAGGATTTAGAACTAATCCTTCATCCCATGGCTGAAGATGCTAAAGAAGCAACTGGATCCATGGGTGATGATACACCTCTTGCTGTATTATCCGATAAATATAGGCCTCTTTACCATTTTTTTAGACAGAACTTTAGTCAAGTAACAAATCCTCCAATAGATTCTTTAAGAGAAAATAAGGTTATGAGTTTAAAAACTAGGTTTGGAAATTTGGGTAATATTCTTGATTTTTCAGATCTTACTGAGGAAAATATTTATGTTTTAGACAGTCCTATCCTCTCAAACAATCAGTTTGAAAAATTTGTAAAGTACTTTGGTGATAATTATAGAATTTTAAATTGTATATTTGGCGAAGACGAAACACTGGAAAATTCAATCGATAAATTAAAAAGGGAAGCAGAGAAAGCAGTCAGAGAAGGTGTAACACAACTTATTTTGTCAGATAAAAATATATCCGAAACAAAACTGCCAATGCCAATGCTTTTATGTATTGGAGCAATAAACACTCATTTAATAAAATTAGGCCTAAGAGGATATGTTTCTATCAATGTTCAAACAGGAGATGCTCTTGATACACACTCATTTGCTACACTTATAGGCGTTGGAGCAACAACTGTAAATCCTTATCTTGCATTCGATAGTTTATTTCAAAGACATTCCAAAAAACTTTTTGGTAAATTTTCTTTCGATGAGTGTGTGAGCAGGTATATTAAATCTGTAAACTTTGGCCTGTTAAAAATAATGTCAAAGATGGGTATTTCTGTTTTAAGTTCATATAGAGGAGGATGTAATTTTGAAACTGTAGGACTAAGCAGAACAATTGTTAAAGATTATTTTCCAGGTGTAATATCTAAAATTTCTGGCATTGGATTAAGTGGTATAGAAAAAAAGATAAGAGGTATACATAAGGATGCTTTTGACATTCATTCTAATATTTTACCCATAGGTGGAATTTATAGATATAGAAAAAATGGAGAAACTCACCAATATCAAGGAAAATTAATTCATCTTTTGCAAGCTGCAGTTGGAACAAATTCTTATGATACTTATAAAAAATACACTAAAGGAATCTATGGTTTAAAACCAATTAATTTAAGAGATTTAATTGACTTTAAAAATCAAGAGGCAATAGCAATTGACGAAGTTGAGTCAATAAGTGAAATCATGAAAAGATTTGGAAGTGGAAGTATGTCTCATGGTGCTCTATCAAAAGAAGCTCATGAAACTCTTGCTATGGGGATGAATAGAATACAGGGCGCTTCTTGTAGTGGCGAAGGTGGAGAGGATGAAAAGAGATTTAAAGTTTTAGAAAATGGAGATAGCGCTAATTCAAGAGTAAAACAAATAGCATCTGCAAGATTTGGAGTAACTATAAATTATTTAAATAATTGTAATGAAATTGAAATTAAAATTGCACAAGGTGCAAAACCTGGTGAAGGGGGTCAATTACCTGGGTTTAAGGTCACAGAGGAAATAGCTAAATTAAGACACTCTACTCCAGGAGTGACACTAATTTCACCTCCTCCACATCATGACATTTACTCAATAGAAGATCTTGCACAACTAATTTATGATTTAAAGCAAATCAATCCTAAGGCTAGAGTTGGTGTAAAATTAGTAGCCTCATCTGGAATAGGTACTATTGCTGCAGGAGTTGCTAAAGCAAAAGCTGATATCATTTTAATTTCTGGTCATAATGGTGGAACAGGAGCTACTCCTCAAACAAGCGTTAAATATGTTGGTATTCCATGGGAAATGGGATTAACAGAAGCAAACCAAGTTTTGACTTTAAATAAACTACGACACCTTGTTACTCTGAGAACGGATGGAGGAATTAAAACTGGAAGAGATGTAGTTATGGCAGCAATGATGGGCGCAGAAGAGTTTGGTGTAGCTACTACAGCGCTAGTTGCAATGGGATGTATTATGGTAAGACAATGTCACTCTAACACTTGTCCAGTCGGTGTATGCACTCAAGATGATGAACTTAGGAAAAAATTTACTGGTACACCAGACAAGGTAGTGAACTTATTTTCTTTTATAGCTCAAGAAGTAAGAGAAATTCTTGCAAGTTTAGGCTTTAAGTCTCTTAATGAGGTTATTGGTAGAACCGACTTGTTAAGACAAGTAAGCAAAGGATCACCAAATTTGGATGATTTAGATTTAAATCCTTTATTTGTACAAGCTGATCCTGGTAAAAATAAAAGATATTGTGAGAAACCTATAATTAATGGGGTTCCAGATACCTTGGATCAAAAAATTTGGCCAGAGGTAGAAAACTTAATAGATAATAATTCTCCATTAGATAAAACATATGAAATAAAAAATACTGATAGAGCAGTAGGTACAAGAATTTCTTATCATTTATATAAAAAATTTGGAAATAATAAATTAGAGGAAAATACTTTTTCACTCAATTTTAAAGGATCAGCTGGACAATCATTTGGTGCATTTGGGATTAAAGGACTTAAATTAGTTCTAAAAGGAGATGCTAATGATTACGTTGCCAAAGGTTTGTCAGGAGCATCTGTAATAGTTAAACTTCCTGAGGAAAGTAATTTAGTATCAAACGAAAATACTATTATAGGAAATACAGTCTTATATGGAGCAACATCGGGAACTTTATTAGCAGCAGGACAAGCGGGTGAAAGATTTGCAGTAAGAAACTCAGGAGCAACTGCGGTAGTTGAAGGTTGTGACTCAAATGGATGTGAGTATATGACAGGAGGATCGATTGTAATATTAGGTGATGTTGGAGACAATTTTGGAGCAGGTATGACAGGTGGAATGGCTTTTGTATATGATCCAAATAATGAATTTCCAAAAAAAGCAAATCCAGAGACAATTATCTGGCAAACACCCGAGACAGAGTTTTGGAAAAATAATTTAAAGGAACTAGTCTTAAAACATTATCAAGAAACAGAATCTAATGTTTCTAAGAATATACTAGAAAATTTTGATGTGGAGATAAATAATTTTTTACAAGTTTGCCCTAAAGAAATGATAGATAAACTTGAAAATCCAATTACTAATAAAAGTATTGTTGGTAAAGCTAGTTAATTTTTTCAATTATTTTTTGTAGTTCTTTACAAATTATAATTAAATTTTTACTTGAGGAAAGACTATGATCTCCATTCTTAATTATTAGAAGCTTTTTATCTGCTTTAGGAAAAGTTTTTAAAACCATTCTTGAGTATTTTACAGGTACTACTTCATCTTTTTGTCCGTGAACCATTGTGACAGGGACGGTATTATTTAATTTTTTATTAAGAACTTTATTTCTAGCTTTTTTTCCATCAAAAATAAGCTGTTTAGTAATTAAGTATTCATAATCGCCATTTTTAATTTTAGATATTCCTTTTTTGATTATTTCATCCTTTGTTTTTTTTGGAAATTTTTTCCACATAATTCTTGTAAGAAACTCAGGTGCAGATCCAATACCTAGGAAACCTTTAATTTGAGAACTAAAATATCTGTGCATTATCATCGAAATCCATCCACCCATACTTGAACCAATTAGAACAAAATCATTTTTTTTTACTATTTTATTTATTGCAGTCTTAGCGTCATTTGACCATTTTGTAATATTACCTTTTGTAAACTCTCCTGAAGACCTTCCATGACCAAAATATTCTAACGCTAAAAACCCTAATTTATTTTTAATGCTAAAGTTTAAAAATTTTTTAGGTTTGTCCCCATCTATATCTGATGCAAAGCCTGGCAAAAAAACTATGTAGAGATTTTTCTTATAATTATTTGCGATATATCTTAGTTTTTTATATTTAGAAATTCTTAGAAATTTATTTTTTTTCATATAAAGTAATTATATTGACTAGGTATATATTATTATCACATGCAGTCTAAATTAAAAGTACTACAGGTAATTCCTAAATTAGGTTATGGTGGTGCAGAAACTGGTTGTTACGACATTGCACATTACTTGCCAGAAAATAATGTTGGATCCTATCTCATTACTAGTGGTGGTGAACTTCTACAATATGTAGACAGAAAAAAAGTCAAACTCATAAGACTTCCTGTACACTCGAAAAATCCTATACTCATCTTTATAAATTCACTAATTATTTCTGCTATTATTTTAATAAATGGGATAAATATTGTTCATGCTAGAAGTAGAGCGCCTGCATGGTCATGTTTAATTGCAACAAAAATTACAAGAAGAAAGTTTGTTACGACTTTTCATGGAACCTATAACTTTAAAAGTAAATTAAAAAAACTTTATAACTCAGTTATGGTTAGATCGGATTTAATTATTGCCGGATCTAACTTTATTTTTTCACATATCAAAGAAAACTACGAAGAATATCTCTCAGATAAAAAAAAATTGCTATGTATATTTAGAGGAATAAATACAGATTATTTTGATTCTTCCACTACATTAGAAGCCGATGAAGATAAATTATTTAAGTCATGGGATTTGATAGTTGGAAAAAAAATTATTTTGTTACCAGGAAGACTTACATCTTGGAAGGGGCAAGAGATGTTTTTAGAAGCATTAAGTAAAGTAAATATTCAATTAGGTAATAACTCTTTCATTGCTGTAATTTTGGGTAATGACCAAGGTAGAGATTTATATAGGAAAAAATTAATTAGGCTTGTTGAACAATATAGACTTACTAATCAAATTAGATTTATAGACCACTGTAAAAATATGCCATTAGCTTACAAAATATCTGATATTGTTGTCTCTTCATCAATCGAGCCCGAAGCATTTGGTAGAGTTGCAGTAGAGGCCCAATCTATGCAAAAATTAATTCTTGCAAGTAATATTGGTGGATCAAATGAGACAGTTATTGATGGAAAGTCTGGAATATTGTTTGAAGCAGGTAACTCTGATGATTTATCAAAAAAAATTATACAAGTAATGAACTTTGATCTAAATGAACTTTCAAAAATGGGTAATTTTGGAAGAGAAAATGCTGTGAAGAAATTTAATGTTGAAAAAATGTGTTTTTCTACTTATTCAGAGTACAAAAAACTATTTAATTAATGCCAAATATTACATTACCAGACGGAAAAAAAATAAATTTTGAAAAAAGTATTTCAGGTTTTGAGGTTGCTGAAAAAATTAGTAAATCTTTGTCAAAGCAGGCATTATTAATCAGTGTCGATGGAGAATTAAAAGATTTAAATCACAATATTTCAAAAGACTCTTCAATTAAGATATTTACATCAAAAGATAAAGAGGGATTAGAAACTATAAGGCATGATACTGCACATATACTAGCTATGGCAGTTCAAGAATTGTTTCCAGGAACACAGGTTACAATAGGTCCTGTTATTGAAGATGGATTTTATTATGATTTTGCTAGAAAGGAACCTTTTACCTCTGAAGATCTAGAAAAAATAGAGAATAAAATGAGAGAAATTGTAGATAGAGACGAAAAAACTTACAGAGAAGTTTGGAAAAGAAATGATGCAATTGAACATTTTAAAAAAAAGGGAGAAATTTATAAAGCAGAAATAATAGAGAGCATTCCAGAAGGCGAGGAAGTATCTTTATATTTCCATGGTGATTGGCATGATTTATGCAGAGGTCCCCACTTAACTTCAACTGGTAAAATTGGAAAATATTTTAAATTAACAAAAGTCTCCGGTGCTTATTGGAGAGGCGATTCAAATAATGAAATGTTACAAAGAGTTTATGGTACCAGTTGGTCCACTCAAAAAGAGTTAGACGATTATTTAACAAGAATTGAAGAAGCAGAAAAGAGAGACCATAGAAAAATTGGTAAGGAAATGGATCTGTTTCATTTCAGAGAAGAGAGTCCTGGATCAGTATTTTGGCATCAAAAAGGATGGAACTTATTTCAGAAACTTATTTCTTATATGAGAATGAAGCAAGAAACTGCGGGATATCAGGAAATTAATACTCCAGAAATATTAGATCGATCACTTTGGGAAAAATCTGGTCATTGGGAAAAATTTGGAGCAAATATGTACACATCTACTACTCCTGATGAAAAAGTTTTTGCTATAAAACCAATGAATTGTCCTGGTTGCGTTCAGGTCTTTAATCAAGGTTTAAAAAGTTATAGGGATTTACCATTGAAAATGTCAGAATTTGGAAAAGTTCATAGATATGAACCTTCTGGAGCTCTTCACGGATTATTACGTGTTAGGGCATTCACCCAAGATGATGCACATATTTTTTGTACAGAAGAGCAAATCACAGAAGAATGTTTAAGCGTAACAAATTTGATTTTAGAAATATATAAAGATTTAGGATTTGAAGATGTAATTTTGAAATATTCTGACCGACCAGACTTAAGAGTCGGGGATGATGAAGTTTGGGATAAATCAGAGGCAGCATTATTGGAGGCTATTAAAGCAACAAAATTAGAATACTCTATAAATAAAGGTGAAGGTGCTTTTTACGGTCCTAAAATAGAATTTGTTCTAAGAGATGCAATAGGAAGAGATTGGCAATGTGGAACTTTACAGGTTGATCTTAATTTACCAGGTAGATTAGGTGCATCGTTTGTAGATAGTGACGGAAACAAAAAGGTACCAGTTATGTTACACAGAGCTTTATTTGGATCTTTAGAAAGATTTATAGGAATTTTAATTGAAAATTATTCTGGAAAGTTACCGTTTTGGCTTTGCCCAGTTCAAACTATAGTTATCCCAATCTCAAGTGATTTTGATGAATATGCAAAACAAGTAAACAATGAATTAAAAAAAGTCGGTTTAAGTTCTGAAGTTGATTTAAAAAATCATAATTTGAATTACAAAATTAGGGAACATTCATTAACTAAGGTCCCAATGCTACTAATATGTGGAAAAAAAGAAGTTGACAGTAACACAGTAACTATTAGAAGATTGGATTCTAAAAAACAGGAAACTATGGCATTAAAAGAATTCTTAAAAAAATATTCTGCTCTAAGCAAAGCACCTTCTATTTAAGTGGCAGATTTTAAACAAAACTATTTTCAGAAAAGAACTAAGCCTAAAGGTCCTAGAACCAACCAAAGGATAACCTCTCAAGATGTACAAGTTATAGCAAGCGATGGAGATAATTTAGGTATTCTTAATTTACAAGATGCAATTAACAGAGCAAAAGAAGAGGGTTTAGATTTAATTGAAATTGCTCCAAATGCAAAACCTCCAGTTTGCAAGATAATGGATATGGGAAAATATAAATATGATGCTCAAAAAAAAGCAAATAAAGCAAAGAAAAAGCAAAAAAAGATTGAATTAAAAGAAATTAAGTTAAGACCTGTTACCGAAGTACATGATTATACTTTTAAAATTAAAAATGCTCAAAAATTTATAGCTAAAGGAGATAAGGTAAAATTTACTATTAGATTTAAAGGAAGAGAATTACAGCATTCAAGCTTAGGAAATCAGTTAATGGATAAGATCAAACAGGATATGGAGACTGTTGGACGAGTTGAGCTTCAGCCAAAGTTTGACGGCAAACAAATGATTATGGTTATTCAGCCTTTATAAGCCTTATTTCAGGTTGTAAATTAATATTAATATTTGTATAACCCCTCAAAAATTATGCCAAAATTAAAAACAAAAAGTTCAGCAAAAAAAAGATTTAAAATATCAGCTAAAGGTAAGGTTATTACTGCTCAAGCTGGTAAAAGACATGGTATGATTAAAAGAACTAATTCACAGATAAGAAAACAAAGAGGTACAACGGTGATGTCTAAACAAGATGGTAAGATTGTAAAATCTTATATGCCGTATAACCTAAGAGGATAAAATGGCTAGAGTAAAAAGAGGTGTAACAAGTAGAGCTAAACATAAAAAAGTTCTGAAAGCAGTTAAGGGTCAGTGGGGCAGAAGAAAGAATACTATAAGAGTAGCTCGGCAGGCGATGGAAAAGGCTATGCAGTACGCGTATAGAGATAGAAGAAATAAAAAAAGAGATTTTAAGTCACTTTGGATTCAAAGAATTAATGCAGGAGTTAGATCTGAGGGTTTAACATATTCTAAATTTATAAATGGTTTAAGTAAAACAGGTATTAAAATTGATAGAAAAATACTCGCTGAAATAGCTTACGATAATCCAGAAGCATTCAAAACCATAGTTAAAAAAGCTCAAGCAGCATTAAATTAATTTTCATTGTTGTTTTTCTAGAGTTAACAAATATTCTACGAATATGTCCGATATAAAAAAAATTAGAGATGTATATTTAGTAAAATTAAATAACAGTTTAGATACTGAAAGTGTAAATCAAATAAAAACTGAATTGTTTGGTAAAAATGGACAAATATCAAATTCTTTTAAAACATTAGGATCATTGCCCAATGATGAAAGAAAAAAATTTGCATCGGACTTAAATTCAATAAAAGAAGAATTACAAAAAAAAATAAATTCCAAACTTCAAGAAATTGAAATTAGGGAGATTAATTCTAAACTTGATAATGAAAAATTAGATGTAACTTTACCTGAGAGAGAGATAAAGCAAGGAAAAATACATCCTGTCTCACAAGTTATTGATGAGATATCCTCAATATTTTCTGAAATAGGCTTCAGTGTAGAAGAAGGTCCAGATGTAGAGAATGAGCATTATAATTTTTCTGCATTAAATACTCCTGATAATCATCCAGCAAGAGATATGCATGACACTTTTTATTTAGATAATAATAAAGAAATATTATTAAGAACTCATACGTCTCCTGTACAAGTTAGAACGATGTTGAATGGAAAACCTCCATTTAAGATTATAGCTCCTGGAAGAACGTATAGATCAGATAGTGATCAAACACATTCTCCAATGTTTCATCAAGTCGAAGGACTTCATATTGATAAAGATATAAATATGGGCCATTTAAAAGGCTGTTTGAACTACTTTATAAAATCTTTTTTTGAGGTGGATAAAATTAAAATGAGATTTAGACCTAGCCATTTTCCTTTTACTGAACCATCTGCAGAAGTTGATATTGGATACGAGTTAAAAGACGGAAAAATAGTTATTGGCGAGGGAGATAAATGGTTAGAAATTCTTGGATGTGGAATGGTACACCCAAATGTTTTGAAAAATGTAAACGTAAATCCAAATAAATACCAAGGCTATGCTTTTGGTATTGGCATTGATAGACTTGGAATGTTAAAATATGGCATAAATGATCTAAGAGCTTTTTTTGAAACTGACTATAGATGGCTTAATCACTTTGGTTTTGATCCATTGGATGTTCCATCAAATTACAGAGGTCTAAGCAGATGAAATTTACAATGAGTTGGTTAAAAGAACACCTTGAGACCAAGCATAAAGATACTCAGATTATTGATAAATTGACGGATGTTGGACTTGAAGTTGAGAGCTTTGAAAATATTAGCTCTGATTTAGATAATTTTAAAGTGGCAAAAATTATAAATGCTGAGCAACATCCAAACGCGGATAGACTTAAGGTATGTGATGTTGATATAGGGCAACAAAATATTGTTAAAGTTGTTTGTGGAGCACCAAACGCTAAAAAAGATCTTTTGACTGTTTATGCTGGTCCTGGGTCAGTAATCCCAAAAAATAATATGAAACTTACAATCAGCAAGATTAGAGGGGTAACTTCATATGGTATGTTATGCTCGGAGTCAGAATTAAAATTATCAGATGAAAGTGAAGGAATAACAGAGCTAAAACCAAGCAAATATTCAGACAAAATAGGTAACAATTTTTTTAAAAATAATACTGAAAAGGTTGTTGATTTATCAATAACCCCAAATCGACCTGACTGTTTAGGGGTGAGGGGAATAGCCAGAGATTTAGCTGCAGCAGGAGCTGGTAAATTAAAAAATATTTCGCATAAAATCGTCAAAAAGGATGGATCCCAAAATATAAAAGTTTCAATTATTAAAGATAAAAACCAGGGTTGTACAATATTTGGAAGTTGTCTCATAAAAGGAGTAACGAATAAAGAAAGCCCAAAATGGTTAAAAGAAAAAATTGAATCACTTGGTCAAAAACCAATTTCAGCAATTGTAGATATAACCAATTTTGTAATGTTAGATTTAAATAGACCTCTACATGCATATGATGCAGATAAAATTGACAAGGAAATTATAGTAAGAAATTCAAAAAAAGGTGAAACTTTTGAGGCCCTAGATAATAAGGAATATAAATTAGACGATGGTATGTGTGTTATATCGGACCAATCTGGTGTGTTAGGATTAGGAGGGGTAATTGGAGGAACACGTTCTGGTACTGAGTTAAAAACTAAAAATATTTTATTGGAGTCTGCATACTTTATTCCAAGATCAATAAGAAA
Source organism: uncultured Pelagibacteraceae bacterium (assembly GCA_902584995.1). Lineage (GTDB taxonomy): Bacteria > Pseudomonadota > Alphaproteobacteria > Pelagibacterales > Pelagibacteraceae > Pelagibacter. The sequence goes on from CACICF010000006.1 coordinate 11,374, forward strand.
AACTTCAAAATTACTTAACATTGATACTGACGCTAAATTTAGATTTGAAAGAGGAATTGACCCTCAATCAATAGAGATAGGTTTAATAAAAGCTTCTCAATTAATATCAGAAATTTGTGGAGGAAAGATTAGTAAATTTGATATTCAAAAAATTAAACAATATAAAAACTCAGAAATAAAATTTAATATTTCCTTATTTGAAAAAATAACAGGTTTTAAAGTAAAAGAAAATGAGATCATAAAAATTTTGAATGATCTAGGTTTTAAGATTTCCAAAAAGAAATCGGAGTTAAACCTAAAGGTTCCTTTTTGGAGACCTGACATAAGCCAACAAATAGATATAGTTGAAGAAATTGTAAGAATTAAAGGATATGATAATATTGAAACTATTGAGCCAAAGAAAAATAGAATAAAAGATACATTAAATAAACAACAAAAACTCTTTCATTTTCTACAGCGATCTGTAGCATCAAAAGGTTATTTTGAGACTGTTACTTGGTCATTCACAGATTCAAAAATAAATAATCTTTTTAAAGAAAATTTAAATGAAATTAAAATAATAAATCCAATAAGCTCGGATTTAGATGTTTTAAGAAATTCAATTTTTTCAAATTTGACTTTTTATTTAAAGAAAAATTTAGATAGAGGATTTAAAGACATTTCGCTTTTTGAAATTGGGCCAATTTTTAAAAATAAACAGCCTGGGCAGCAGTTGACAGTAATAGGTGCAATAAAATCGGGAAAAATTTCAAGATTAAACTGGAATGAGAAAGATAGATCAGTTGATATTTTTGATGTGAAAAAAGATTTAATTCAAACATTAATGGAAGCTGGATATGATAAACAAAGTTTTTTTATAAGAGATAAATCTCCTACGTACTATCACCCAGGAAAATCTGGTTCAGTTTACCTTGATAAGGATGACATAGATCCTGTTGCATATTTTGGAGAACTTCATCCAAATATTGTTAAGAAGCTAGATATAAGAACTGAGGGAGTAGTTGGTTTTGAAATATATCTTGATTATTTAAAAGATACGAAAATTAAACTAAAGGATCAAAAACCTAATTTTGAATACTCTGACTATCAAAAATCAGAGAGAGACTTTGCTTTTATCGTGGATAAAAATTTTAAAGCACAGGATTTAATAGATATCATATCATCAATTGATAAAAATTTAATAAGATCTATTAAAATATTTGATATATATGAAGGTGAAAATATTCCAGATGGCAAAAAATCAATAGCTCTTAATGTTACAATTCAATCATCCGAAAAAACATTAGAGGATAGTGATCTTGAAAAAATCAATAAATTAATTGTTACAACTGTCGAGACTAAGTCTGGGGCAAAAATTAGATCTTAAATGTCTACTGAAATTGATAACATAAGAAATTTTGCGATCATTGCTCATATTGATCATGGTAAATCAACAATAGCAGATAGAATAATACACAGATGTGGTGGATTAACAGATAGAGAAATGAAGGCACAAGTTCTTGACTCAATGGATATTGAAAGAGAAAGGGGTATTACAATTAAAGCTCAAACAGTTAAATTAAATTACAAGTCAAAAGATGGAAAAAGTTATATTCTAAATATTATAGATACTCCCGGACATGTGGACTTTAGTTATGAGGTTAGCAGGTCTTTGTATGCCTGTGAAGGATCAATACTAATTGTAGATAGCACACAAGGAGTAGAGGCTCAAACTTTAGCAAATGTCTATCAAGCATTAGATATTAACCATGAAATTATTCCAGTTCTAAATAAAATTGATTTACCTGCATCTGACATAGATAGAACAAATAAACAAATTGAAGACGTTATTGGCATAGATACTTCAAACGCTGTACCATGTTCAGGTAAAACAGGTGAGGGTATTGATGACATTTTGGAGCAAATTATTCAAACACTACCTGGACCCAAAGGTGAAAAAGATGAAAAGTTAAAGTGTTTATTAGTCGACAGTTGGTATGATACTTATCTTGGAGTAGTAATTTTAGTAAGAGTAATTGATGGGAAAATAAAAAATAATATGAAAATTAAAATGATGTCTTCTAACAAAGAGTATTTTGTTGAAAAAGTAGGTGTTTTTACCCCAAAACCAAAGGATATTGAAGAACTTAATTCAGGAGAAATTGGATTTATAACAACTGGAATAAAAGTTTTATCTGAAACAAAGGTTGGAGATACAATTTGTGATGCTTCAAAACCATTAATAGATATACTTCCCGGCTTTAAACCAAGTAAGCCAGTAGTTTTTTGTGGATTGTTTCCTGTAGATAGTTCTGAATATCAAAAGTTAAAAGATGGTTTGGCTAAACTTAAATTGAATGACTCTAGTTTTTCTTTTGAGGCCGAGTCTTCCTCTGCGTTGGGCTTGGGCTTTAGATGTGGCTTTTTGGGTTTGTTACATTTGGAAATTGTTACAGAGAGACTTGAAAGAGAATTTGATATTAACTTACTCACTACAACTCCAGGCGTAGTTTATAAAATCCATTTGAACAATGGTGAAGTAAAAGACTTGCAAAATCCATCGAGTTTACCAGATCCAACTTTGATAAAATTTATTGAGGAACCATGGATTAAAGCCACAATAATTACTCCAGATCAGTTTCTTGGACCAATAATAAAAATATGCCAAGATAAAAGAGGAATTCAAACTAATTTAAGTTACTCAGGCAATAGAGCAGTTATAAATTATGAATTACCATTAAATGAAGTAGTATTTGATTTTAATGACAGATTAAAATCTATGACAAGTGGTTACGCTAGTTTTGATTATGAAATAATAGGACATAGAGAAGGGGATCTTGTTAAAATGAGCATACTAGTAAACAGTGAACCCGTAGATGCCTTGGCAATGATGATTCACAAAGACTTTGCTCAAAAAACTGGCAGGGAGGTTTGTGAAAAATTAAAAGACTTAATTCCCAGGCATAATTTTATGATACCGGTTCAAGCAGCTATAGGAGGAAAGATTATTGCAAGAGAGACAATTAAAGGTTTTAAAAAGGATGTATTAACAAAAATCCATGGTGGCGGAGCTGTTGATAGAAAAAGAAAATTACTTGAAAAACAGAAAAAAGGAAAAGCTAGAGCTAAACAATTTGGAAAAGTTGAGATACCACAAGAGGCATTTATAGGTGTACTTAAAATATCTAAAGAAAAATAAATTTATACGAAAATAAATTAAAAATTTAAATTAAATGAAAATTAATTGCACTGTGGTTATACCAACTTATTATACAGGTGATGTGATATATAATCTTCTTGATACAATTCCTAATGTGACAGATATTTTTATACTTGATAATAGCAATGATGAAAAACTTAGAGAAAATATTAAAAAAAAATATCAACATATACACTATTTGGGAATAGGGGATGTTGGTTTAGGTAAGACTTTTAATAAAGCTTTATCAATGGTCAATACTAATTTATTATTTATAACTCAACCAGATGTAGTACTCAAAAAAAATTGTATAGAAAATTTAATATATGCAATAAAAAAATACAAAAGCTCTGCTATAGTTTCACCATTGTTTTTTGAAAATAATAAATATAGTCAATATGATCATTATACGCTTAAGTTAAATAGCAAAAAAGAAATTGTTAACACTAACACAACTTATAAAAATTATACTATCCCCTCTGGAGATTTTTGTGTGGAGGCCATAAATTCAACCGCTTTTTTAATTGATGTTTCAAAAGTTAAAGAGATTGGAGGTTGGGATGAATATTATTATACTTATTTAGAAGATATTGATTTTAGCTATAGAATACGATGTGCTAATTACGAAATAATTAAAATAAAAGACGCAAAAATTGACCATATTGGTTTTGGATCACACGATAAAGAGAAAAGTCATAAAATGAACGAAAAAAGAATTTTTAATTTTACAAAGTCATCAATATATTTTGACTTTAAAAACCGTTCTAAATTATTTTTTTTTAAGAAAGTTGTAATTAATATTATAAAATACTTTCTAAAATTATTAATAAATGTAGTTTTATTGAGAAAAAAAAAGGTAAATGAAAATTTAATAAAAATAAAAGCAAACTATTATTTTTTCGTAAAAGATAAATTGGGAATCACTAATAATCAAATTTAATTAATTATGAATTTAAAAGAAACCTTCTTAGATAAATTTAATCTTTTTGTTGAAAAAAAAAGTTCAGAGGAGAGGGTTAAAAAATTATTAAAAAAATTGCTCCCTTATAAAATAAATACAAATTTAGTAAGATTAGGAGAAAAAAATGATGGTGGATATTTAGTCCCTGAAGATTTTGAAGGTATTAAAATAAATTATTCTGCTGGAGTAGGAATGTTAACTAAATTTGAATCAGATCTAATTAACAATTATTCGATTTATTCTAAAATGTTAGATTATAATGAAATTGATAAATCAATTATACCTAATGGGTGTGATTTTATTAAAAAAAAATTAAGTTTAAGAAACAATTCAGAAGAAATCAGTATTAATAATTGGTTAGATACAAATGATAAAGAAATAATGCTAAAGCTGGATATTGAAGGTGGTGAATATCAAGTACTGTCAGAAATTTCCCAGGAAAATATGAACAAGATTAGAATTTTAATTATTGAATTTCACAACCTTAGAGATTTAAGGAGTGCGTTTTTTCTTAGTTTTTTTGAAAATCTAATAGAAAAGTTAGAAAGCTATTTTTATGTATGTCATGTTCATATAAATAATACAAGCAACATTAAAAAAATTGGAAAACTAAAAATACCAGATATGATTGAAGTTACCTTAATAAAAAAAAATAGAGTAAAAAATTTTAGAAAAGTATTTTCTAAATTACCTCATGATTTAGACTCAAAAACTGATATAAATAGAAAGGAAATATTCATTGATAAGTATTGGTATGAATAAGATAATTTTTTTTTTATACAAAAAAAATTTTTTTAAACTAGCTTACTTTTTGGTATATTTTTTATCAATTTTTATAAGTGATTACTCAAAAAAAATTACTTTTTATAAATTCTTTAAAAAAAGAAAGAGTATTTATTCTAAGGGTGAATTATTAGCTCTTAATCAGCCTAAAATATTCATTTTTAAATCAAAATTTAATAGCGAAAATATTTTAAAGTTTATAAAAAAATACGAAAATATTTATAAGAAAAATAAATATTCATATGATGGACATAAAAATATTTATCAATCAGAACACGATTTAAATAAACACAAAAATTTCAATAATTTATCTAAAAAAATCCAAAAAGCTGTCAATTCAAAACTTAGAATATTCAATCTAGAAAGGCAATTAAAGCTTCATAAAATGTGGTTCGTAATAACAAATAAAGCTGGAAAGATTAAAAAACATAGTCACTTTGACTCTGATTTCTCAGGAGTTATGTATTTAAAAGTTGAAAAAAGTAAAAGTAAAAATTTTGGATTAAAAATTTTTAACCCTTATGAAAAAATTGAGCTTTATGATTTTACAAAAAAGTCAAAAATGAAAAAAAGTGTTATAACTAAAAAAGAATTTATATATAAACCAAAAATTAAAAATATTATATTTTTTAACTCGTATCTTGAGCATAGTGTAGATAATAAACATGCAAAAATTAAAGAGAGAATATCCCTACCTTTTGATTTAAAATTTTAATATGAAAATAAATATTTATGATTGTTTCATGTTACACAATGAATTGGATTTATTAGAGATCAGATTAAATATATTAGATGAATTTGTAGATTACTTTGTAATCATTGAAAGTGGCCAAACACATGCAGGTTATAAAAAAAATTTTCAATTCAATCTGAATGATTTCGCCAAATTTAGACACAAGATTATATATTCAAAAATTGAAAATTTTCCACAAAATTTTACACCTTTTAATAGAGAAAATTTTCAAAGAAATTATATTATGAATTCATTAACAAAGGCAAATGATGAAGATTTTATACTTATTTCAGATTTAGATGAAATACCTAATCTTAAAAACTTAAATTTTGAAACTATTAAAAAAAAAATTATTGTATTTAACCAAAGATTATTCATGTATAAATTAAATTATGGTGAACAGAAACCAACTTGGCATGGGACTAAGTGTTGTAAAAAAAAATATCTCAAAAGTCCACAATGGTTAAGAACTTTAAAAACACATAAAAGGTACAAATTTTTTAGAATCGATAAAATTTTTCTTTCAAAAAATTATGAAAACTCTTTTGATATAATTGAAAATGGAGGTTGGCATTTTTCTTGGATTGGTGAGGTAGACTTTATAAAAGAAAAGATAAATAGCATGGCACATAGAGATATAAATAATTCATCAATTAATAATGACGAAAATATAAATGATCACATAAAAAAAAAAAAATCTCTCAATTTTAATCAAAATTTAACTCTAAAAAAATTGCCTATTAATTATGAAATATTACCTGAATTTATAGTTAATAACTTGGAAAAATTTAGTAAGCATATTGACTAGAGGAGAGGTGGCCGAGTGGTTGAAGGCGCACGCTTGGAAAGCGTGTATAGGGGAAACTCTATCATGGGTTCGAATCCCATTCTCTCCGCCATTAACTTTTATTAAAAAACAGCTTTTATTTGAAAAAATCGAAAGATAGAAAATTTTTCAAAAAAAACTTAAATTTATGTTGAAAATGCTCGCTAATTTAACATTGGTGCCATAAGAGATTTTATAAAAAATTTTAAAAATGGTATAAAAGACTACTCCCTTATAAAAACTTATGAAAAAAATTAATACAAATACATATCAAGCAGACTCTATCAAAGTATTAAAAGGTCTTGAGGCTGTAAGAAAAAGACCTGGAATGTATATTGGTGATACAGACGACGGAACTGGCTTGCATCACATGGTCTATGAAGTTGTAGACAACTCAATTGATGAGGCATTAGCAGGGTATTGTAAAAAAATAGAGGTAAACATAAATTCTGATGGATCAATTACAGTTGAGGATGATGGCAGAGGAATACCAGTTGATTTTCACAAAGAAGAAAAAAAATCAGCTGCAGAAGTTATAATGACTCAACTTCATGCTGGAGGTAAATTTGACCATGACTCTTACAAAGTTTCAGGTGGGTTGCATGGTGTTGGAGTTTCGGTAGTAAATGCACTGTCTGAAAAACTAGATCTATATGTTGAAAGAGATGGAAAAAAACATTTTGTTGAATTTTCAAATGGTGAAGCAAAAAAACCCTTAAAAATAATAGGTAAATCAAAAAACACAGGTACAAAGATTAACTTTTTACCTTCAAAACAAATTTTTTCATCAACAAAATTTAGTTTTTCAATAATTCAAAAAAGAATGAGAGAATTAGCTTTTTTAAACAAAGGAATAAAAATTATATTAAATGATTTAACCCAAAAAAAAATAAAATCTCTCGAATTTAAATATGAAGGAGGGATAAATGAGTTTGTCGAGTTTTTAGACGAAAATAGAGAAAAATTAAAAAATAAGAATGATAATGACTTGTTTAGAAAACCAATCTATATTGAAGGTGTAAAGACTAACATAGATGTTCAATGCTCACTTAAGTGGAACGCAGGCTATAATGAAGATGTGTATCCCTATACAAATAACATATACCAAAAAGATGGCGGTACTCATCTTTTAGGTTTTAGAAGTGCCTTAACAAGAATTATTAATAAATATGCTTCAGAACAAAATTTATTAAAAAAAAGTAAAGTAATTCTGTCAGGGGATGATATAAAAGAGGGATTAACGTGTGTATTATCAGTTAAAATTCCTGATCCTAAGTTCTCTTCTCAAACGAAAGATAAGCTAGTTTCATCAGAAGTAAGAAATATTGTAGAAAGTATTGTTAGTGAAAAATTATCAATCTGGTTTGATCAAAATCCATCAGTTTCAAAAATAATATTAACTAAAATAATTCAGGCAGCAGTAGCAAGGGATGTCGCAAAGAGAGCAAGAGAAAATGTTAGAAGAAAAGGAGCTTTGGAGCTTACAGGGCTACCTGGAAAATTAGCTGATTGTCAAAACTCGAAACAAGAGGGGACAGAATTATTTATCGTTGAGGGAGACTCAGCAGGAGGCTCAGCAAAGCAAGGTAGAAATAGAGAATTCCAAGCAGTATTACCTCTAAGGGGTAAAATTTTGAATACATATACCGAGATAAATGGGCACAAAAAAAATGGAAATGAAAATGATTTGAGGACAAAAATATTGTCTAAAATGATTTCATCAAATGAAATTGTAACCTTAATAAATGCTCTTGGATTAGATCCTAAAACTGAGGATATAAATTTAGAAGATTTAAGATATGGAAAAATTATAATTATGACAGATGCAGATGTTGATGGTTCGCATATCAGAGCTTTACTTTTAACTTTTTTTAATAATTTACCTTTTAATAAATTAATCGAAAAGGGCCATGTGTATTTAGCTCAACCTCCTCTTTTTAAAATTAATAAAGGATCAAAAGGAATATATATCAAAGATGAAAAAGATCTTGAAAATTATATTATAAATAACTCTAAAGATCTCAAAAAATTAAAGAAACATTCCAAAGAATATGAAAAAACAATACAACTAGAAAAATCTAAACTAAATATACAGAGGTTTAAAGGATTAGGAGAAATGAATCCTGAGGAATTATGGAATACTACTTTAAATCCAGAGACAAGAAATTTACTTCAAGTCCAATACTCAAAAAATCAACAAAAAGATCAAAACCTTATACAAACATTAATGGGTAATGATGTTGCCTCTAGAAAAGATTTTATTGTAGATAATGCAATAAATGTTATTAATTTAGATATTTAATTAATGGAGTTATCTAGTAATTCCAAATCATCACATCTTAATAAAATTACATACGTTAATTTAAGATGGATTGGTGTAATAGGACAATTTATTACTATAAATATTGTTGCTTTCTTATTTAAATTTGAATTTAATTTTTTACTTGCAAATATTATAGTTTTAGTAGGTGCTCTAAGTAACATTTTCTTATTTTATTATTTTAAAAAAAATCAATTACACGAAAAAATATCTTTAACTTTTCTCACCCTTGATATTTTACAATTAAGTTTTTTGCTTTATTTAACTGGTGGTACAATAAATCCATTCTCAATATTCTTGATTATACCAAGTATATTTGCCTCTAGTAGCTTAAGTATTAGAACAAATATTTTATTAATTATTTTAACAATCTCTTCAATTATTTTACTTACTTTTTATCATCAAGAATTACCTTCACCATTAAATGAATATATTTTTAACAATTACTATTATTATTCAGTTCCTTTAGCTTTAATTATTGCACTCCTTTTCCTGAGTTTTTTTGCTTTAACATTTGGAAATGAGTCAAAAGTTAGAAAAGAAGCATTAGATAAGATTCAGGAAGTTATTTCCAAAGAGCACGAATTAGTATCTTTAGGTGGGCAAGCTGCAGCTGCTGCTCATTCTTTAGGCACTCCATTATCTACGATAAAGATAATATCTCAAGACTTATACAATAATTTTAAAAATAATAGAGACCTAAAAAAAGATATTGAATTGCTTGTAAGCCAAGTTGATAGATGTAATGAAATATTAAAAAAGTTATCTTTAAACCCCGTAGTTGAGGATGATTTTATAGATAAAAATATAAGTTTGTATGATTATGTAAAAGAAATAGTCAATTCTTTTAAAGAAATATCAGATAAAAATTTTGTTATTAATATAGAGCAAGATTATAATTCATTTGAAATTTCAAAATCGATTGAAATAGTTTATGGAATAAGAAATTTTATTGGTAATGCAAATAAATTTTCACAAAAAAATATTTTCATATCAATAACTAGTGACAGTGAAAATTCAACAATATCAATAGAAGATGATGGATCAGGTTTTCCTAAAGATATACTTACAAAAATTGGAGAGCCATATATTAAGTCACTTCAATCTAAAAATAAGTCCAGAGCAGGACTTGGTTTGGGGATATTTATAGGAAAAACTTTGTTAGAAAAAAATAAAGCTAAACTTTTAATAAGAAATTCAGAAACAAGAGGTGGTGGCGAAATCAAAATTGAATGGTCAAATAAAGATTTGAAAAATATTTAGTTAAGTTTTTTATTTTCAAATAGACCGCTCAATTGATCAATCATTACATCACCTAGTTCCTGTACATCTGAAATTTTGATAGCTTTTTTATAATATCTAGATACATCATGACCAATACCAATTGCTAATATTTCAATCTCACTATTGGTTTCAATAAATTTAACAATTTTTTTTAAGTTCTTTTCTAAAAAATCGCCTGAATTTACTGATAAAGTTGAATCATCTACAGGTGCTCCATCAGAAATAACCATTAGTATTTTTCTTTCCTCTCTTCTTTTTTTAAGTCTATTAAAAGCCCATGTAATGGCTTCTCCATCTATATTTTCTTTTAGTAATCCCTCTTTTAACATTAATCCCAGATTCTTTTTTGATTGTCTCCAATGCGAGTCAGCGCTTTTGTAAATTATGTGTCTAAGATCATTTAGTCTTCCAGGATTTTTTGTTTTTCCTAATTTATTCCATTCTTGTCTACTTTTTCCTCCTTTCCAATTTTTTGTCGTGAATCCAAGTATTTCTACTTTTACTGAACATCTCTCTAAAGTTCTAGATAAAATGTCAGCACAAATAGCTGCTATAGTTATTGGTCTTCCTCTCATTGAACCAGAGTTATCAATTAATAATGTCACTATTGTATCTTTAAAGTCTAAATCTTTTTCTTTTTTAAATGATAAGGAATTGTATGGATCAATAATAATTCTTGGTAACTTTGAACTATCTAATAATCCTTCTTCAAGATCAAATTCCCAAGACCGATTTTGTTTTGCCATTAATTGCCTTTGTAATTTGTTCGCTAATTTTGTAATTAAATCTTGAAAGCTAGTAAGTTGCTGGTCTAAATTTTTTCTGAGTTTTTGAATTTCCTCAGCAGTTTCTAAACTTTCAGCTTTGGCGATTTCGTCAAACTCTTTAGTAAATATTTTATATTCTTTATCACTTATACCTAAATTCTTTTTTTGGATCACATTTTCTGAGTCCATATCATCGTTATTCTCATTGGCAAGTTGATCATCAAGTCTAAACTCATTAACATCATCCTTACTATCCATACCCTGTGTGATATTTTCATCCTCACTTGACTTGCTTGACTGTTCATTACTTTCATCCTCATTGTTATTTGGATTATTTTGATCTTGGGTGTCATCTTTTTCATCATTTTCTTTTTCGGTGGTGTCATCATTTTCAAATATATCCATACTTTCTAAAATTTCTGAAAATTTATTATTATAAACCTCTTGATTTTCCAAATTTTCTTTTAAAAATTTCAAATGATTGCCTATGGACTTATTAAAATCATTCTCCCAAAATTGAAGAATTTCTTTATTTCCAGGACTTAATTCCAGATTAAAAAACTTGTTAGTCATATAAATTTCAAAAGCATCAATTATATTTGTGTCTTCTTTTTTTGTTGTCTTTTTTTGTTCAAGAGACTGGAGCCTATATTTATAATTATCTTTAAAATTTTTTGAAATTCCTTTTAACATTTCTGAACCTAGTAACTCATATCTTACTTTTTCTGAAAATTGATAAAGGGTTCTACAAGATGGATTTTTTGGATTATTTTTGGCTAGTAATTTTTTATCTGAAAACTTCTTTTTTAAAGCGTCAGAGTCTGTGTCGGCTCTTAGTTTTTTAAACTGATTTTTATCGGAAATATTATCTATTTCACCAACGCTATAAATTTTTTCCTCTTTTTTCTTATTTCTATCTACTTTATACTCATCAGAGATAACTCTGTAAGTTGATTGTAGCGCTTGTTTGAATTTTTCTTTTATACTATCTTCTTTATTCATTAAACTTGAATATTAATCATTGACTCTGGCAGTTCTTCACCAAAACATCTTTGATAATATTCAGCAATAGTATTTTTCTCTGCATCGTCGCATTTGTTCAAAAATGTAACCCTAAATGCATATCCAATATCTTTGAAAATTTGTGAATTTTCAGCCCAATGTAAGACTGTTCTTGGACTCATTACTGTCGATATATCACCAGCCATGAATCCTTTTCTAGTTAGTGAAGCTACTTTTATCATATTTGATACTTGTTCTTTTCCTTTAGAATTGTTTAAATTTTTATTTTTACCTAGTATTATTTCCATCTCTTTATCTAAACTAAGATAGTTTAATGTGGATACGATATTCCATCTATCCATCTGACCTTGATTTATCTGCTGAGTTCCATGATACAAACCTGTTGTATCTCCTAGACCTACAGTATTCGTTGTTGCAAAAAGTCTAAAAAACTTATTTTGTTTAATAACTTTATTTTTATCTAACAACGTAAAACTTCCTTCTGACTCAAGTACTCTTTGAATAACAAACATTACATCTGGTCTTCCAGCATCATATTCGTCAAAAACTAATGCTACGGGGTTTTGGATTGACCAGGGAAGAATGCCCTCCTTAAATTCCGTTACTTGTTTACCCTCTTTTATCACAATGGAGTCTTTTCCAATTAAATCAATTCTGCTTACATGACTATCAAGATTAATTCTTATACAGGGCCAGTTTAATCTAGCAGCTATCTGTTCAATATGAGTTGATTTTCCTGTACCATGATACCCTTGTATCAGTACTCTTTTGTTAAAAGAGAAACCTGACAAAATAGCTAATGTTGTATCCTTATCAAACTTATATGTTTTATCTATCTCTGGCACATATTCACTTGATTTAGAAAATGCTTCCACTTCCATATCACTTTCAATACCAAAGGTTTGTTTAATAGATAATTTAATATCTGGGGTATGGTTAATATTTGGTGTCAATTTTTTCCTTATATGTATTTTTTAATTGAGTATAAGCTAAAGTAATTACTTTTAGCTTGTCTTCAAATTTTTTATTTCCAGCATTCATATCAGGGTGAAATTTTTTGACAAGTTTTTTAAATTTTTCTTGAACTTTCTCCCATTTTAATCCGACACTAATTCCTAATATATTAAAGGCTTTTATATCATTGTTGTTAAATTTAAACTTATTCATATTATTAAAATCATTATTGAATTTGAACTTATCCATTTCGTCTTTTAAAGCATTACTCCACAAAACTTTAAAAAAATTGTCTGAGGAACTAAAGCTTTGCGTTGGTTTATGCCACGTCATGTCAGAACGTAGAAATTCAACTATTTGTTGATCACTCATACCTCTAAAATAGTTCCAGTTTTTATTAAATTCTTTTATATGATTTAAACATAATAATCTGTAATCTTTACTATTATCTCTTTCTTTAGGTGCTTTATACAAGCCCTCGTCGGTACAATTATTCCAATCACAAATATTTTTCATAGTATATAATACTTTATACTATGAAAATTAATGAACTTTTCAAAATTATCGAAAAAAAAATTTTGTCGCAGGATTGTATTTCAAAAGTGAAGATAAAGGATAAGTCATTTCTGCATAAAAATCACAAATCGAATGAAAAAGGAAAATTTCATATTTTACTATTAATTGAATCAAATGAATTAAAAGAAAAAAGTAAATTATACTCAACAAGATTTATCTACAAAATTTTAGATAAAGAATTAAAAAATAATATTCATTCCTTACAAATTAAATTAATTTAAACTGTTAAAAATATATCTTTTTAAAATTAAAGGATTGATCTGAAAGTTTGTTTTTATTTTACCAAAATTTTTGATCAGTATTAAATTAATTTTCTCAGAATTATTTTTTTTATCACTTTTCATAAAATTTAAGATCTTATTACTATCTTTTTTTTTAAAAAAATTATTTATTTTTACTTTTATACCAATTCTACTTATATGGTTCATGATTATATTTAACTTCTCTTTTGACAGAGTTCTACATTGCAGACTAAATTCTGCAGCACTTTTTATACCTAAAATAACAGCTTCTCCATGATTTAATTTTTTAGAAAAACCTAACGCTGACTCATATGCATGTGCAAAGGTGTGACCTAAATTTAATACTTTCCTTAAATTTTTTTCATCTACATCTTTTTCCACTACAATTTTCTTTAAATTACAAGCCTTTAATATTGAATTTTCAATAAAAGGTGATTTTAATTTTAAAATTTTTTCTAAGTTTTTATCTAGATATAGAAAATTTTTATAACTATCTATAATGCTACTTTTTAATATTTCAGCATATCCACAAATAATTTCTCTTTTAGGTAAAGAATTTAAAATATTAATATCGGATACAACCAAGTCTGGTTGATAAAAACTTCCAACTAAATTTTTTCCATATTTATTATTTATGCCAGTTTTTCCACCAATTGATGAGTCAACTTGTGAAAGCAAAGTTGTTGGAATATTTATAAATTTTAAACCTCTTTTAAAAGTACTTGATGCAAACCCAACAATATCTCCAATTATTCCTCCACCAAAAGAAATAACACAATCTGATCTGTTAAATCTTTTTTCAAATAAAATTTTATGAATTTTTTCAATTGTCGTATAATTTTTATTTTTTTCTGATGGCACTAATTCAATTTTAAATATTTTTTTAGGTTTGAGTTTATTATATAATGTTTTTTTAAACGTATATGGAATATTTTTATCTGTAACAATTAAGCACTTTTCGAAAGTTATATTGTTACCTTTAAAAATTTTATCTATTTTGTTTATTAAGCCTCTTCCAATGAGAATTGAGTAATTTTTAGTATTGGTTCTTATATTTATTTTATTTATTTTCATAAATATTTAATATCATATTTATAATTTGAACTTTGTCTAATTTATCACAATCTATTTTGTAGTTAGACAATTCATAAGTTTTTGATCTTTCTTTGATTAAATTATTTATTTTATCTTTAGTGAGGTTCGTCACCATTGGTCTTTTTTTACTTTTGTATATTCTTTTTATAATTGTTTCATTTTTCCAATTAAGCCAAAAAGATAAGCATGTCTTTTGACATAATTTTCTTATGGACGAATTCATAAATCCTCCACCCCCTAAAGAAATTACGTTATTTTCAGATTTGAGATATTTTAGAGAAATTTTTTCTTCAATTTTTCTAAAATAGTTTTCTCCGTTTTTTTTAAAAATATCCGAAATACTCAATGATTCAACTTCCTCGATCTTTCGATCAATATCTATAAAACTCATATTTATTTTTTTTGATAAAATTTTACCAATAGAAGATTTACCAGATCCCATCATTCCAATTAATACAATATTTTTTTTTGATTTCATGAGTTTCTATATTGAAAAAACACAAATATGTCTTATTTTGAAATTATTAAATTATATGCAATTTACAAAAAATACAAGTAAAGGCAAATTCTTAAGCTTGGGCTTTGTTTTGAAAATTTTATTTGCCATTTTTATAATTATATTTGGCTTTATTTTAATAAATCAGATCAATTTACCTGCACCAGTTAAACAAATCGAAAAAATCTTACCAAATGAAAATTTCAAAACAATTAAGTAAGATTTTAATTTTTACATTTTTTATTTTAATAGTTCAATCCGCAAAGGCTCAGGAAATAAAAGAGATTTGGTCTGAGATAGAAAAAAAAGATATCTCCAATAATAAGACAGAAAATAATGATGATAGTACAAGTGTGGTGAATCAAGTTGAAGGCGTTAAATTGAAACTTTCTGATGAAAATATTCTAGTAGATCAAAATTTAGATAACTCTAATAGTTTGTTGTCTGGATTATTTGACCCTGATGACAACGATTTGAAACTTGATATGTGGTCAAAAACAGATGGAATAAAAATTAAAAAGCAACTTGAAAAAATACAGTCAAAGAATTTATCTAGTTTCTCTGAGAGATTAATGGACGTAGCATTATTAACAAACTCATATATTCCAAATCAAAATTTCTCGATTGACGAATTCGAAAGTTATACGCTTGATCACCTAATTAAAAAAAAAGATTTTAATTTAGTCGAGCAGTTCATAAAAAAAAATTCATCAATTACAGATAAAGAAAGACTTATAAAACATGTTGCTGATTATTATTTGTCTTTAAATAAGATAGAAAATTCATGCTCAGCTATTGATAGTTTAAGTATGATAACAGATGAATACTTAACATATTATAAAATATATTGTTTAATTACTCAGGATAAAAAAAATGAGGCTCAGTTATTGTTTGATCTTAACTCTGAGATAGACACTTTAGATAATTTTTTTGTTCAAAAGTTTGAAGTGCTTATGGGATATAAGGATAGAAATTATATATTATCTGATGAAAATGTTCTTTATTTTCACTTATCTCATAAAACAGATAAAAAGTTGGTATATTATCCGTCAGTAGAGTCTAAAGAATTTATCTGGAAATATTTGTCTAACTCAAATTTACTAAAAAATTTAAATGATTTTGATCTCAGTGACATTGAACAGGTAAAATTTTTAGAAAAAGCAACCAGCGAAGGTATTTTTGAAGAAAGAGATTTATTGAATTTATACAAAAAATTTCAATTTGAGATTGATGACTTAATTAATTATGAGAAAGTATACGAAGATTTACCTGATTATGAAGGAAGAGCTCTTCTTTATCAGAGGTTTTTACTTACAGATAATGTTGAAAAAAAACTTTTATTGTTATCAAAATTGAATAGTTCTTTTGAAAAATCAAATTTCGGAAAATCATTTGATGATGAGTTGTCTAAATTATTAAAAAAAATTGATAAAAAAGAAATTCCCCCAAAATTTTCCTCTTTCTACCAAAATAATTTAATAACTGGTGCAAACAAAAAAAATAAAATTAAGTTTAATGATGAAGTTTTTCATCAATCAAAAGTGTTAAATTATTTTTTGAATAAGCAAAGTTTACCTAAAACTCAAAAACTGACTGACAATTTGTTGTCAAAGATGAAAAAAGATAAAAACTATTCTTTTGGCTTTAAAGATGTAGTTTTGTTGAAATCACTGAGATCGGATGGAATTCAAATAGGTGAAATCGATGAGCTCTCTCAATATAAGCCTGAGTTAAATCCAGAATTAGATAAAATGATAGATAATAACGAGTCTGGTATGATATTATTAAAACTAGTTGAAATTATAGGTGAAAAAGAATTAGATGAATTAAATAGTAGATCATTAAATTTTATAGTCGAAATTATGAATAGAACAAAATTAATTAGTTTGAGAAATGAACTATTGTTGGAAATTCTTCCATTAAAAGTTTAAAGTACATAACTCATCATGACAATAAAGACTATTATAACGGAACCAAACGAGATTTTAAGACAAGTTTCAAAACCAGTATTAAATGTTGGTAATGAAGAAAGAAAGCTAATGGATGATATGTTAGAAACAATGTATGCAGCCAATGGTATTGGTTTAGCAGCAATTCAAATAGGAATTCCAAAAAGAATCATAGTTATGGATATTTCAAAAGATGGGAATAAAAATCCAATGTTTTTTGTGAATCCAACAATAAAAAATAAAGATAAAGAAAAAACAACATATGAAGAGGGATGTTTATCCGTTCCAGATTATTTTGCTGAAGTTGATAGACCTAAATATTGTGAGGTAGAATATTTAGACTATAGAGGAGAAAGTAAAATTTTAAAGGCTGATGGACTACTTGCAACTTGTATACAACATGAAATGGATCATCTTGAAGGAATACTTTTCATAGATTATTTATCTAAATTAAAAAAAACAATGATTGTCAAAAAATTATCAAAGAAAAAAAATAATCCCGACCGTATTATTGTTTAATGAGCAAAAAAATTGCTTTTATGGGCACACCCAGTATTTCGGGTCAAATATTGAAATCATTGTATCAAAATGGTTTTAATATTGAAATTGTATATACCCAGCCACCTGTTGCATCAAAAAGGGGACACAAATTAAATAAATCTCCTGTTCATATCATGTCCGAAATATTGAATATTCCAGTTAGAACTCCAGTAAAATTAGATAATCTTGAGGAAAAAAAATTTATAAAAAGTAAAAATATTGATTTAGGTATAGTTGTTGCATATGGTCAAATTCTTAAAAAAGATATCTTAGACCTACCAAAATATGGATGGATTAACATCCATTATTCACTTCTTCCAAAATTGCGTGGTGCAGCTCCTATTCAAAGAGCTATTATGAATAACGAAAATTTGACAGGTATTTCAATAATGAAGTTGGATGAGGGTTTAGACACAGGTCCAGTTTGCAATCAATATCCAATACACATGTTAGATAATGAAAATAGTGAGGATTTGTCTAAGAGATTGAGTAATTTGGCTTCTGAAAAGATTTTAGAAAATATTGATAATATTTTGGAAAATAGAGCTTTATTCAAAGATCAAGATCATAGTCAATCTTCATATGCAAAAAAAATCAAAAAAGAAGAAGGAAAAATAATTTGGCAAGAAAATAATACAAAGATTCTAGGGAAAATAAATGGTTTATATCCCAATCCAGGTGGATGGTTTGAGTTTCAAGGAGAAAGATATAAAATCCATAAAGCTGAATTATCAATTAACACTGGAAAAGCAGGCTACGTTTTGTCGGATAATTTAGAAATTGGTTGTGGTGAAAATTCTATTAAAATTATTGAAATTCAAAGACAAGGAAAAAAAGTCCAAAAAACTGGGGAGTTTTTGCTAGGTAGTCAAATTAAGAAGGGTACCAATTTGAATTAGATATGTTTCGTTATCAAATTTTAATTGAGTATGTTGGTAGCTCTTTTATAGGATGGCAAGTTCAAAAAAAAGGCAAGACCATTCAAGGATTAATTCAAAAAATGATTTCAAAACTTCTAAATGAAAAAATAATTGTTACTGGTTCCGGAAGAACAGATGCTGGCGTTCATGCTATTGAACAATCTGCACATTTCGATTGTATGAATAAAATCAAAAATTTAAAAAAGTTTTTATATTCTATTAATTATTTTCTTAATAAAAACGAAGTAGCTATTTTGAAAATTAAAAGACAAAGTTTAAATTTTCACGCACGCTTTTCAGCAAAAGAAAGAGTGTATAAGTATATTATTTATAATCAATCAACCAAGCCTATTATTCAAAATAATCGAGGATGGTTTGTTATAAAAAAACTTGATTTTGAAAGTATGAAAATGGGAGCAAAAAAATTAATTGGAACTCATGATTTTTCGTCATTTAGAGCTTCGGGATGTAATGCAAAAAGTCCTGTAAAATTAATGAAATTAGTAAAAATTAAAAAATTAAAAAATAAAATTGAATTTGAATTTAGATCTCAATCATTTTTAAAACAGCAAGTAAGGTCGATGGTAGGTTGTTTGAAATTTATTGGAGAAAAAAAATGGTCTATTAAAAAATTTGTGAATGTTATAAAAGCAAAGAATCGAAAACAATGTGCGCCACCTGCGCCTCCTGAGGGGTTGTATTTAGTAAAAGTTAAATACTAATTTTCTTATTTCTCATTGCGAATTTTTTGTTAATTCTCCACCTAGACTCAGCTCTTACAATATAGCCACAACAATTCTTTGATTTACATTTACAAGGAAATTGCTTGTAATCTTTATCATAGCCAAAACCATAGTCACAAGTCAGTTCCTCACCTTTTTTTATATCTTTAATTGCTTTAACCCATATCTTAAGCCCTTTACCATCATAATCACAGTTATTTTCACAAGAATGATTTATTAGTCCGGCAGTATTCCATGGAAAGTCTCCATCAAGATCATATTTTTTATTTATAGTAAATAAATATATCGGTTTACTATTATCGTATTTATCGGACTCTTCAGTTTGTTTCTTTGTAATTAATTTTCCAATATAATCTATTATCTTCTCGCCCTCTTTTATATCCCTTGTAGCGTAAAGTCCTTTACCTTTTTTATCTATATCTGATTTTTTAATTTTGTATGGTTTCATATTTCTTTACTTATTATTTAGAAAAAATTTATCAATTAAATTCTATTAATGCATCAACATGTCGTTTAGTACTGCTTTGTAGTGCTCTTAAATCGTAGCCTCCTTCAAGAATTGAAACTACTCTACCTTTACAAAGAGACCTAGAACACTCTAATGTTCTTTTAGTAATTTTGTAAAAATCTTCTGAACTTAGCATAAGTTGCGCTAAAGGATCATCAATATGCGCATCAAAACCCGCAGAAAACAATAGAAATTCTGGTTTAAATGTCTTTAATTTATTTAAAACGATTTCGTAGGCATTTAAAAATTCTTCAGAGGTCGTCCCAGCTTTTAATGGAATATTTAAAACATTATCAAAATTTCCCTTTTCTTTTTCCGACCCTGAACCTGGGTAGTATGGATATTGGTGAGTTGAAATATATAAAACTTTTTCGTTATCGTAAAAAATATTCTGTGTTCCATTACCATGGTGAACATCAAAATCAATTATAGCAATTTTATTGTATTTATATTTTTCAATTAAATAATTAGCACCAACAGCTACATTATTATAAATACAAAATCCCATAGCTTTATCTTTTTCGGCATGATGACCAGGTGGTCTGACAGCACAAAATGCATTATTAAATTCTTTATTTTCTACTCCATCTATTGCTGCAATTATTGAGCCTACTGCATCTTTTGTTGCATCTTTACTTCCAGGTGAGATAATTGTATCTCCGTCTAAAAAAACTAAACCTTTTTTAGGAAATGACTTTTCTACTTGATTAACATAATCCTCAGAATGAGTTTTATTGATAAGGGATAAATCAAATTTTGCTGGTTTTTTCCATATAAGATTTTTGTCATCTATTTTTTTAAAATTCTCAATTACCGCAGCAACCCTATCAATTTTTTCTGGATGACCATTTCCAGTATCATGATTTTTATAGGTATCTGATATTATTAGGCCAGTCTTCACTTAAAATAATGTTTTAAAATATTTAAATAAATTAAGCTTAATTTTTTCAAATCAGTCAATGAAACCGCTTCATCAACTTTATGCATTGTTTTTCCAACTAAGCCAAATTCTAAACACGGGGCAATTTTTCTTATAAATCTTGCATCTGAGGTACCCCCAGTTGTTGACAGTTTTGGTTTTATTTTAGTTATTTCTTTTATTATTCTTTGTATCATAAAAGTCGTATGATTTGGCTTTGTGAGAAAAGCCTCTCCTGAAACAGCATAATCAATTTTATATTTGGATTTAGTTTTATTGCAGATTTTTTTCAAAATCTTTTCGATCTTATTTTTGATTGAATTTGAAGTATGCTTATTATTAAATCTTATATTAAATGTTGCATAAGCAATTCCAGGAATAACATTATCAGCGGTATTATGTATATTAATCTTTGTGATTTCCAGGTTTGTAGGCTGAAAATCTTTTGTACCTTTATCAAATTTTATATCTTTAAGTTCCTTTAGTATTTTTACAATGGTTGTAGATGGGTTGTTTGCTCTATGAGGATAAGCTACATGCCCTTGTATACCAGTAATTATTAATCGACCAGTCATACTACCTCTTCGCCCAATTTTTATCATTTCTCCTAATTTATTTGGATTTGTTGGCTCTCCGACTAAGCAAAAATCTATTTTTTCTTTTCTCTTTTTTAAGTAATCAACAACTTTTTTAGTTCCATTAATAGCAACACCTTCCTCGTCTCCAGTTATCAAAAGACTTACAGATCCCTTAAATCCTCTATTTTTTTGAATAAAAATACTAACAGCAGACACAAATGCAGCAATTGAGCTTTTCATATCATTTGCTCCTCTACCAATTAAATGACCTTTCTTAATTGACGGTTTAAATGGGTTTACCGTCCAATCATTTAAATTTCCAGCAGGGACAACATCTAGATGTCCTGCATA
This sequence comes from uncultured Pelagibacteraceae bacterium, assembly GCA_902584995.1. GTDB lineage: Bacteria > Pseudomonadota > Alphaproteobacteria > Pelagibacterales > Pelagibacteraceae > Pelagibacter. The sequence continues at coordinate 33,120 of CACICF010000006.1, forward strand.
ACAAAAGTTAGGACCATTATTTCCTAATCTTGCATATAGGTTTTTGACTGGTTCACTTCCTTTTTCCTTAAACTCAAGAATTTTAGTTTTAAATCCAAGTTTTTTTAACTTCCTTTCCAGAAATTTCATAACTCCTGCATCTTTAGGAGTTACAGTTGGAAATTTAATTAGCTCCTTTGCTAATTGTAATTCATTTATAATTGCCATTTAAATTATTCTCTCAAGAGATCGTTAATAGAAGTTTTTGATCTGGTTTTTTCATCAACTTGTTTGATTATAACTGCACAATACAGAGAGGGCGCAGATGGATTATTTTTATCTGGAAGTGAACCTGGAACCACAACTGAATAAGGAGGAATTTTTCCGTAAGTAATTTCACCAGTTTTTCTATTAACAATTTTTGTAGATTGTCCAATATACATTCCCATACTTAGAACCGATCCTTCTCCCACAATTACACCCTCTACAACTTCAGACATTGCACCCAAAAAAACATTATCTTCTATAATTGTCGGAAGTGCTTGTGCAGGTTCTAATACACCACCCACACCTGATCCTGCAGAGATATGACAATTTTTTCCTATTTGGCTGCAACTTCCTGCTCTTGCAAATGTATCAATCATAGTACCTTCATCAATATATGCGCCGATATTAACGTAGCATGGCATTAAAACAGCATTTTTGCCTACAAAACTTCCTTTCCTTACCGGAGAGTTAGGTACCATTCTAAAACCAGCTTTTTCGTGATCTTCTTTTGTCCATCCTGCTGTTTTACCTTTAAGTAAATGTGATTTATCGTACCAACTGCTATAAGGACCATTCAAATTTTCCATAGGATACAATCTGAAACTCAACATAATTGCCTTTTTTAAATGTTGATGGGTTACCCACTCACCATTTATTTTTTCAGCCACCCTCGATTTACCACTATCCAAATCATCGATAACTTGATTTATCGTATCTTTAAGAGACTGTTCAGATGAGGGTTTTACTTGATCCCTATTTTCCCAAGCATCATTTATTATATTTTCTATACTCATAGTTTTAAGAGTTTTTTAATAACCTTATTTCTTTTAAAAATAAAGAGAGATTTTCTATTTTGTAGTCAATATACTCTTTGTTAGATTCCTTTTTCCCCCAATACTCGTTATTGATTAACCAAACTGTTGTAGCTCCTCTTTCCTTTCCAATCGACAAATTTTTAGCAATATCTTCAATATAAATTGTCTCTTTTGGATTAATATCAAATTTCTTAACCATTAAATCGAATGCTTTTGCGGCTGGTTTTGGATGATAATCAGCATCAACAATATCAAATACGTCATCAAATAAGTCATCTATACCTAAGTGTGTAGTAATATTTTTAACATGTTCCTTGCTTCCATTGGTAAAAACAAATTTTCTTAGATTTAATTTTTTTATTTCTTCTCTTAAAACAATGTCTTTCTCCATAAAAGATAGATCAATATCATGAACAAATTGCAAAAATTCTGTCGGGGGAATATCATGGTGTATCATTAATCCGTTCAGACTTGTGTTATATTTGTGAAAATAATTAGTTTGTAGCTCTTTTGCTTCTTTTAAATCAATCTTTAACTTTTTTGAAATATACTGAGTCATTCTTTTGCTTACTTGACCAAATACTGCCTCTAGATCTTGATAAAGAACACCATCACAATCGAATAAGATATTTTTTATGTGCTTCATTTTCTTATTAATGTTCCTGCGCCTTTATCTGAAAATAATTCGAACAGAATTGAATGTTTTTTTCTTCCATCTATGATTCCTACTCCTGTAACCCCATTCATTACTGCATCAAGGCATGTATTTATCTTGGGTATCATACCCTCTGTGATTGTTTCATTATTTATCATTTCTAAAATTTCAGAAGAGCTAATCTCATCGATAAGTTTTTTTTCTTTATTTAAAACTCCTTCCACATTAGTCATTAATAACAATCTTCTACATTTTAGAGATTTTGCTATAGCTCCTGCAGCTGTATCCCCATTAATGTTATATGTTTGATTATTTTTCCCCAGACCTAAAGGGGATATAATTGGTACAGCATTAATTTTGATTATATCTTTTATTTTATCTACATTTATTTTATTTGGGATACCAACAAATCCTAGTTCCTCTGCTTCTGGAATAACTTCTATAGCATTGTTTTTCTTTGTATTAAGAGAAACTGCATTTGCACCTTTTTCGAGTAATGATTTTACAATATCCTCATTAAAGTCGATAAGGACATTTTCAACTATGTTAATAATTTTTTCATCTGTAACTCTTAATCCCCTTATAAATTTTGATTGAATATTCGATTTATCTAACTCTCTTTTAATTCTGGGCCCGCCTCCATGAACAATAATTATAGAAAGTCTTAATTTATTTAAAATACTAATATCTGAAATAAAATTATTAAAGATGTTCCTATCGATAAAAACATTCCCCCCATATTTAATTACAATTAATTGATCTTTATATTTATCTATGTATTTTTTAAATTCATCGATTGTAGGACCATCTTTCGGTACAATTTTCTCTATTTCCATTTTTAAACGGTTTTGACAGTCGTTCTCTTAATGATGATGTACTGTTGAGCCATTGTTAATATATTATTTATAGTCCAGTAAATGACTAGTCCAGCAGGGAAAGGAGCTAATATCACTGTTAAAAATAAAGGGAAAAACATAAATATTTTTGCTTGGACAGGATCAGGCGGTGTTGGATTTAGTTTTTGTTGCATCCACATTGAAACACCCATTAAACACGGCCAGACACCAATAAGTAAAAAAGAAGGAGGGTCCCATGGAATTAATCCAAACAAATTAAATATAGAAGTAGGATCCCTTTCACTTAAATCTTTTATCCAACCAAAAAATGGCTGATGTCTCATTTCAATAGTTACAAATAAAACCTTATAGATGGCAAAGAAAAATGGAATTTGTATGAAAATTGGAAGGCACCCGCTGATTGGATTAACTTTCTCTCTTTTGTAAAGTGCCATCATTTCTTGTTGAAGTTTCATTTTGTCTTCCTTATGTAGCTCTTTGAGCCTTGTCATCTCTGGTTGGAGAACTTTCATTTTAGCCATTGATTTAAATGAGTAATTAGCAAGTGGAAAAAATACTAATCTAATACAAGCAGTAATCATAATAATTGCTATTCCAAAATTACCAGCAAGATTAAAGAAATATTGAATTGCAAAAAATAAAGGTTTAACGATAAAGTAGAACCATCCCCAATCTATAGCTAAATCAAACTTACTAATATTTTCAGTTTCAGCATAACCATCAATAACGTTTACTTCTTTTGCCGCTACTATTGCTCTGATAGAATTAGTTTTTATTTCATTAGCACCAATTTCAGTTGCATCTGTCTCTATAAAATTTGCTCTAAATTTATTTTTATAATCAAAATCAGACCTGAAACTTTTCCCATTTTCTGGAATAAGACTAGCAATCCAATATTTATCAGTAATGCCTAGCCATCCAGTATCCGCGTTTATAGAGTATTTTTTTTCCTCTATATCTTCATAATCCTCTTCAACTAATTGATCATCAAAGACACCAATTAGTCCCTCATGCAAAATATAAAAATTTGTTACTTCTGGTGCAATGTTTCTTATGATTTGACCGTAAGGATAGAAATTATAAGTTTTATCAGACTTATTTTCTATAGTTTGCTTAATGTCAAAAAGATATTGATTATCAATACTAATTTCTTTTGTAAATTTGATATTCTGATTATTTTTCCAACTTAATTTTATAGACGAATTTGGTGTAAGTTTCTTATTTCCCTCAATCTCCCACAATGTTTTTGAATTTGGTAGGTCAATATTTTTATTAGTTGTTGCCCAACCAGTTTCTACATAGTATCCATTTTCAGATTGTTTAGGATTTAACAGTACAACATTATCATCTCCATTTAGAGTGTTTGTGTAATTCTTAAAGGTTAAATCGTCAATAGATGAACCGAGCAATGAAATTGAACCTTTAATTTTATCATTTTCGAATAAAATTCTTTCATTCTCCTCCAAAGCTTCATCTCTTGAAATCTTAATTATTTTCTCATCTTGAACTAATGAAGGTGCATCCGATGAAGAATTTTGACTAGAAGTGTTTTTATCATTTGAGATATTTTTTTGATCTACAACAGGAGGAGCAAAAAATAAACTGTAGAGTATTATGACAGCTGCACTTAAAGATATTGCTGCAATTACATTTTTTGTATCCATAAACTACTTTTTCTTTTTAACAGGATCAAATCCTTCACCACCACCTAAAAATTTTACTGGGTGACAACTTAAAATTCTTTTGAATCCGTTAATACTTCCTTTAAAAATTCCGTACTCTTTTAGATTTTCAATAAAATAATCTGAACATGTCGGAAGATATCTACAGTTATTTCCTAAAAATGGGGATATTACCATTTGATACAATTTGATCGTTTTGATCATTAAATATTTTAAAAGTTTATTCATTTAATCTTTTTAAAATCCTCAAGTGTTACCATTTTTATTTTCTCATAAGGATCATTGTTAATAGATATTCTTGCAATTAATAAATAGCAATAATTTAGATTAATATTAATTGTTTTTAAAGCATCATTCATTATATTTCTTAATCTTCTTTTAATTCTATTTCTAATAACAGCATTTCCTATTTTCTTTTTAGCTACAAAGCTTATATTTAATCTGCTTGTATTTTTATCTGAAAGTTTTTTAAAGAAAATTGTTAAATACTTATTAGAAATTTTTTTTCCACCAAGAATCGACTTAAAGTCCTCATTTTTAGAAAGGCTAACAATCTTTTTCTTCATTAAGCGTTTGTTAATTTTTTTCTTCCTTTAGCCCTTCTTCTTTTTAATACTTTTCTTCCACCCTTAGTTTTTCTTTTAGCTCTAAAGCCAACGGCTTTTTTTCTTTTTCTATTACTTGGTTGATATGTACGTTTCATTGTTGTTAAATTAATGTTAAATTTCGGTAGTTATACAAATATATGTATATAAGTACAGTGATTTTTAATAAGTTAAAAAATCAATGAATAGAGAAAAAAAAATTAAAGTATTTTTAGGCTCTGCTTACATTTTGATAATATTTGTTTTTTTATTGTTTTTTTTTAATAAATTTTCATTTCAGGATTTTTCTAGTTATGAACTAATAAGAGAAAATAGAAATGCCTTGGAAGAAATTAAAAATAGTAATATTTTTATTTCAAGTATTATTTTTTTATTAGGTACTATAGCATGGGTTCTCTTATTAGGTTTTGGCTCACCTGTATTTTTAGTTGGTGGTTTTATTTTTGGAAAGTGGTTAGGAACTTTGCTTATAGTGTTTGGTTTATCAATAGGTGCAACACTTTTATATTTATTTGCTAATTACTTTTTAAAAGATTTAGTTGAGAAGAAATTTTCATCACGTTTTAGTAATTTGACTGAAAAGTTTAAAAAGAATGAATTTATTTTTTTTCTAATTTATAGATTTATTGGTGGTATTCCTTTTTTTATTTCAAATATTTTACCAACAATTTTTAATGTTAAAGTTAGAAACTTCTTTTTAGGGTCAATAATTGGAATGACCCCACAATTATTTGTTGGAGCATCTCTTGGAGCTGGTTTGAGTAAGATTTTAGAAGAAAATTCTGAGGTTCCAACTATTCTTGATCTAATTTTTACCCCAGATATTTATTTGCCAATTCTTGGTATTATAATTTTAGTTTCAATTGGATTAATATTTAAAAAAAAATTTTACACAAAATAAAACTGGTGCCCTTACCCAGAATTGAACTGGAAACTCATCCTTACCATGGATGTGTTATACCATTTAACTATAAGGGCAATATTTAACTCAAATTAGTGTATAAATTTAATTTTTTCAAATTATTGCCTTAATTTTTTTTTAAAATAAGTTATATCTAGTTAAGGAAAATGTTATGGGAATTCACTACACATATGGAGCTAATAAAAATGCAAAGCTCATGGAAAAAAAAGCAAGAAGAGAAAAAAAACTTGCAGAAAAAAGGGCCAAGAAGCAAATCAAAACTGGACCAGAAAAAATAGAAGATGATAAAACAATTCCTATTGATCAAGTTATCACTCTAGATCATCTTACAAATCCTGATAAAAAATAAATTATGAGTTCAAAAAAAAATAATTTTAGCAAACTTGAACTTGCTTTAAGAAAAAATTTAAGAAAGAGAAAAGAATTCCAAAAAAAAACAAAGAAAAAAAATAAATAATGTCAGTTCAATCTGATAAGTGGATTATTCAAATGGCTAGAGATAATGATATGATTTCTCCATTTGAAGATAAACAAGTTCGAGGTGATAAAATATCATTTGGTGTATCATCTTATGGTTATGATGCAAGGGTCTCTGACGAATTTAAAATTTTCACTAATGTCAATTCTGAAATTGTAGATCCAAAAAATTTTAAATCTTCTAATTTTATTACTAAAAACTCATCAGAATGTATAATACCACCTAATTCTTTCGTGTTAGCAAGAACAGTAGAGTATTTCAAAATTCCAAAAAATGTTTTGGTAATTTGTTTAGGAAAATCTACCTATGCAAGATGTGGAATAATAGTTAACGTTACACCTCTTGAGCCAGGATGGGAGGGTCATGTAACTTTAGAATTTTCAAACACAACCCCATTACCAGCAAAAATTTATGCTAATGAAGGTGTTGCACAGTTTGTGTTTATCAAAGGAAATGAAGATCCATCAGTTTCATATGCAGATAGAAATGGCAAATACCAGGGCCAAAAGGGAGTTACACTTCCAAAAATATAATAATGGACAAATTTATTGTTAAAGGCCCTAGTAAATTAAAGGGAGAGATTGCAATTTCAGGCTCTAAAAATGCTGCTTTACCAATACTAGCATCAACAATTTTATTTGAAAAAGAAGTTGTAATTAAAAATTTACCAAGGGTGAAAGATATAGATACAATGATTAATCTTTTAAAATCCCTTGGATCAATAGTAAAATTTAGTAAAGATAAAAAAACTGTTAAAATAACAAAGAAAAAAAAACATAAATTTTTTGCTCCATATTCTCTTGTTAGAACAATGAGGGCTGGAATTTTAGTTTTAGGTGCCCTGGTAGCTAAATATCAAAAATCAATTACCTCTTTGCCTGGAGGCTGTTTAATTGGAGCAAGACCTATAAATTATCATTTAAATGCACTTAAAAAACTTGGAATGAGGTATGAAATCAAAAAAGGTTACATACATGCAAGTTCTAAAGGAAAATTAGTAGGTGCTAAAGTTAGATTTTCAAAAATCAGTGTTGGGGCAACTGAAAATACAATTATAGCAGCATGCTTAGCGAATGGAATTACAATTCTTAGAAATTGTGCAATTGAACCAGAAATAATTGATTTAATAAATTTTTTAAAGTCTGGTGGTGCTAAAATAAAATTTATTGGTAAGCGGACTGTGAGGATTGAGGGAGTAAAAATTTTAAAAAGTACTATTTACTCAGTTATGTCAGATAGGATAGAAACTGGAACTTTTTGTGTCGCAGCATGTTTGACTGGTGGTAATTTAAAGATTAATAACTTTGATCCTAAAATTATAAAAGCAGAACTATCATTACTGAAGAGGGTTGGAGCTAAAATTAAAACAAGTAAAAATCAAATCCATATACTAGGTCCGAAAAAAATTAAAAATATATCCAATTTGGTCACAAAAGAGTACCCAAATTTTCCAACAGATTTGCAAGCACAATTCATGGTTCTTTTATGCAAGGCAAAAGGAAAAAGCTCAATAACGGAGAGTATTTTTGAAAACAGATTCATGCATGTTGCTGAATTAAAAAGATTAGGTGCTGAAATCATAATAAAAAAAAATAAGGCTTTAATTTTAGGCAGCACAAATTTTAAGGCTGCGGAGTTAATGTCTAGTGACTTAAGAGCATCAGTTGCATTAGTTCTAGCAGCACTTGTTGCCAAAGGGACATCTATTATTAATAGAATTTACCACTTAGATAGAGGATATGAAAATATAGAGAATAAACTCAGAAAAGTAGGTGTAAAAATAAGACGTATTAGTTGATGGAAAATCAATACTTAAAAAAGATAATTGCACAATCTCCCGAGGATCTCAATGTCATTTCAGCTTGCTGTTCTGAAGGGAGAGTAAATATAAAAGATGTTAAGTATTTAGCCTCAAATAAGATTTTCCTGATGTCTATATTAAGACTTAGCAAAGAGGAGGAAAATAAAAATAAGCAAATAAACAGTATAATTAAATTTGAATTTATAAATTCTTCTAAATCAAAGAATATAGACCAAAAAGACTCGAATCTTTCATTAGAACTCTTAACTATTGATATTTTTAAGAAAGAACAAAACTTTGAAATAATTATGTTATTTTCGAAAAATAGAATTATAACTCTCTCCGCTGAGGTAATTGAAGTAACATTAGAGGATCAAAAATTAGAAAATGATAAAACAAATTAATTGTAATAAAAAAAACTATTTAGATAATTTAACAAAATTCCTAGATATTAGAAGGTCTTCAAAAAAACCTGAAAATAAAATTATATCCAAGATCCTTAGCGATATTAAGAAAAATAAAAATAAAGCACTTATAAAATATGAAAAAAAATTTAGTAAAAATAGTCAAATTAAGCCGAGCATTAAAGAAATAAATAATGCAATTAAATTTCTGGATCCTAAGATTAAAAAAGCAATTGATTTTGCATTAAAGAGAATATTAAATTTTCACATTAAACAAAAAAACAAGAATATTTTATATAAAGATAGTTTAAATAATAAAATAGAATATAAATATGTACCAATCCAATCAGTAGGAATATATGTTCCAGCAAACTTGCCATCTACATTATTGATGAATGCAATTCCTGCAAAAATTGCAGGTGTAAAAAGAATCGTACTAGCAAATCCAAAAAATAATGGAAAACTAAATCCAGCAGTTTTATATGCAGCAAAAAAACTAGGTATAAATGAAATTTATTCTATGGGAGGAGCGCAAGCCATAGGTAGTTTAGCCTATATTCAAAAAGTAAATAAAATTGTTGGCCCTGGCAATATCTTTGTTGCTGGTGCTAAAAGGCAGGTTTTTGGAGATGTAGGAATTGAAGGAATGATTGCTGGTCCATCTGAAATAACAATATTAGCAGATGGCAAAACTAATTTGAATGAAGTTACAACATCAATGATTGGTCAAGCAGAGCATGATATAAATTCACAATGCATATTAATTACAAAAGACTCAAATTTAATTAAAAAATTTAAAAAGGATTTGATCTCTAAATTAAAAAAAATACCACGACAAAGTATTGCTACAAAAAGCATCAAAAATAATGGACTTATTATAAAAGTAAATAATGATAAGCAGATTATAAATGTAATTAATGAAATAGCTCCTGAACATTTAGAGTTAAATGTAAATAACTACAAAAAATATAAAGATAAAATTTTTAATGCAGGAAGTATTTGCATAGGTAAGTACTCTCCTATGGCGTTAAGTGATTATGCTGTTGGCACAAACCACGTATTACCCACAAATTCATCTGCTAAATTTTCTTCAGGATTAAGTCTTAGTGAATTTTATAAAAAAATCAGCCTGATAACACTCTCAAAAAAAGGTGTTGAGAAAATAGGAGAATACGCTAAACATCTCGCTGAGTATGAAGAATTAAAAGGTCATGCTTTGAGTATAAAATCTAGAATAAGGAGAATGTAATATTGGCAAAACAAGACTTGTTAGAGTTCAAAGGAAAAGTAATTGATCTTCTTCCCAATGCAATGTTCAGAGTACAATTAGATGAAAATAAACAAATTGTTACTGCACATACTGCTGGGAAGTTAAGAAAAAATAGAATTCGAGTTTTGCAAGGCGATAATGTTACTGTTGAGATCAGTCCTTACGACTTATCTAAGGGACGAATTATTTTTAGATTTTAAATTTTGGCTTCGTAGCTCAGTTGGTAGAGCAGAGCCCTGAAAAGGCTTGTGTCGCTGGTTCGAGTCCCGCCGAAGCCACCACAAACTGTAAAAAGTGCGCTTGATTAAAGCTTGCATTCAATTTTAAAATCTAATAATTATCCCGCTAGCTGAAGTTTAGCTAAGTTTAATACAATAAAGAAAGAGTAAACAAAAAGTATGAGTACATTAAAAGGTAAAGTAAAGTGGTTCAACGGTAAGAAGGGCTACGGTTTTATAGAAAGAGAAGACGGAGAAAAAGATTGTTTCGTTCATGCAAGCGCAGTTCGTGAAGCAGGACTTCGTTTTTTGAATGAGAACGACGCTGTAGAATTTGAAATTCAGGATGGAGATAAAGGTCCTAGCGCTGTAAATTTAAAGAAAACATCTTAAAATTTATTTCATTTAAAATTTTGTATAGGAATATAGTAGGCAAGCCTATAAATATTCCTATACAATACATACTTGCATTTTAAGTTTAAAATGCTATTTAACTCCCATGATTAGAAATAGTTTAATTCTTGTATCTCACAAAAGACATCATTTTCATGCTGGCTTGCAGCTAGCTATTTAACTATTTATAAATTTAAATTTAACTCTAATTAGTATAAAACAACAATAAGCCCTGGTGGTGAAATGGTTATCACGTCAGTTTGTGGAACTGAAATTTTTGGTTCGATCCCAAGCCAGGGTACCAAAAAATGAAGAAAGAAAATAAATTAATACCTGGGTTACCCCCAGGGTTTGAAGATCGTTGGGATAAAAAACTTCTTCTCAAAAAAAAGCTTTTATCAGCAATTGAGAATGTTTTTATTAAGTTTGGTGCTGAGCCACTAGAAACTCCATCGTTTGAGATAAGTGAAAATATTGGATCATTTTTGGCAGAGGATGAAACTAACCCTATGTCTGATGTATTTTCATTTAAAGATGGAGATAAAAATATTACTCTTCGATACGATCTATCAAGTCCCTTAGCAAGATTTGTTGCACAAAATAATCAAGAGTTACCCTCAATTTATAAAAGGTATGCCATCCAAAATGTTTTCCGTAATGAAAAGGCAGGCAACGGAAGATATAGAGAATTTCTACAAGCAGATTTTGATATTGTTGGAAATGTTAATTCATCACAGGCTAATACAGAGCTTTGTAACTTAATTTCAGCAGCATTACTTGAATGTGGTCTAAAAAAAGATCAATTTACAATAAATGTAAGTAATAGAAAAATAGTTCAGGGATTATTAGATGATTTAAAAATATCTGACGAAAAGCAACTAAAAGTTATTAGAGCAATTGATAAACTCGATAAGCCTGGTTTTGGATTAAAAGGTGTAGAAGATCTCTTAAGAAAAGAAAGAAAAGACATTAGTGGAGCTATCACAAAAGGTGCAGATTTAAATGATGAGCAGGTTGATCAAATATTAAAATATTTAAAAATAAAGGATTTAAAAGAATTAAAACAAAGCTTAAAAAATCCATTGTCACTAGAGGGAATAAAAGAGTTGGAGGAATTTTTTGTGGTTCTTGGGTATGGATCAAGTCTAGATCAAGTAAAAACCAATTTTACAATTGTGAGAGGTTTAGCTTATTATTCCGATTTTATTGTAGAAACAAATTTAAATTTTAAAGTTACAAATAACAAAGGCAAAGAAGTAGATATAGGTAGTATTTGCTCAGGAGGAGCTTACGCAAAACTAATATCAAGATTTAAAGGTGTAGATATTCCAGGGACAGGCATTAGTTTTGGTGTAGACAGACTTTTATTTGCATTAATGCAATTAGATCAAATTGAATTAAATGAGCAAAAACCGGTTTTGGTATGTGTAATGGACCAAAAATATTTAAAAAATTACTACGAAATTTTAGATCTCTTAAGACAAAACAATATTAACGCTGAAATATTTTTAGATTCTAAAAAAAATCTCGGTAAACAGCTTACTTTTGCAAATAAACGCCAACTGCCAGTTGCCATTATCTGTGGAGAAAATGAGTTTAAAGATAATACGGTGACAATTAAAAATTTAAAAGGTGTTAAGGGAGAGAATAATAAAACTTTTTCAAAGAAAGATTTAATTAATGAAGTCAAAAAACTTGTCTGAGAATATTCTTAAATCTTTAAAATCGAGTGGATTTGATTACATCGATTTAGATACAGTCATACCTACTAATTTAATTCTTGAGAGATCTGGCGAGTCATTTAGAAGTTTAATTTTTTCATTTGCTGATCAGAATGGAAAAGAAATTTGTTTAAGACCAGATTTAACTGTTGCGTCTTGTATTAAATATCTTAATCAAAAAAATAAGAAATCCTCAAAAGTTTTTTACAGCGGACAAGCATTCAGAAAAGTTCAAAAAAAAACTGATAAGATTATAAGAGATCAAATAGGTTTTGAGATTTTAGGATCAAAAGATGAGAAAAGAGATGATAAAAAAATCATAGATACAAGTATTAAAGTTATAAATAAATTTAGATACAAAACTGGAAATATTACAATTGGGAATGTTGAAATTTTTCACTTATTAATAAATAAATTAGATATTCCAAAAAGATGGAGGCTTAGATTACAAAGACATTTTTGGAGAGAAAATTATTTTAATGAATTGTTGAAGCGTTTAGAGACTAACTCAGATGTAGATGAAACAGTAGTTGAATTGGATAAAAAAAGATATTTAAAAATGTTTAAACAAAATCAAGATAGAAATATTGCAGGTCGAACTTTAAACGAAATTTTATTAAGATTTGATAATAAAATTAAAGATCCTAGAAGGCAAATAAAAGGACAAAATGTTGTAAAAATTATTAGAGACTATTTAAAAATTAGTTGTCCTATGAGCAAAGCAGCAGCTACTCTAAATACTTTTTTTAAACAAAATAAAATCAATCTTAGTGTTGGAAAGAATTATTTTCCAATAACAAAAAATAAAGTTTCAAAGTTAAATGTAAATTTTTCATCTTCATTTGGCAGACATTTGGAATATTACACAGGTATGGTTTTTAAAATTCAAACAAAAGTAAAATCAAGAAAAATTGAAGTAAATGGCGGCCGTTATGACAATCTAATTAGTGATTTAGGATCTAAAATAAAGGTGCCAGCTGTAGGAGGTGCAATAAATTTAAATGATTAAAATTGGCATTCCTAGCAAAGGCAGACTTAGAAAAGATACTTTAAGTATTTTTAAAAATAAAAATCTTAAAATCTTATCAGAAAGAGGAGAAAGAGACCTTTTTGGATATGTAAAAGGAAATAAAAAAATTAAAATAGTATATCTCCATGCAAGAGAAATTATAGAAAGATTAGGGGATGGATCTTTAGATATAGGTTTTTCAGGTTATGATTTATTAAAAGAGTCTGAATTAAATATTCAAAATAAAGTTATTATTAATAAAAAACTCAATTACGGAAATGCAACTCTGGTTGTAGCTGTTCCTGACGAGTGGATTGATGTCCAAACACTTGCTGATTTAGAAGAAATATCTTTTGATTTTAAAGACAATAAGAAAAGTAGATTAAGAGTTGCAACAAAATATCCAAATTTGACCAAAGAATTTTTATTTTCAAAAGGAGTGACTCAATTTAAATTAGTACCTTCCCTTGGAGCAACTGAGGTATATCCATTTACTGGTTCATCTGAGATTTTAACCGATATAACCAGCACAGGAGAGACTTTAAAAGCTAACAATTTAAGAATTTTAAAAGATGGAAATATTCTTAAAAGTACAGCAATCTTAATGTCGAATAAAAAATCAAGTAACCAAATTGGTTTAAAGAAAATTTTAAATTTACTTAGTTCTTAGCTTTTCTAATTGAATTTTAAAATTTCACGTATATCCTACGAATCATGAATACTATAATTCTTGTTTTACTTTCACTCTCACTTATTAGTTCAGTATTAATTATATATTTGAATTTTAAATCAAAGAATGAGACTCATAATGAGAGAGAAAATCAGGAGATTCAAAGGCTAAATCAAGAAATTATAAATTTAAAAGAGTCTTTAAATACAACAATAAATAGCACTATGAATTCAATGGCTACTTCTTTTAATAATCTTTCATCAGGTGTAACAAAAGATATGACGAATGCTTTAACTCAAGTAGATCAAAAAGTAGCTTCCTTTAATGCCCAAGTTGAAAATTTGAATGAAAGTCAGAAGGGCATTAATCAAATATTGGCAGGTGTTAAAAAGTATGGAACCTTAGCTGAGTTTAGTTTGGGTTCCCTGATTAAGGATTTGTTGCCAGCATCTCAATATTCATCAAATGTAAAAATGAAAGAAGATACGGGTGAAAATGTTGAATTTGCAATTAAACTTCAAGATGGGATTTTGGTTCCAGTTGATAGCCACTTTCCAGTTGAAAGATTTAAGGCCATCCAAGATGCTCATCAGGAAGATGACAAAAAAGCTATGGCTGATGCAAGAACTAAACTTGCTAGAGCATTTAAAGAAAAGGCTAAAAGCGTAAACGAAAAATATATCGTCCCACCAAAAACGACAGATTTTGCGATTGTTTATGCGCCAACTGAAAGTTTATTTTTAGAATTAGCTAATTATCAAGATCCATCTACAAAAGAATTATTAACTCAAGAATTAATGAAGAAATATAAAGTAACTATCATGGGCCCTAATAATTTATCTGGTTACTTACAATCACTCCATATGGGATTTCAGAGCTTACGAATTAAAAAGCATGCATCTGAAATATATGATCATTTAAAAAAAATAAGCACCAGATTTAATATGCATTTTAACAACGTTTTAGTTTTAAGAAAAAAATTAGAAGAAGCAATGTCGGTAGTTGATAGTTTTGGTAAAGATGCTAGAGCAATAAATAGAAGTATCGACTCAATAAAAAATCCTAATGATGACGATGATCCAGATCCAAGTTCTCCATCTCCAATTTCTGGTTATGGTCAGGATGAAAAACGAAAAGTTTCTTAAAGCCTAAATGAATGAAATGGAGTAATAAATTTATTTATCCAAAATCTACAAGGTCAATTGAAGATGGATATAGAAAATATTCCTTAGGTGAGGAAAAACTACCAAGTGTTACTACAATTTTAAGTGCTACTAAATCTGAAGAGGAAAAGGCAGCTATCAAAAATTGGCAAGAAAGGGTGGGTTTTAAGGAAGCAAATAGAATTAAAACTGAAGCATCTTCAAGAGGCACTTCAATGCACTCTTATATTGAAGATTATTTAAGAGGCAGGATTAATGAAAGCTTTTTTGAAAGTAACGAACAATACAAAAACATGGCCAAAGAAATAATTGAAAAGGGGGTAAATAATAAATTAGATGAAATTTATGGGATGGAAGAAACTATTTATTACCCAGAGCAATATGCAGGAACTGCAGATTTAATTGGAATTTATCAGGGCAAAGATGTCATAATAGATTTTAAGCAGAGCAATAAACCTAAAAAAACAGATTATATTCAAGATTATTTCTTGCAACTTGGAGCATATACTTTGGCTCATGATGTCGTACATGGAACAAAAATGAAAGCAGGGATAATCTTACTCTGTACAAAAGATATTCTATTTCAAGAATTTAAAATTGAAGGCGCAGAATTAGAGATGTATCAAAATTTATTTATGGGTAGGGTTAAAAAATTTTATGAGATGAATAATATAGCTTGACTTTAACCAACCAATACATAAAACAAAGAAAACTAACTAGAAGCTACTTGTTTAGATGCAAAGGTTTAGTCTTAAAAAACTTTCCAAAAACCCATCAAAACATAGCTAGTTTGAGATTAATAATATGAATTTAGCAATTTGGGACATAGAATCATCGAGTGCTAGCACTGACTTTGGTAGCATCATAGAAATTGGTGGAATACTATTTGATAAGAATTTTAAAGAAAAAGATAGGTTTAATCTTCGATGTAGACTTCATGAAACTGAGATTTTTCAAGCAGCAGCTTTAATTGTTAATAAGACATCAATTAAACAACTTACTCAAACAAATCTAAGTCACTACCAAATGCTAGGACAGGTCGAAAAAATTTTTAAGAAATGGAGCCCTGCTATTTTCTTAGGATGGAGTTCGCTTAATTTCGATGAGGAAATGATAAGAAAAGAATTTTTCAAAAGTATTAGGTATCCTTATCTAACAAATTCCGCTCCCAATACAAGACATGATGGAATAAATATTGCAAGAGCTGCATATGCAGTAGATCCAACAGTTTTAGAAACCGAAATTAACGAAAAAAATAACCCAGTTTTTAAATTAGCATCGTTAGCTCAAATGCAGGGTATAGATGCAAGTGATGCTCACTCTGCACTAGCTGATGCAGAACTTACTGCAAAAGTGTTGAAAATTGTAAAAGAAAAACAGGAACACACTTGGGAATCGTTTTTAAGTACTTCAAATAAATCTAATACTGAAACAATAATGAAAAAAGGAGAAATTGTAACTTTAAATGAGTATTATTATGGAAAGTCCAGGCTTCATTTAGTCGTTCCGCTACATGCAAAACATTGTATGCATCCTATTTATCAAGGATGGTATTACACAATAGATCTTAGAACAGAAATTCAACCATTGATTAATAAATCTATAAATGAATTAAAAACCGAGATGAAAAAAACACCCAAGTTTTTAAGAACGGTTAGATCAAACAAAGCACCAATAATTATTGATGCAAAATATGGCTTGAATGTTGAACCATATAATAAATTAGATAAAAATGTTATTAAAAAAAGAGCTGAATTTGTTCAAAACAATGAACAGTTTTCACAAAATATTTTAACTGCCCTTCGTGAGGTTGCAGAAGAAAAAGAGCAATCAAAATCGCAAGAAGATATATATGCAGAAGAGAGTATTTATACAAAATTTACATCGAACAAGGATACCGCTCTGTTTCCAAATTGGCATGAGGCTCCATGGAAAGAAAAATTAAATTTATTAGATAAGTTTGATGATGATAGATTGATTAGTTTTGGTAAAAAAATCATCTTTCAAGAAGCTCCGGAGATCCTTCCAGACTCTATGTATAAGTCCATAAGGAGAGATATAGCAAAAAGAATACTGAGTGAAAAAAAAGAAAAATGGTGGACTATTCCAACTTTATATAATGAAATTGATACTTTAAGAGAAAAATATACTAATGAAAACGACAATGAAAAATTAGCCCTTTTGGATGATTTTAATAATTATGCAATGTCAATTCAAAAAAAGTATGAAAATGTTTAATGTATAAATCGAAATTAATCTCAATTTTACCTATTGAATATATACAAAATTAATCTATATCCGTCCTATGGCAACAATAAATGTTACTGACGAAAATTTTGACGAAAAGGTTTTAAAAAGTGATAAACCAGTTCTAGTAGATTTTTGGGCAGAATGGTGTGGACCTTGTAAAATGGTAGGGCCCATTTTAGAGGAAATATCAAATGAAATGGCTGAGGAAGTTGTAGTTGCAAAACACGATATAGATTCTCAACCAAACGTTCCAACACGATATTCGATTAGAGGGATTCCCACTATGCTTTTATTTTCAGGTGGAGAGTTAAAAGCTACTAAAGTTGGTGCTACACCTAAAAGCGATATAGTTTCTTTTATTAAGGAAAATATCTAATTTAATTTTAAAATTTCTCCCGCAAGGTAAAGTGAGCCTATACAAACAGTTATTGTATTTTCGTTTTTTGATAACGATTTTATAGCACTTTCAATGCTTTGTGATCTTTTAATATTTAAATTTAAATCATTTAACTTACTTTCCAAATCTTCTTTTGATATTGCACCATCCTGATTAGGAATATCAATTAAAGTAATTGAATTTACTATATTTTCAAAAGCTTTTATAAATTCAATATGTTCCTTATCTTTCATCATTCCAACTATTAGATTTACCTCTTGATTTTGGTTTTTTATCCAATTAGCAATAGATAAACTTGCACTTATATTATGACCACCGTCAACAATTAATCTATTGTTGCCTGCAATCGTTTTTAAATTACCACTTTTGATTTCTTCCAATCTTCCTTTGAGTGAAATATTTTGAATACCATTAATTATATCATCATCTTTTATATTAAATATTTTTCGTGATGCAGCAATCGTGGTGCTTATATTATAAAGTTGATGATTTCCAAGAATATTTGGTTCAGGTAATACCATTTCACCTAAATAATCTTGATATTGAATAAAACCATTTTCAGAATTTGTAATATTAAAATCTTTTCCAAAAAAATATTTATTAGAAGTATTTTTTTCTAATGACCTTTCAATCTTATATCTTATTTTATCGTTGACTTGTTTATTAACAAATATATTTGAATTTAAAAGTTTAGTTGTTTTTTCATGTATTACTCCTTCAATTGATTTATTTTCAAGCCACTGAAAATGATCATTATGAATTACACCAATCAGAGTCATTAAGTTTTCTTTAAAAACATTTGTACTATCGAATTGATGAAATAACCCTGCCTCTATTATATTAATGTTGTCTTTGAAATTTTCAGCATGCTTAATAAATGCACATGTAAGAATTTCAAACAATGTTGCATTGTCATCTCCTAAAATTCTTTCAGTATCTTCTAACAAATCGATTAAATTTTCCTCATCAATTTCTTTATCATTAAATATATATCTTTCTGTAAAAGAGAGAAGGTGTGGAGAGGTGTAAAGATTACATTTGTATCCAGCTTGGTTTAGAATTGACTTTAGACTATAGCACATACTTGCTTTGGCATTAGTACCTACAACAGTAACAATATTTTTTAATTTAGATTGAGGGTCGCCAAGTTTTTTTAAAAGATTGAAAGTTCTCTCTAAAGATAAATCAAGTTTTTTCTTATGATGCTTCTCGAGTTTGGATATTAGTTTCTGAAGTTTCATCTAAATTTTCTAAATGTATATCAGAATTTTTTCTTAGTAATATGGAAAGTAGTTTACCCACTTCATCTTGAATATCTTTTCTTTGCACAACTCTGTCAACAAATCCATGTTTTTCAACAAATTCAGCTGTTTGAAAATCTGATGGCAGCTCCTCTTTGACGGTAGATTCTATAACACGACGACCAGCAAAAATTATATTTGCTCCCGGTTCCGCAAAATGTATGTCACCTAACATTGCAAAAGAAGCTGTAATCCCACCTGCTGTTGGATCAGTGAAGCAGACGATATAAGGTAAATTATTATTTTTAAGTTCGTTTATTGCAAGTGTCGTTCTAGTCATATTCGCTAGTGCTATAGGTGACTCAAACATTCTTTGACCACCCCCACAAGGAAAGAACAGATAAGGGGTTTGATTATCAATCGCGTGCTGTACACCATAAATTATTGCCTCGCCTTCTGCAGCACCAACTGATCCTCCAATAAAATCAAAATTAATTGCACCTGCAGTAACTTCAATTCCATTAATTTTTCCCTTTGCAATCATTACCGCACAATTTTGGTTTGTTTTCTTTCTAGCTATTTTAAGTCTTTCTTTATATGACTTTGTATCAACCCAATTCAATGGATCTTCAGTAGGTATTGGAGATTCTAATATTTGATAAGAATTTTTTCCAAATATTATATCAAATCTTTGTCTACAACTTATTCTATGATGCTTCCCGCAAAGATTACAAACCCACAAATTATTTTCTAAATCTTTCTTTAAAATTGGTCCTTTGCAACAGCTTGTCCAATCTGAGTTTGCTATATCCTCTTTTGAAGGTCTTTTTCGAAGTACCTTCTTTATCTTTTCACCAAATTTTATAGCTTTTGTTAACCAATTCATGATATTTTTTTTCTTAGCTTACTGACCATCTTACTTACATTTATGACAGGATTTTGTCTATTGTTTAAACATCTAGTAATTTCTTTACAAATTTGACTTCCTACAACAAGTCCATCTGTATTTTTAAAATTTGATATAGTTTTCTCAGTTATCCCAAAACCAATTACACAATTTTTGTTTGGATTTATTTTTTTAATTTTATTGTAATTAGCCAATATTTTGTTTGGAGAAACTTTTAGCTTTCCTCCCGTTGTAGACAGCATACTGATATAGTAAATCATATCATGAGAGTCTTTTGTAATACTTTTTAGTCTTTCATTCGATGTTGTAGGAGATAATAACTGGATAAAATTAATTGAATTTTTTTTACATTTCTTTGAAAAAATTTTGTTTTCTGGCCATGGTAAATCTACAACAATTAAACCATTAACTCCTGATTTTTTACATTTTTTTAAAAAATTATTTTCACCATATTGGAAAATCATGTTGTAGTAACCCATAAGTATTATAGGCTTAGAATTTTTGCTAGTTTTAAAATCTTTAACGATTTTAAATATATCATTCATTTTAATACCATTTTTGATTGCTCTATACGAACTTGTTTGTATTTGTCCGCCGTCAGCAACTGGTGTATTATGAGGTACACCAACTTCTAAAATATCTGCATAATTTGAAATTGCTTTTAAGATTTCCAAAGATTGTTTCTTTGAGCTATCACCAGCTACAGTATAAGTAAGTAACGCTGGTCTTTTCTCATTTTTTGCTTTTTTAAATGCAAGGCTAATTGGATTTAACATATTTCTTTCCCAATTTTTTTTCTAAAATACCTCTATCTTTATATGCATCTCCGCAACTATTAATAATTACAATCGTATTTTTGCTAAATTTTTTTGCTTCTTTGATGGCAACTGAGAATGCATGGCTCGGTTCGAGAGATGGTCTTAAATTTTCATATTTTGTAACTATTTGATAGGCCTTTAAAGCTTCTTCGTCACTAGCCGCTGTATACCTTGCGCGCTTTGTATCTTTTAAAAAACAATGAAGTGGTGAAATTCCAGGATAATCTAGACCAGCAGAAATTGACTCGGTCTCTTCAATCTGGCCATCGCTATCTTGATTTACATATTGAGCTGCACCATGAAGTATACCTATTTTGGAACCATAAGTTAAAGGAGCTGCATGTCTTTTACTTTTAGCTGGTCCACCTGCTTCAACCCCAATAAACTCAACTTGCTTTTTATCATAATCCATAAATTCATTCCAAAACCCAAAACTAGAGGAACCTCCTCCAACACAATTATATAATTTAATTTTTTTAGGGACTTCACCAAATTCATTTATTAATTGAACCTTAAGCTCTCTAGATATTTGACTTGTACTCCATCCACATATACGCACAAAAATTGCAGGACCAACTGTACTACCAACACACATTGCAGTTGTATCACAATTTGCAACCCAAAATCTCATACACTCAGAAACAGCATCCACAAGTGTTTGACTTCCTGAATATACAGGAATTACATCTGCACCATTTTTCTTCATTGCTTTAACATTTGGTTGTTGTCTTTTAATATCCTTTGCTCCCATGAAAATTTTGCATTTAAGACCAAATTTCTTAGCAGCCATGCTTAACATCTTACCAGCGTACCCAGCGCCGGTGTCTCCAATTATCACTTTTTTTCCTGACCTTTTTGCTAATAAACAATGTACTGTAGCATTATATATTTTATGAGCACCTCCATTTGCATCAGATACAACTTTTGACCATATCTGTGCTCCTCCAATTTGTTTGGTTAAATTATTTAATTTAATAAATCTAGTTGGAGTACCAATCCAGTTTTTAAAATACCTGTCTCTCTCAGCAATAAATTTTTTGTCATTTTTTAATTTATTGAATTGAATTTCTAAATCTTCGATTGGTTTTTTAAGTGTCTCAGGAACAAAATTCCCACCAAACTTACCTCCCCAGAAACCAAATTTGTCTCCTTGATCTATTACAGGTATTCCCTTTTTTAATTTCATAATTTTGACAAATTTAATAATTCATTAATTTTTTCAAGATCTTTTTTGCCCGCTTCATTCTCTAATGCTCCACTTAAGTCTATAAAGAAATCTTTATTTTTAAATTTTGGAATATCTTCTATTTTTATATTTCCAGCAATCATTTTATCTAAATAATTAGGCACTGAATTTAACAAATTATGATCAAAACCTATTGATTTTTCATAACCTTTGCCATCGAAAAGAAATATATCTGCTATACCAACGTATTTTTTGTACTTTTCAACATCACTTTGATTATTAATAGTAAATGCAGTGATAATTTTAATATTATACTTTTCTTTTATAATTTTTGTCTTTTCAGGGTTAACGTCATAAAGTTGATAAAAATCAAATTTTAGATTTTTAATTCTCTCTAAATCGCTATCACTTGGACTTACAAGAACTGATACAAAACTAGTTTCATTCTTTTCGATATTTAATAATTTTATTAATTTGTCATGATCAACATGTCTTTTACTTTTTTTATAATTACTTATAAAACCAATAAATTTTGGAGGATATTTGTGACTTAAAATAAAGTTTAATGTAACAGGATCAGAGACCCCACAAATTTTAATTCCTTTAATCATAAACTTAGATGATTAATTAAATTTTTAAGATTTTTTTTTATATTACCTTTTGTAATTGGTCTTCCAATAACTAGCCAATCACTTCCATTTTTATATGCCTCTTTAGGTGTTAAAATCCTCTTTTGGTCAACGGCTTTAGAATTAAACCTTATACCTGGGGTAATAATCTCTTTTTTAAATACTTTTTTTACAATTTTAACTTCTCTTGCACTACATACAATAGCATCTAACTTTGCTTTTTTTGCTAGTCTAGCTTGTTGCAATACAATCTTTTTAACATCCTTATTAAACCCAATCCCTTTAAGTGATTTATCATCTAAAGATGTTAGAACAGTAACTCCAACTAATTTAGTTTTACCAGAAACTTTTTTAGCTGCTTTTAAAGATTCTAAACCAGAATTGATATGAATTGTTAGATAATTAAAATTTAAATCTTTTACAGCCTTAATTGTTGAGGAGGTTGTATTTGGAATATCTGATAATTTATAATCTCCAAATGTGATTTTATTCTTTAATTTTGATATGAAATTTCTACCACCTATAGAATTTAAAAACTCTAATCCAAACTTATAACCAACAATAAACCTAGAATTTTTAGTTTTTTTGATTATTTCTTTAACTTTGCTTATTTTACTAGTATCGCAGGCAATAAATATTTTATTTTTTTTCATTTACCTGTTTTGCCCATTCTTTAGACTGTTTGAATAAAATTGACTTTTTTTCTGGAGTATTTACTTTTTCATTTGTTTTGGGATTTCTTGATGTCCTAGCCTTTTGTAGCCTAGGTTCTAGTGAAAAAACATCTCTTAATTCAACTCTCTCGTTTCTTTTTAAAGACTCTTGAATTTCATAAATTGCAATATCGAATAACTTGGTTAAATCTTTTTTAATAAAGTTTGGATAATTTTTGGATAATTCTTTCAATAAGTCTGATTTAGTAAATGACAATTTTTATTCAGACTCCTTTTTATTTTTTTTATCATCTAGTTGTTCAGAAAGAGAGGAGAATGGGAGATTTTTACCACTAAGTGGACTAGAATGTTCCTTAATAGCCTTAGCATTCATTATTTCCTCAAGCAATTTAATACTTAAAGATAACTTTCTCTTTTCAAAATTTAACTCTGATATTGCTGCATCTATTCTTTCGCCACCTACAAAACGTGATGGTCTTGCGTCTGTAGCGCTCATAGCTATTTGAGATTTTTTTATCAATGTTTCAATCTCGGATCCCTCAGGTTTAACAATTAATCCCTTGTTATCAGATGATATGACTTTAACAGTAATTGCGTCATTAACCTTTTTATCTTTAAACCAATCAAATGGATCTTTTTGTAATTGTTTTAATCCAACCCTTACTTTTTGATCTGACTTTTTAATTTCTAATATTTTTACTTTTAATTTGTCCCCTTTTTTATACTTTTTCAATTCTTCTTCAGGATTTCCAGTGAATGAAAGATCATTTGAATGTAAAAATCCATCTATCTCGAAGTCTGCTAATTTTAAATATAATGCATATTCATTTGTGTTACTAACTACTCCATCGATATCTGATCCAACTGGATAACTAGTTTCTAATTTTGAATATGGATTTTCTTGAGTTAGTCTGTGTGATATTGCAACCCTTCTCTTATCTTTGTCGATTTCTGTTATTACGCAGTCTATTTGATCGCCAACATTAAAAATCTTTTTTGGAGATATGTTTTTTTTTGTCCAACTTATTTCACTACTATGTAGAAGAGTGCTTAGACCTGCTTCTAATTCGCAAAAGCATCCATAATCAGTAATTTTCACTACTTTAACTTTATATTTATTTCCTATTTGATAATTAGAAATATGTTCAAAAGGATCTGGTGAAAGTTGTTTAATAGAGCAACCTACCTGAAGTTTTTCCATATCAATTGAAATAATTTTTAAATCATGTTTTTCTCCAATATTAAAAATTTCATCAGGATGATTAACCCTGCTATAGCTTATTTCCTGCAGATGACAGAGCGTGTCTATAGTACCTTCAGGCGTATTTACTTCGAAGAAACAACCAAATGAAGAGTAGCCTTTAACTACAGCATCCTTTATAATATCTCCAACTTTAAACTTAGCAATAATTTTTGCTTTATCCTCTTTTTTATTCGATGAAACTACTTGTCTCCTTGAAACAACACTATTTCCTCTTACCATATCTAATTTTATTAGCGCAAACTTTTGTTCAACTCCAATTAGATGATCAATATTTTTAACTGGTTTATCTGAAATTTGAGAACCAGGACAAAACATTAGCGAGCCTGTATCAATGTGCTCAACAATTACTCCGCCTTTAGTTTTTTGTATAATTTTTCCGTCTATTAACTCATTATTTTCATAACATTTGACTAATTTATTCCATCCTTTAATTTTTTGTGCTTTTTGAGCTGATACAACTACATCTCCATTTTTATCTTCTATTTTTTCAAGTAATACAGAAATTGTTACTCCCTCTTTAATTTCCTCACTCATACCCATCATTTTTATCTCATTTACATCAATCACGGGTTCACTTTTTAATCCAGGGATAAACAAGAAGATATACTTATTGGTTATTTTTGTTATTTTTCCTTCAATTATCTTTCCTTCTTCAATTTTATTTTTTGATAATTGACTATTTAGTAATTTTTCAAATTGTTGGCTTGCAGGAGATGATAAGTCTTTATAAATTTCCATTAAAAGTTTAGTTTTTTATCCATTATTGCTTCAATTTTTTTAAAGCAAGCTTTCTTACTTAATTTAGTGGTATTAATCAAGATAGAATCTTTTGTTTTTTTTAAAGGTCCATACTTCCTATTTTTATCTGATTTATCTCTATTTCTTAAGCTTTTAAGGACTTCTTTGTAAGTTATTTTTTTCTTTAATTTTTGATATTCTTTATAGCGTCTTTTTGCTCTTACCTCCAAGCTTGCCGTTATATAAAATTTGAACATTGCGTTTTTTACTTGGACTGTGATTATATCTCTCCCATCTAAAACAGATCCAAAATATTTTTTAGGAGGTTTGTATGCACACTTTTGTTGAAATTTATGAACTATATCTCTTATATTTTTATCTTGAGCAATTTTTGAGGCTGACAAAGCTACTTCATTTGAAAGTAAGGATTTTTTTTTTAGATGATTAAGATTTATTTTACCAATTTTTTTTTTAATTAAATCGTACGTGAATTTCTTTTCATTATCTAATTTTAACTTGCCAATATATCTATAAATTTTTCCTGTATCTAAATAAAATAGATTATATTTTTTTGATATTAATTTCGCTTGTGTTCCAGCACCAGCCGCAGCTGGTGAGTCTATTGCTACCGTAATTATATTCTTCCTTTTTTTCAACTAAACTTAGCTCCAATCTTCTTCAAGATTTTTAAAAATTCTGGAAATGAAGTATTAATAGAATCTTTATCATTAATTTTCCATTTTCCTCCTAAAGTTAAGGCTGTAATGCAACAGAGAAAAAAAATTCTGTGATCTTTTAAAAAATTTTTCATTTCAAAGTTTTTCGATAAAATTAAATTTGGATCTCCATAAATTTTAATATTATCTTTAAATCTTTCAACTTTAATTCCAATTAATTTTAGAAATTTAACTGCTAAATCTAATCTTTTTGATTCTTTTTTATTCATTTCTCCCAGATCTCTAAATTTTGATACTCCTTTAGCTTTCGCGGCGACTAAAAAAATAATTAAAAATTCATCTATAGCTGAGCTATTTAATTTTGAAGGACAATTTATTGCATTTAAATTATTCTTACTTTTTACATAAATATCTGCTGTTTCTTCTCCATTGTAAATTTTTTTATTTTTAAGTTTTATTTCCGCTCCCATTTTGTTTAAAATATAAATTATTCCAATTCTACTTTTATTCACATTTACTTTTTCTATAACTAATTTAGAATTATTTGACAAAAGCGTTAAAACAATAAAAAATGATGCTGAACTTATATCTCCCGGAACACTGTAATCAAAACTTTTAAACTGTTTTAATCCTTCAACAATTATTTTTTCATATTCTGGTTTTTTAATTACTTTGATTGGATAATTTAAAAATTTTAACATTAATTCGGTATGGTTTCTTGAACTTTTAGAATAAATTTCAGTTATCCCTGGCGTGTTTAATGCACTAAATATTATACAAGTTTTAACTTGCGCACTTCCAATATTCTCTTTGTATTTAACTGGTCTAAGATAATTTGTACCCAATATAGTTATGGGCAACATATTATTTTTACTTTTAAGATTAGCTCCAAACATTCTTAACGGTTTAATTACTCTAGAAAAATCTCTTTTTGATAAACTTTTATCCCCAATTAATTTAACTTGCGTTTTAGATTTAACTAATAATCCAAGTATTAATCTTGCTAATGTTCCTGAATTACCGGCGTTTAATATTGTTTTTTTTTTTATATTGAAACCGTTTAATCCGAAACCTTCAATGTAGTAAATATTTCCACGTTTTTCATAATTTATTCCCAGTTTTTTTATAGTTTTAAGTGTATTTAAAACGTCCTCCGACTCCAGTAGATTAGAAATTTTTGAGATACCCACAGCTTGTGATGCAAGAAGCACAGATCTTATTGAAATACTTTTATCTGAGCTAACATAAATTTTTTTATTAAAACTTGATAATTTTTGACTTATAGAAATATGATTTGCCATTGATGAATTAATTTATTTTAAATTCATCTCCAAAATAAGCTGATCTGGCGCTTGAGTCATTTATTATTTCGTTTGGACTTCCTGAAGCGATTATTTTACCATTAGATAATACAATTGCTCTATCTACACAACTCAATAAATCTCTTGCTTGATGATCACAAACAACAACAGTTATTCTCTCAATAGCTTGTAAATTTACAATAATTTCTTGAAGCATTTTAATTGTCAAAATATCTAAAGCAGCAAATGGTTCATCTAAAAGAAGTATATTTGGATCATTTATTAATGCCATTGCTATTACTAGTTTCTTTTTTTGTCCACCAGACAAATGTTTTCCTTTAATCTTTAGCAAAGGATCAAATTCGAATTGAGATATTATTTTTTCAATTTTTATTTTCCTAATATCTTTTTCTTTAATATGAATTTCAGCTACAAGCTTTAAATTATCTAAAAGACTTAAATCTTGAATAAAGCCTCCATATTGAGGCACATATCCAAGTTTAAACCTCGTTGCTCTTTCATATATAGGAATATTAGTGCAGTCTTCTCCGTCTATGAAAACTTTCCCATAACTTGGATCTTTCAAACCAGTAATGATGTGAAAAATTGTCGATTTTCCGACACCATTAGGTCCAAGCATTCCTAAAACTTCTTGTTTATTAATTTTAAGATTTAAATTATTTAAAATTTGTCTTTTATTATAAAACATAGATATTTTATCTAGCTGTAGTAAAGTTTGTCTTTCTTTAAAGCTTTTTATTCTAAATTTTTTTATTAATGCCATTATTCTGTTTTAATCTTAACATCTGTTGTTGCGCTTTCAGGATTTATATTGATATTTTTAGTTTTTAAATCAAATTCCACTAAGCCTGCCTTCATTGATGATTTTGGATCAGTTATTAAAACATTATTATAGGCTATAGCTTTGTTACTTTCCATGTTTATATCAAAATTTATACATGTTATTTGTTTATCTTGATAATTTATTACAACATTATTATAAAATTTAGAATTTGAATTTACTGAATTAAACTGTGCAAAATCTGAAACAATATAAATTGTATCTCTTTTTTCTGAGGTAATTTCACCTCTGACATTGACTAAATCTAAAATATCTTTATTATTTTTGTTTGACTTCCCAGAGTTTGCTAATAGATAAAATTTATTACCTCTTTCATCGATAGAATTATATTTTATATCTTTTACAAGATTTTTTATTTCTTCTGGTGATTTCTTTTCTTTCTCATCAATTTTTTTAATTTTATTGTTTTTCTCAACATTATTATCATTAATTTTTACAACCCCATCTTGAATAATTTCTTCTTTTTCTGTAATAATTTTATCTTCAAGTATATCTTCTTTTTTTTTTGAAATAGATGTTTTTTCTATTTTTTTTACTAATTTATTATTTTGTAATTCTAATTCTAATATTTTTTTTTCCAACTTATTAAGCTGTTCTTGATTTGCACTTTCTAAAGAAGTTTTTTCCTCTACAATATTTTTATTTACGTTAAAATATTTATAGTAAACAGTAGCTAAAATAAAAATTATAAGCGTGAATATTATAATTTGAGTTAAAGATTTTACTGACATCTATGTTATGTTTGCATTTAAGATATTGTGAATGTGAATAAATCCTATTGTTTTATTTTTTCTATTATTTTTATGAACACATAAACTTGTAATTTTTTTAGTATTCATAATTGAAAGTGCTTGAGCTGCAAGCATATCTTTATCTACTGTAACTGGTTTTTTCTTCATAACTTCTTTAATCTTTAAATTATGAAAATTACTTTTTAAATTAGAAAGTCTCTTTAAATCACCATCAGTAAGGATTCCATTAGTGTTTTTTCGGCTATCTCTAACTACTAAAGCTCCAAGACCCTTTTTTTCAATATTCTTTAAAGCAGAACTCATCTTAATATTTTCATCAATGAATGGGATGCTTCTCCCATTTAACATTAAATCTTCTACAGTCCTCAATTTGATAGATAAAGAGCCACTTGGATGAAACTTTTTAAAATCTAACTTACCAAATTTTTTATATTTCATGCATGCAATTGCTATCGCATCACCCAAAGCAATCTGAATAGTTGTTGATGATGTGGGTACAAAGCTACCAGGCCCAGCTTCTTTAACTAAAGGTAATAAAAATTTTACATTAGCATTTTTATATAGAATTGAATCTTTTTTAGATGTAATACCTATAAGCCTTATATTTCTATTTCGAGAAGCATACTGAATAATATTTTTTAATTCATCACTTTCACCGCTAAGGCTTATTAATATTAAAATATCATTTGAAGTTACTTGTCCCATGTCCCCATGGCTTGCGTTTGAAGCATCTAAAAAAAAAGAGGGAGTTCCTGTAGAAGATAGAGTAGCAGACCATTTCTTGCCAATTATTCCACTTTTACCAACACCTGAGACTACAATCTTACCATTTTTGCAATTTAAAATAGTTTTGACTATTTGCTCAAATGATTTTCCGATACTAGATTGAAGTTTTTTCAATGAGGCTACTTCAATTTTAATTACTTCTTTAGCAATATTTATCAAATTATTTTTTCTCATTTTAATGAGACCATATATCTTCCTTAAATGAGGCAAAATCTAAATTTACTCTAGTATTAATAAATTTTATAGTACTTTCATAAAGATCAATTCTTTTTTCCCTTATTAAAATTTTTTTTAATGCCTCATAAATTTTGTGCAAATGCACAACGTCTTGTGCACAATACTTCAATTGTTTATCAGAAAGCTCCCCTCCAAAGTCGGATGATTGTAACTGTTTGCTAATATCAATTCCTATGAATTCTTTAATTAAATCTTTAAGTCCATGCTTATCTGTATAACTTCTTGCAATTTTACTCATAATTTTTGTACAATTGACGTTTTTTATATCAACGCCCAAATATTTTTTTATAAATAAAAGATCAGCCCTCGCGTAATGAAATAATTTATTTATTTTTTCATCATTTAAAACACTTTTCAAATTTGGAGCATCGTAATTATCTTTATCTAACTGGATAATATGTGCATCATTTTGACCTGAGGATATTTGTAGTAGACACAATCTATCTCTTTCAATGTTAAGTCCTGTAAACTCACAATCTATGGCTATCTTGTCACTGAACTTTATTTCATCTGGTAAATCTTGTTTATGTAATTTAATATCTAAATTCATTAATAGATATATATATATGAAAAATCAGGATTCAATTTTAATCTTTGGTTCATCTGGCCAAATAGGAAAATCTTTAATACGAAAATTTACCAAAAACAACTATAGAGTTATTGCGGTAACCAGAAGCATTCATCAGAAAGGTTATCAAATAAAAACTCAATCTAACTATGGATATTTAGAATTAGAAGAAATCAACTCATTTGATAAAGAGACAATTTCTAAGTTAATGAAGAAATCTTCAATATGTATAAATTTGATAGGTATTTTATTTGAGAAAAAACAAAATCATTTTGATTTAATACACTCACAATTACCATCTTTATTATCCAAATTGGCTCTAGAAAATTCACTAGAACAATTTATTCATTTGTCAGCATTAGGAATTGAGTCTGCAAGTGATAGTGATTATGCCAAAAGCAAACTAAGTGGAGAATATAAAGTTCGTCAAAATTTTCCTAATTCAGTTATTCTAAAGCCATCTATTGTATATTCTGTTGATGATAATTTTACTACAAACTTTATGAGCTTGTTAAGTTCACTTCCTGTTATGCCTTTATATTATGAAGGTAAAACAAAATTTACTCCTATTCATGTTTCCGATATTTCAAATATTATTTTTGAAATAATAAATAAAAAAATTACTGGAGAAACTATAGAATGTATTGGCCCTGAAGTTTTTACTTTTAAAGAAATTTTGTTGAAAATTTTAAAATCTATTAATAAAAGAAGATTTTTATTTCCGTTACCTTTGCCTATTGCAAAACTTAATGCTAAGTTATTTCAATTAATGCCAAGGCCATTATTAACTATGGACCAATTAAAATTATTGAAATATGATAATATTGCTTCGAAAAAATATAAAACTAATTTTGATATTAATATTGAAGCTAATAAAAAATTTGAATACGAAATAAATCGTTATAGTTTTAATTGGACCAGTGGAGGACAATTCACAAGAAAAAAGATAAAGAAAGTTAATTGATGTTAAGTAATGTAATTTATTTTGTTGTTTTTTTAATCCTTGCATTTGTCTTGTCTATTGCTGTCAAAGCCATAACGAGAGGAGTTGAGGCAAAACAAGCAATAAAAGATGAAAAAAATTTTAACATAGATAAAGAAAACCAAAACCAAAATTCTGAAATGATAAATCAGATTAAGGCTTTAAAAGATCTTCAAAACAAAGGAATAATTGACGAGGATGAATTCAAAAAAGCTAAAGAAAAATTATTCAAATAAATTATGCAGATTTTACCTTCTTTTGAATAAATTTTGGCATTTCATCGTCTTTATCAACAACATCTTCTTTTTTACCCTTAGGTTGGAAAACAATCATTAAATGTAAGGGACAGTAGGAAAATTTCTCAACAGTTTTTCTTCCACAAAATGATGAATTCTTTTCATCTGGATGGCCCTCCATATATTTACATGTTTGTTCAGTTAATTGCTCTAATTGTAAATTTTTTGCTGGTTCAAAATCTTTATCTAGTAGCAAAGACCTAAATCTGTGCTTTCTTCCACTTTTTTTTAAGTTATTATTAGATGTTAATGTTCCATTAATATTATTTGATATTACAGATCTAGTTTTTATTTTAGCAGATAAATTTAATCGGTGTGCTTTTCCTATAACTGCATTTCTACTTACGCCACCAATTATCTCAGCTATTTGGCTTGCGGTTTGACCTTTGCCCCAAAGATCTTTTAATTTATTAACTTTTTCGTCTGTCCAGCTCATGTTACTACATTTAGTATAGTTAATTACTGTTATAACACTATCTTGTAATCATAATTTAAGCTTTATAACAAGCTTTTTTTCTTGTTTTTTAACAATTGTTAAAAAAAATGTTTATTAATAAACACTTATGGTTGAATTACATAAAAAATATCAAATAGGTTCTAGAAGGTTTGGACTGATTAACTGGGTGGGAATTTACTCTTTGTTTAAAAAAGAAGTTTTAAGATTTTTAACAGTATCAGGCCAAACTTTATTTGGTCCTATTTTAACTAGTATATTATTTTTAACTGTAATCTATTTAGCTATAGGTGATCAAAGAGCGGATGTATTGGGTGTTCCGTATATAAATTTTTTAGCTAGTGGTTTAATAATGATGCAAGTAATTCAACAAAGTTTTGCTCATTCAAGCTCTTCTTTAATGATGGGAAAAATGATGGGCACAATTACTGATATTATCCATAGCCCTCTATCTTCTTCAGAAGTAGTATTTGCTATAACGTTTGCTTCAGCAGCAAGAGGTTTATTAATCGCCTCTGTATCAACATTAATATTTGTCTTTTTTTTGGATTTGTCAGTTAAAAATTTTCTTTTGTGGTTTATTTATTTATTTTTGGGTGGAATATTTATGGGTTCTCTTGGTTTAATTGTTGGATTGTACGCAGATAAATTTGATCAGATGAGTACTGTAACTAACTTTATAATAGTACCATTAAGTTTTTTAAGTGGTACATTTTATAGTATAGATAGATTGCCTGATTTTTTAAGAATTATTAGTAATTACAATCCTTTTTTTCATATGATAGATGGGTTTAGATATTCTTTCATAGGTCAATTAGATGGTTCAATTACATTTGGTATTTCAATATTAACCTTTCTAAGTTTGCTTATTACGTATTTTGCATACATTTTGGTTCATAAAGGCTATAAAATTAAATCGTAATTCAAAATGAGCTCTTTAGCTAAAAATTATAAAAGAAGAAACCTTTCCTTTGCTAGTGGCAAGGGATCTTTCTTATACACAAAAGCAGGTACAAAATATTTAGATTTTGTTCAAGGTATTGCCGTCAATTCATTGGGTCATACAAACCCAACTTTAGTAAATGCTATAAATAAGCAGTCAAAAAAACTTTGGCATGTTTCAAACTCTTTTATAATTCCCGAAGGTGAAGAGCTGGCAAGAAAACTAACAAAGAAAACTTTTGCTAATGCAGTAATTTTTCAAAATAGTGGAGCAGAAGCTACAGAAGCTGCGATAAAAATTGCTAGAAGATATTTTTACTCAATAGGTAAGCCAGAGAAAAATAGAATTTTGTGTATAAAAAATTCGTTTCATGGAAGAACTATAGCAGCAATAAATGCAAGCGGTTCACCGAAAATGACAGAGGGATTTGGTCCTAAAGTAGGAGGTTTTGATCATTTTAAATTTGGAAATCACAATGAACTAAAAAAAAAAATATCAAATAAAACTGCAGCAATAATGATAGAACCAATAATGGGAGAGGGAGGTATTAAGGTAATACCAGATTGGTGTTTAAAAGAGCTAAGAAAAATATGTGATAAGAATAAAATTCTCTTAATTTTAGATGAGGTTCAATGTGGAATTGGTAGAACTGGCAAATTTTTCTCTTTTGAATATGCAAAAATTAAACCTGATATAGTGCCAATAGCAAAAGGAATTGGAGGTGGATTTCCTATGGGTGCTGTTCTGATGACTAAAAAAGTTTCAGCAGCAATGGTGCCCGGCACTCATGGATCAACTTTTGGTGGAAACCCTCTAGCAATGGCAGTTGGCAATGCTGTAATGAATGAAATTTTTAAAAAAGGCTTTCTTTCAAAAGTTAAAATTAATTCAAAATATTTCATCTCAGAATTAAATAAAATTAAAAATAAATTTCCAAAGATTATTAAACAGATAAGAGGGAAAGGTCTTATTATAGGAATACAGCTACATGATGATCAAACAAAATTCATTGATAGTTTAATGAAAAATAAATTACTTACAATAAGAGCTGCAGAAAATGTAATTAGAGTTTTGCCTCCGCTTAATGTAAATAAAAATGAAATAAATATGGCATTAAAAATTATAACCAGAGTTTGTAACTCATATCAAAAATAATGAAAAATTTCCTTCATATAAGAGACATTCCAACTAAAGATTTAAAAAAAATTATTTCTGATGCAAAAAAAAGAAAATCCAAAAGAAAAAAATTAAACACACTAGACCCTGACAAAGATATTCCTTTAAAAGGAAAAATTCTTCTTCAAATGTTTGAAAAATCAAGTTTAAGAACAAGATTAAGTTTTTATTTAGCAATTAAACAACTAGGAGGCGGATCATTAACCTTAAGACCAGAGGAATTACATCTTGGAATTGGAGGAGAAAGTATAGAAGACACATCAAAAATCTTGTCAACTTATGGAAATGCTTTTATGTTAAGAACTGACTCTGATAAAAAGTTAAATGAATTTAAAAAATATTCCAAAATACCAATTATAAATGGATTAAGTCCATCATCACATCCCACACAAGTTTTATCAGATATTTTTACAATCCAGGAAATCAAAAATAAAAGTGTTTCTAAATTGAAGTTATGTTGGATCGGAGACGCTAGTAATAATATGATGAACAGTCTTATCGAGGCTTGTTTAAAATTCTCAATATCTTTAAATATTGCTTGTCCTAAAGAATATCAACCAAACAAAGCTCTTATTTCATTAATAAAAAAGAAAAATGGAAAAATAAACATTTTTAACAAGAAAGAGTTAGCGGTTAAAAATTGTGATGTTGTTATGACCGATAAAATCATTTCATTGAATGATAAAGTAAATAAGAGAAAGAAACTAAAATCATTTAAAAATTTTAAAGTTGACTTTAAAACTATGAAATTAGCCAAAAAAGATGCAATTTTTTTGCATTGTCTTCCAAGAGGTATTGAAGTTACAGATGAAGTTTTTTTGAGCAAACAATCAAAAGTATGGCAACAAGCTCTTAATAGGGTTTATGTTCAAAAAAGTATATTATTATATTGCTTTGATAAATTAAGGTAATTCTAAAGGACTGTCAGCATTTGCATTCATATATAGTATTACTGATGCTCTATCTTTTTCCTTTTTTAACCCTGCAAAAGCCATCTTTGTTCCTTTAATATAAGAGGCTGGTTTAATTAAAAAACTATTCATTTCTTCAAAAGTCCAATCTTTCCCAAATGCTATTAATGCTTTAGAATATTTATAATCCTCTAATGCACCCATGTTACGACCTAATACATTGTAGAGCGCTGGTCCAATATTATTTCTTCCACCTTTTTTTATAGAATGGCATGCACTACACTTTTTGAAAACTGTTTTACCATGCTCAACACTTCCCATTGCTAATAAACCAGCTATGTCAACCTCTTGGGCAGAAGTAGTTTTTGTTGTATCTGTTTCAGCAAATTCAACTTTATATGCAGATTGAGCAGGCTTCTCGACATAATAGATGTAATCAGAAATTTTGGTAATTCCAAATATCACTGCAAAAATAAGTAATATTACAGCTATGATTTTATTAACTTCAAATGAGTCCATGATTTTTAATTATTTAACTCGTATAACATGTTAAACAAAAAAAATACTAAATTTAATTTTAATTATTGCGTCTGAAAGACGCATAATACTTAATTTTATGAACAATACAGTAATTCTAATTCCTTCAAGATTAGCCGCAACAAGGCTGCCTAACAAACCATTACTAAAAATAAATAACGTGTCAATTATTAATCATGTTTATAAGATTGCAAAATCATCATTAGTTGGTCAGTGTTACGTTGCTACTAGTGACAAAGAAATATTCGAAGAGGTAACTAAAAATGGAGGAAAATGTATTTTAACTCAAAGTGATCATGTAACAGGAACAGACAGAATTTATGAGGCTTTTCAAAAACTAGAAAATGATAATATTGAGTATGTAGTAAATCTTCAAGGAGACGAACCTATGCTTGATATACGAGATATCAATAACCTTATAACTAAAACGATAGAAAAAAAATCAAAAGTTTCAACTTTAGCCTGCGAGATAGAGAATGTGGAATTACTATCAAAAAAAAATATTGTAAAGGTTATTACAAATGAGAAAATCGAAGAAAATAAATTATCAACTGCAATCTCGTTCTCTAGGGAAGTAAGTAAAACCATACAAAATATTTACCATCATATTGGTATATATATTTACAATGTAGCATATTTAAAAAAATTTGTTCAATTAAGGCAAACGCAAAATGAAAAAATACAAAGGTTAGAACAATTAAGATTAATCGAGAATAAAATTGATATAGATGTTGGTTTAGCAAAAACTAGACCAATTGGAGTTGATACACATGAAGATTATATGGAATTAAAAAAAATAATGGAATATAAAAATTAAATTATGAAAATTGCTTATCAAGGAGTTACAGGAAGCTATAGCGAAAGCTGTGCCAAAAAAATGTATCCAGATTGTGAAACATTGCCTTGTAAAACTTTTGATGAATGTTTTGAAAGATCTAGTGAAGATAGTTCAATTAAATCTTTGATACCTGAGTCAAATAAAACAACTGGAAATATTGGTGTTGAATATTTAATTTTTAAATACAGATTAAATATTTATGCAGAACACTTTTTTCCAATTAACCACAATCTTTTGGGAATAAGAGGAGCTAACATAAGTGATATAAAAGATGTCTACTCTCATGCTCAAGCATTAAGTCAATCTTCAAGTTTTATTAAGAAAAAAAAATTCATTGAAAATGTAAGGGCTGATACTGCTGGTTCAGCAAAATTTGTTTCAGAGACTAAAGACAAATCTAAGGCAGCAATAGCCTCAAGTTTAAGCGCTGAAATATATGGCCTTAAAATTTTACAAGAAAACGTGCAGGATGATAAAGACAATGTTACTAGATTCTTGTTACTAGGAAAAGATATCTTTCAACCAGATTTCAGTAATGAAAGTTACATAACATCGATATTATTTAAGTTAAAAAGTAAACCAGCAGCCCTGTATTCTGCATTGTCAGGTTTTGCAATTAATGGAGTTAATATGAGTAAATTACAAAGTTTTCCTGAAAAGAACTCTTTTTCCTCATATTTTTTTCTATGTGATATTGATGGGCACATAGAATCTCCAAAAATAAAAAACTCACTTGAGGAATTAGGACTCCATTGTCAAGATATGCACGTTCTAGGTGTTTATAAATCTGATAAATTTAGAGAAAAATAAATTTATAAGTTTCTTGTAGAATAGAAATTTTTATTGATATAATAAAGTTGGAGGCCAGTCAGGTGGTGTTACCACAAATCCCCTAGGATCGAAAGATAGCAAGGGTAGTGAGTATTTTCCAGGTTGGTTGGTCTCCTTAGAAATGACAGAAAATTCAAAAGTACTAGCTTTAAAATATAGACCTCAAGTATTTGAGGACTTGATTGGCCAAGATGTTATTGCTGAAACAATTAAAAATTCAATTATCTCAGATAAAGCTGCGAACGCATTTTTATTTACTGGTATTAGAGGTGTTGGAAAAACAACTTTTGCAAGAATAGTTGCTAAGGCATTAAATTGTGAGCATGGAATTGAAAACATGTGCAAGAAAAAATGTAGTAACTGTGATGCAATTACAAACTCAAATCATATTGATGTTTTGGAAATGGATGCTGCAAGTAAGACCGGCGTTGATGATGTTAGAGAGCTTATTGAATTTTCAAGATATGGACCAACAACCGCTAAATATAAAATATTTATTATTGATGAGGTTCATATGTTAAGTAAGCAAGCATTTAATGCACTTTTAAAAACTTTAGAGGAACCACCAAAATATTTAAAATTTATTTTTGCAACAACCGAAATAAAAAAAATACCTGTAACAGTAATATCGAGATGTCAACGTTTTGACCTCTCTAGAGTGAAATCCGATGAGCTTTTTAATTATATAAAAATGATTAAAGATAAAGAAGGTGGTAAAGTTTCTGATGAAGCTTTAAAATTAATTGTAAAAATTTCAGAAGGATCTGTTAGAGATGCATTATCTTTGTTAGATCGTGGACTTGTAGCCAATCAAAATGATGAGGAATTAAGTCTAGATAAAGCACAAAGTATTTACGGATATTTTGATAAAAGTTCTCTGATAGAATTAATTAAATATCTGTTTAGCGGTGACGAAAAAAAAGTATTTGAGCTGTATAGAAAAATTTATGATTCTGGTGTAGATCCAAAAATTTTTTTGAATGACCTTCTTGAGGTTTTATACTACCTAAAAAATATCAATTTTATAAAATTAGATGGAAATAATTTTTCTTTAAATGATCAAGATTTTAGTAATCTTTCCTCAATATCTGAAAATTTAGATTCAAAGGAAATAATCCTTTTTTGGCAATTTACACTTGATACAATTGAGGAAATTAACATTGTTTCAAATCCAAATTTATCAGTTGAAATGTTCCTTTTCAGATTAATGAGAATAAAAGGTTTTAAGGAGAAGGATGTTGAGGAAAGCTTTACTGGAAAAAATCCTGATACTTTAATTAAAGAACCTGAAAAAAAAATTACAAGTAAAACAATAGATCAAATCAAAAATGTTTCACAACAAGAAAAAATTGAACCAAATTTAAATAAAGATGAAGTAATTAATGAACTTAAAATAGGTTCATTTGAAAGTTTGATAAATCTATGTACGGAGAGAAAAGAAGCTAAGCTTAAATATGAGCTTGAAACTAATACAAATTTAGTTTCATTCTCTGAGGGTTTAATAGAAATATCTTTTAATGAAAACTTAGACAAAGACTTTATTAAAAATCTATCTAACAAACTGTACGAATGGACATCTAAGAGATGGATTATATCACTATCAAAAAACCAAGGACAAATTTCAAAAAAAGAAAAAAATAAAATTGATGAGAAAAAAATATTTGATGATGTTAAAAAGTCTGAAGCCTATAAAAAAGTGATCGAAGCATTTCCTGATGCAGAATTAATAAATGTTGAGTTGAAGGAGGAATAGAATGACTGATTTTTCAAAATTAATGGAAAAAGCTAAAGAAATTGAAAGTAAAATGAAAGAAAGCCAAGAAAATATTAAAAAGATCGAGGTTGAAGGTGTTTCCGGAGCTAATGATGTAAAGGTTACATTAAATGGAGAGGGAACTATGATCTCAATTAAACTTAGTGAAAATGTTTTAAAAGAAGAAAAAGTAATACTAGAAGATCTTATTACTGCTGCTCATAATAACGCAAAATCGCAACTTAAATCAAAAACAGCAGAGGAAATTTCTAAGGCCTCAGGAAATTTTGGAATACCTGGATTTAAGTGGCCTTTATAATTTAAATGCAAAATATTCCTGAAATAGAAAATTTAATTAAACTAATATCTAAATTACCAGGCCTAGGACCTAAGTCTGCAAAAAGAATGATTTTGAAAATGATTAATAATCGTCAAGAATTATTAAAACCATTGGCTCAGAACTTAAGTGAAGTATTTAAAAATGTCATTAGATGTAAAATTTGTGGAACTTTAAAATCAAATAATAATCCATGTGATAATTGTGAAAATAAGAGTAAAAGATTTAATAAAATTTGTGTTGTAGAAAATATTTCAGACCAATGGGCAATAGAAAGTTCATCTATTTTTCAAGGTTACTATCATATTCTTGGAGGAACACTCTCAAATAATAATAGTCAAAACAAGGAAGACCTGCTGATCAATTCTCTAGTAGAAAGAATAAGTAGGGATAATATAGATGAGGTAATTTTGGCAACAAGTGCAACCGTAGAGGGCCAAACTACTGCATTTTATATTCAAGATACTCTTAAAAAAACTAACATTAAGATTTCAAAACTAGCGCAAGGTTTACCAGTAGGTGGAGAAATCGAAAATTTAGATGACGGTACTCTTATATCTGCTTTTAAAAATAGAAAAAAACTAGAGGCTTAATTAACTTTTTTTAATTAATCTGTTTAAGTGCAAGAGAGGTTCTGTATAGCCAGAAGGCTGTGACTTTCCATGAAAGATTAATTCACAAGCTGCTTTAAAAGCAATAGATTTATCATATTCTGGAGACATACTTTCGTAGCTAGAGTCGTCTTTATTCTGTTTATCAACAACTTTTGCCATTTTTTTTAAAATTTCAAGAACCTGTCTATTCGAACATAAGCCATGATGAAGCCAATTGGCAATATGTTGAGATGAAATTCTTAATGTTGCTCTGTCTTCCATTAATCCAATATCATTTATATCTGGAACTTTGGAACAACCTATACCTTGATCAATCCATCTGACTACATAACCTAAAATAGTTTGAGCAGAGTTTGAAATTTCAGTATTAATTTCTTCCACAGACCAATTAGGGCGATCTGCTATTGGAATAGTAAGAAGATCAGATAACTTTGACGGCTCTCTTTTTAATATTGCTTTTTTGCTTTTCAAAAACATTTACTTCATGATAGTGCATAACATGCAATGCAGCGGCAGTTGGAGAAGGAACCCAAGCACAATTTGCGCCAGCATTCACATGTCCAATTTTTTGTTCCATCATTTCGTTCATTTTGTCTGGCATGGCCCACATTCCTTTACCTATTTGAGCAACTCCTGAAAAACCACATTTTAAGCCTATATCTACGTTATTGTCCTCATAGGTTTTAATCCATTTAGACTCTTTCATATCTCCTTTTTTGATCATTGGTCCAGCTTCCATTGAGGTGTGCATCTCATCACCAGTTCTATCTAAAAATCCAGTGTTTATAAAAAATACTCTATCTTTAAGTGTCCGAATACATTCTTTAAGGTTTGCAGATGTTCTTCTTTCTTCATCCATAATTCCACACTTAATTGTATTTTTTTCTAATTTTAAAACTTCTTCAACTTTTGTGAAAATTAAATTAGTAAATTCTGTTTCCTCTGGACCATGCATTTTTGGTTTAACAATATAAATTGACCCTTCTCTCGAATTACCTTTTCTTTTTAAATCATGAATGCAAGCTGCTGAGGTTATGAAAGCATCCATTATTCCCTCAGGAACTTCTGATCCATCATTTAAAGTGATTGCAGGGTTTGTCATTAAGTGTCCTACGTTTCTAACAAGCAAGAGACTTCTTCCGTGAAGTTTTAACTTTTCACCATTTAATGAAATATAACTTCTATCTGGATTAAGTTTTCTTTCTAATTCTTTACCATTTTTCTCAAATATTGATTTTAAATTTCCTTTCATCAATCCTAGCCAATTTCTATAACAAGTTACTTTATCTTCAGCATCTACTGCGGCTACACTATCTTCATGGTCACAAATTGTTGATACAGCAGACTCAATTATAATATCACTTATACCAGCAGCATCTCTTGCAGCACTAAATGCTCTAGGATTAATAATTATTTCAAGATGAAGATTATTATTTTTTAAGATTATAGCATTTGGTTTGGCTGCATCCCCTCTATGACCAATAAACTTCTCTAAATCTGATAAATTATACTCTTTATTTTCCTTATAGATTGAGAGTTTTTTATTATTTACCGCTAAACCAGTAATATCTTTCCAGTCAAGATCATTTATTGGAAAATATTTGTTTAAAAAGTTTCTAGTGTACTTAATTACTTCTTGACCTCTTAAAGGATCATATTTTTCACTTCCACTTTCTTCAGATTCAATTATATTTGATCCATAAAGACTGTCATATAAGCTTACCCACCTTGCATTCGCAGCATTCAAGCTATATCTAGAGTTCATTATTGGAACAACTAATTGTGGCCCTGCTATATTAGATATTTCTTCATCTAAATTTTTAGTTGATATTTTAAAATCTTCACCTTCTTTTTTTAAATAACCTATTTCTTCCAAAAAATTTTTATATTTATTATAGTCTATCTCGTGGCCTCTATTTTTTTTATGCCACAGGTCTATTTCTTGTTGTAATGTTTCTCTGATTTCGAGTAATTTTTTATTTTTAGCTGCTAAATCATGCACCACTTTATCGAAGCCTTTCCAAAATTCATCAACACTCACGTTGGTATCCAGTAAAAGCTCCTTTTTGACAAAATCAGCAAGCTCTTTTGCTACAGATAAGTTGTGAATTTTGATATATTCTTCTCTCATAAATTGAAAATCTTATAATAAATTTTCATTTTTGCGCAATCTAAATTACTCATAAATTTTAACAATTTATTGCCTTTTTTGTTTATGATAATGCTATCAAATGAAAAATTACTTAAATTTTGAGACAGATATAAAAAAACTCGAAGAAGAATTAGATAAACTTAAAGATCCTTATAATCAGGAAGGTTTATCTGAAGTTGATACATCAAAAATAAGTAAAGTAGAGGAAGAAATTAATGAAAAGTTAGAAAAAATTTATTCCAATTTAGATCCATGGCAGACAGCATTAGTTGCTCGTCATGAAGATAGACCTAAAGCAAAATTTTTTATTGAAAATCTTTTCGATGATTTTATTCAGCTTTCAGGAGATAGATATTACGGCGAGGATAAAGCTGTTATAGCCGGTTTTGCCAAATTCGATGGAAAATCTGTTTTAGTAATTGGTCAGGAAAAGGGATCAGATCTCAATAAAAGAATAGATCATAATTTTGGAATGATGAGACCAGAGGGTTATAGAAAAACAATAAGACTTATGGAGTTAGCTAATAAATTTAAAATTCCAATTATTTCTATTGTAGATACTCCAGGCGCATATCCAGGAGTTGGCGCAGAGGAAAGGGGTCAAGCCGAGGCAATAGCAAAATCTATTGAATGCTCAATGAAATTAACTGTTCCTACAATAGCGATTATAATTGGGGAAGGTGGGTCTGGTGGTGCAATAGCTTTAGCATCATCGAATAAAGTAATTATGCTCCAAAACGCAATATACTCAGTAATTTCTCCTGAAGGATGTGCCACCATTTTGTGGAGAGACCCAAAAAAAACTTTAGAAGCTGCAACTGCAATGAAAATGTCATCTAGTGATCTTTTAAAATTAAATATAATTGATGAAATAATTCCAGAACCAGTTGGAGGTGCTCATCGAGATAAAGATCTAATATTAGATAATGTAAGAGAGTCATTAAAGAAAAATTTAGATTTTTTTGAGACAATGGACAAAAATGAAATTCTTACACATAGAAAAAATAAATTTTTGTCGATTGGAAGAAACAAAGGATTTACAACACAATCAGAAGATGGAAATGATCTGTCTATGAGGGCAAGTGTATTTGAAAATATTAATCAAAATTTTAAAAAGAATTCTAAAATTTATTATGGTGTCTCTGCAATAGCTTTATTAATTTTACTTTTAGGTATTCTTTTATAAAGCTCCGTGGCAATGTTTATATTTCTTTCCAGATTTACAAGGGCAGGGTTCATTCCTTCCAATCTTTTTTGTTGAAAGCTCGTCAAATTTTTTACTTAAATTTTCATTGCTTGTTTCTTCTTGGCTATTTTCTATGAGTTTTAAATTAAACAAAATTGTAATTAAATCATACTTAAGTTTACTTAATAAATTTTCAAAAAGTGTAAATGCCTCTTTCTTATATTCTACTAAAGGATCTCTTTGTCCATAAGATCTTAAACCTATGACTTGTCTTAATTGTTCTAAATATTGAATATGTAATTTCCAGTTTTGATCAATTAGTTGCAAAAAAATTCTTTTTTCTATTTCGTTATATTGCTCTTCATTCAACATTTTTATTCTTTCTTCTCTTGAGCTTTTAAACTTATTTTTTATTTTTTCTTCAAAAGCATTATTTTCAAGATTAACTAATTCATTAATTTCACTTTCTTCAAATGATTTTCCAAATAAAGATTTTAATTGCATATTGATTTCATTTGATCCTGCATTGGCTAATTTTTTTGTTTTCTTAAGTTTCAAATCATCAATAATTTCATCTAGAAAATTTTCAGAATATTGTTTTGAGTCTTTGTTTTCTATTACTTCATTTCTTTGAGAAAATATTACTTGCCTTTGATCATTTAAAACATTGTCAAACTTCAAAAGAGTTTTTCTAATATCAAAATTTCTTGCCTCAACCTTTTGTTGTGCTCTTTCTAATGCCTTATTTATCCAAGGATGATCTATACTTTCTCCATCTTTAAGTCCAAGTTTTTCAAGTATATTATTCATAGACTCAGACCCAAATATTCTCATCAAATCATCCTCTAAACTTACATAGAATATAGAGCTACCTTCATCACCTTGTCTGCCAGATCTTCCTCTAGCTTGATTATCTACTCTCCTACTTTCCATTCTTTCCGTACCAATGACAAACAATCCTCCCAATTTTTTTATCTCAGCTTTATCACTTTCATCCTGACCTCCCAATTTGATATCAACACCTCTTCCTGAAATACTCGTAGTAATAATTATTGAGTTTCTTTTTCCAGCATCTGCAATAATCTCAGCCTCTCTCTCGTGGTTTTTAGCATTTAAAACCGTATGCTTTATTTTTTTTTTATCTAATAGATTTGAGAAGTGTTCAGATTTATTTATACTTGAAGTAAAAACTAATAATGGTTGCCCTTTTGTATTACATTCAACAATTTTACTAATTATAGCTTCATCTTTTTCTTTACTAGATCTAAATATTTGATCATTCCAATCTTCTCTTATCATTTGTTTATTAGTTGGAATTGACACAACTGGTAGATTATAAATTTCAAAAAACTCCTCCGATTCAGTTAATGCTGTACCGGTACATCCAGCTAGTTTTTTATAAAGTTTAAAGAAATTTTGGTATGTAATCGATGCTAAAGTTTGGTTTTCAGAATTAATTGTTAAGTTTTCTTTTGCCTCTAGACTTTGATGAAGGCCATCACCAAACCTTCTTCCTGGCA
Organism: uncultured Pelagibacteraceae bacterium; assembly: GCA_902584995.1. Lineage (GTDB taxonomy): Bacteria > Pseudomonadota > Alphaproteobacteria > Pelagibacterales > Pelagibacteraceae > Pelagibacter. The sequence goes on from CACICF010000006.1 coordinate 77,846, forward strand.
ACTGTCTACCTGTTTGCTCATCAATTATTATTATTTGCCCATCTTTTACAATGTAATCTCTACCACTCTGAAAAAGGTGGATTGCACGCAATGATTGATTAACTAAATGAACAATATTAAGGTTTTCTGGATCATAAAAATTTTTATTTTTAAGTATTCCAGCATTAGAAAATATATTTTCAACATTATCTACACCTTTATTAGTTAATAAAATATTTCTATCTTTTTCATCTATTTCAAAATCCTCTTCTTTCAAATTTTTCACAAGTTTATCAATAGCTATATATTGATTGGTTTTATCTTCTGTTGCTCCTGAAATTATTAGAGGTGTTCTAGCTTCATCAATTAAGCAGGAGTCAATTTCATCAACTATCGCATAATTATGTTCTCTCTGAACCATAGAGTCTTTGGTAAATTTCATATTATCTCTTAAATAATCAAAGCCCAATTCGCTATTAGTAGAATAAGTTATATCTTTTGAATAATTTTCTTTTCTCACCAAGTCATCTTGCCCCGTATTAATATATCCACAAGTTAAACCTAAAAATTCGTAGATCTTGCCCATATTTTCACTATCTCTCTTTGCTAAATAATCGTTTACAGTTACTATATGGACACCTTTTTTTTCTAAAGCGTTAAGGTAAGCTGCAAGAGCTATGGTCAAAGTTTTACCTTCCCCAGTTTTCATTTCTGCAATTTTATTCTCATGGATTACAACACCACCAATTAGCTGAACATCAAAGTGTCTTTCATTTCTAATTCTTTTGGATGCTTCTCTAACCATTGAGAAAGCTTCAGGCAATACGTCGTTTAGACTTTTGCCATTTTTAATTTCTTCAATTAGCTGCTCGGTTTTATTTGGAAACATTTCGTCAGATAAATTTTCTAAATCTTTTTCCAAAAGATTAACTCTATTGACTATTTGTTGAATTCGGCCTAGTTCTTTTTCATTTCCGCTTTTTATAAGCTTTGAAAATATATTAAGTGGGTTGAACATTTTGATATAAAATTAAATATTAGAAATATATAGTAATTAATTAATTATTTTAAATATCATGAAATTTAACATAAACAATTTTATAAATACTAGCAGCCAAAGCTCTAAAATTGTTGATTTTCAAGATTTAGATCATATTGATGGAGTTTCAATTTCTGCGGTCAGCGCAGGCTTATATAAATTTAAGAGAGATGAATTAGTTTTATTTTATTTTAGAGATGGTGCAAATTATGCCTCTGTATATACTCAATCAAAGTTAATATCAGAAAATCTAAAATGGAATAAAAAAATTAAAGCAAAAAAAATATTTGCATTATTAGTTAACACTAGAAATGCCAATGCACTAACGGGTTCAGAAGGCTATGATGCATTGAAGAAAATTTCTTTAGACTTATCCTCAAAATTAACCGAGATACAGAAAAGAGATGAGGATGTTCCAAAACAAATTTCTTCAAAAGAAATACTTTTTGGT
>CACICF010000007.1 GCA_902584995.1 uncultured Pelagibacteraceae bacterium
GCTTTATTTTCAAGAAGTTTTTGTGCAAGTCTTTGAACTTCTAAATCAATAGTAATTCTAAGATTTTCACCTTGAGTTTCTTTTTTATAGCTGATTTCTTTAATTTTTTTTCCCGAAGAGTTTACTTCATATCTTTTTATACCATAATTTCCAATTAATATTTGGTCAGTTGAATTTTCAATTCCTATTTTTCCAACCTTTAAACCTGGAACAAAATTTTCCTCAATTTTTTTATTCTTGGTGATATCATCTGCACTTGCTTCTCCTACATACCCAATAATATGAACGAAATCGTTTGAGTAAGGATAGTATCTAGAAGTGGACAAAACTGGTTTAGCTCCCTCGATTTCATGAAGATACAGATTTAATTTTGAAAATTTTTCCCAAGATAAATTTTCAGATACAATGATGGTATCCCAAGGTTTAATTTTTTGTTTTTTTTCATAAATTTTACTTAATTCATAATCACTCAAACCAATTATATTTTTTAATTTAAATATAGAACTATTAAAGTCTTTTGTTTCATCTAAAGACAAATAAACTTGATAAACTCTTTTATTGTCTGCAATTATATTGTTATAAAAATCTGTAATTATCCCACGTTTTGGTGGTGTCTTCCATTCTCTAAACCTATTTTTATCAGACAAAGTTTCATATTTTTTTTTTTCAGATATCTGAAGATTATATAATCTTGAAGTTATTAATCCTAATAAGCCAACTTTGGCTGATCCAAGAATAAAAAGTCTTCTATTAATAGTTTTATTTTTATCTAAATTACTGGTTCTTTTTATCATAGATACTTTCTAGAAGAATATTATCTATCCAACTTAATATTTTGGCAAGCAGAGGATATATTATAAAGGTTGCTAACAATCCTAATAACAAGCTGTTATATACGATTGGAATGTTAAATATGTATACTATTATAATATAATTAATTGATCCTACAATTAAAATTGAAATTAAAAAAAACACCCAATCATAAATTAAATTTTGTAATATTATCCTTCTACTAACAAATGCTGTTAATACGCAAATTGATAAATACTCAATTGAGGAAATTCCTAAAGGATTATTTTGAATTACATCATTCAATATACCTGCTAAAAAAAATAAATCCATACCCAAAATATTCAGGTCTTTTTAAGCTCCAATAGAAAATAATTATATAACTTATATTAAAACTTAAATAATTTTCATCATAGGTAAAATTGTATTTTGAATTTGAAAGTACAGATATGAATAAAATTACAACTGGAAAAATTGCTAGAAACTTTGAATAAGTTTTATTTATAATACTCACTTTTTATAATAAACCTTTACAAAATCAATTTGGGTAAAATCTGCAAAGTAATCAACTTTAATCTGATTGTTATCCAAAATAATTTTTCCAACAGGTATACCTGATGAAATTACTCCATCTGAACCCGACGTATAAACTATACCGCCTTCTTTAATATTATTATTCTCAGGCAAATATTCAATTTCACCTAATTCATTATTTCCAGTACCTGACAATATTGCACTTATAGAACCAGGCTCAATTATAATTGGAATTTTACTATTTAGATCACTTATGAGTAATATTCTTGAAGTAAGATAGTTTGAGTCTACAATCTTACCTAAAAAGTAAGAGTCACTTCTGACCGCAGCACCTAATTTGATTCCATGTTTAAAGCCTTTATTAATTAGCAAAGATCTTAAATACGGGCTTTTCTGATCTAATAACACTTTAGTTACATAGAATTCATCATTATAAAGATTTTTTTCATTTATTAGTTTTTTTAATTTTTGATTTTCTTCCTTAAAAAAATTGTTTTCTAAAATTAAGTTATGTTTTTTTATTTCTACTGTTTTTAACTTTTCATATTCATCATACATATTAAAATGATCGATTACAGTAGAATATGTTTTTGAAATTGATTTGAAAGGAAAAGAAACAACATACGAAGATTTTATAATAATATCTTTAGTAATCATCCTTACCTGGTTTACAGGACCAGATTTAAAGTATTCTAAAGAGAGAACAACTATTGAAATTATAAGAAGAGTTAATAAAGAAAATTTTTGCCTATTCCCTTTATTTAAAAATACAGAACGAGCAGATATAACAAAATCATCTCTGCCCATTTCTCTAGACATTTTAATTAATACTCAGATAAGACTGATGAAAAAGTTTCCTCTTGGTCTAACGCTTTGCCAGTTCCAATTGCAACACAAGATAAAGGATCGTCAGCAACATTAACAGGTAAACCTGTTTCCTTTGAAAATCTTTTATCAATATTGTTTAAAAGAGATCCGCCGCCTGTCAAAGTTAATCCCATATCTACTAAATCTGCAGATAATTCAGGTGGAGTATTTTCTAAAGCTTTTTTTATTGCAGATACAATATCTTTTAAAATAGGGTTTAAAGCTTCTGCAGTGTCTTCTTCTGAAATATTTACTTCCTTAGGTGTTCCAGATCTTAAATCTCTTCCTTTTACAGCATATGTATTATTATTTGTTGGTATTGCTGTGCCAATATCTTTTTTAATTTTTTCTGCTGTACTATCACCTATCATCAGGTTGTATTCTTCTCTCATGTATTCTTTCAAAGAGTTGTCCATTGCATCTCCTGCAACTCTTAAAGACTCGGAGTATACGACACCGCCCAAAGATAAAACAGCAATCTCAGTTGTGCCACCGCCTATATCCACAACCATTGAGCCTGTTGCTTCTGATATTGGTAGTCCTGCCCCAACTGCTGCTGCTATTGGCTCTTCAATTAAGTTAACTTTACGAGCACCTGCTGCAAGGGCACTATCTTGAATAGCTTTTCTCTCCACTGGTGTTGAGCCTGTTGGAACACAAATTAAAATTCTTGGATTAGCGAGAGTTTTTTTGTGAACTTTTTTAATGAAGTGTTTAATCATTTCCTCAGTAACCACAAAATCTGCAATCACTCCGTCTCTTAGTGGTCTAATAGCCTGAATATTTCCTGGTGTTCTTCCCAGCATAGTTTTTGCTTCGTCTCCTACTGCTAAGACTGATTTTTTTCCCTTATTTTCAACTACTGCAACTACCGATGGTTCATTTAGGACTACACCCTTACCTTTTAAAACTACTAGAGTATTAGCAGTTCCAAGATCAATTGCCATATCTTGACTCCATAATTTCTTTAAGTTGCTTAACATTGCCATTTTTAGATGCCTTTCATTTTTTGATTTTCGTAATTTTGATTTTCTAAATTTTGTTCTGGTGCTGTTTTATCTCTTTTTATAATCATTTTATTTAAAGAATTTATATAAGCATTAGCAGATGCTACTAAAGTATCTGTATCTGCTGCTTGTCCGACGGTAGTTTTTCCATTTTCTTCAATTTTAACACTTACTGTAGCTTGAGCATCTGTTCCCTCTGTAACAGCATGTACTTGGTAAAGTTGTAAATTAACCTCATGAGGATATAGTTTTTTAATACATTTAAAAATTGCGTCAACTGGTCCATCACCAGTCTCAGATGCTTGCTTAATTTTGCCAAAAACATCCAATGTCATTTCAGCTCTTTGAGGTTCTCCAGTTCCAGCAAATACTTTCAAAGATTTAAGATTTATAGCATTTACTTTATTATCAATAATTAAACTATCATCGATCAAGGCAATTATATCTTCATCATAAACATGTTTTTTTTTATCAGCTAGGATTTTAAATTTAGCAAACGCGTTGTCCACAACATCATCAGTTAGATCTGGATAGCCTAGGCTAGTTAACTTATCTTTAAATGCATGTCTTCCTGAGTGTTTCCCCATCACCAATGAAGTTTGTTGAACACCAACACTTTCTGGAGTCATGATTTCATAAGTTTGTCTATTTTTTAACATTCCATCTTGATGAATTCCCGCCTCATGAGCAAAAGCATTCTTTCCAACAATAGCTTTATTATATTGGACAGGAAACCCTGTTGCATTTGAAACTATTTTAGAGGCTTTGCTTAAAAGAGTAGTTTCAATTCCTGTTTCAAAAGGCATTAAGTCAGGTCTTGTCTTCATAGCCATGACAACTTCTTCAAGTGCTGCATTTCCAGCTCTTTCCCCCAAACCATTTATTGTGCATTCAATTTGTCTTGCACCTGCCTGAACCCCCGCAAGAGAATTCGCTACTGCTAATCCTAGATCATTATGACAGTGTGTTGAAAGAATTGCCTTATCAATATTTGGAACTTTGTTTAATAATGTTTCAATAATTTTAGTGAATTCTGATGGGATTGTATATCCTACTGTGTCTGGAATATTTATAGTTTTAGCGCCACATTTTATTGCAAGTTCAACAGTCTTACACATATAATCCATATCTGTTCTTGTTCCATCTTCACAAGACCATTCTACATCATCAGTGAATTTTCTTGCATAAGTTACATTTTGTTTAATAGCCTCATAAACTTCCTCTGGTGATTTGTTAAGCTTATGCTTCATGTGTAGAGGACTAGTTGAAATAAAAGTATGAATTCTAAATCTAGGTGCATGCTTGAGCGCCTCATAGCATCTATCAATATCTTTTTTTGAATGTCTTGCTAAACCTGCGGGTATTGATTTTTTTAAAATTTTACTTACCTCAGTTACTGCCTCAAAATCCCCTGGGGATGCTATTGGAAATCCAGCTTCAATAATATCAATTCCAAGTTCATCAAAAACTCTAGCTATTTGAATTTTCTCCTCTAAACTCATTGATGCGCCAGGAGACTGTTCTCCGTCTCGCATAGTGGTATCAAAAATATAAACTCTATTTTTATCAGTCATTTTATTAATTTAAGCTCAGGCATCATACATGCTCACGCTCAGATTGCAAAATAATTTGGCTAATTTATGCCAAAAAAACAGTTATCGATCTACTTCTTATCGCTATCAACTAATTTCTTTTTAGAAATCCATGGCATCATAGCTCTTAATTCGGCCCCTACTTTTTCAACTGAATGTTCCGCCAACTTAGCTCTTGTGGCAAGGAAATTTTTTTGACCATTTTTACATTCATCCATCCATTCTTTTGTAAATTTACCAGACTGAATTTCTTCCAAAACTTCTTTCATTCTTTGCTTTGTTTCTTCCTTTTTAATTATTCTTGGACCTGATTGATATTCTCCATACTCAGCAGTATTTGAAATAGAGTAGTTCATATTTGCAATTCCACCCTCGTAAATTAAATCTACTATTAGTTTAACTTCATGGACTGTTTCGAAATATGCCATTTCAGGTTCATAACCAGCTTCAACTAAAGTTTCATAACCATTTTTAATTAATTCTACTAATCCACCGCACAAAACAGTCTGTTCTCCAAATAAATCTGTTTCTACCTCATCCTTGAATGTAGTTTCAATAATGCCAGATCTACCACCTCCAACTGCAGAGGCATAAGACATTGCAAGATCTCTTGCTTTCCCAGACCCATCTTGATGAACAGCAAATAAACAAGGTACTCCTCCACCTTTTTCATACTCACTTCTAACTAAATGTCCTGGTCCTTTAGGAGCTACCATAAACACATCCAGGTCCTTTCTAGCTTTAATTAAATCGTAATGAACATTTAAACCATGTGCAAATGCAATTGACGTTCCTTCTTTAACTCTTTGTTCAATATGATTTTTGTAAATAGCTGCTTGAAGTTCATCTGGTGTTAATATCATTACTATGTCTGCCCACTCTGCTGCATCAGATAAATTCATAACTTTTAAACCTTTTGATTCTGCTTTTGCAATACTTGATGACCCTTCTCTTAGAGCAACTACTACTTCTTTAACTCCACTATCTCTTAAATTAAGGGCATGAGCATGTCCTTGACTTCCATATCCAAAAATTGCAATTTTTTTGTCTTTTATTAAATTTACATCTGTGTCTTTTTCATAAAACATTTTCATAGCTATCTCCTTTAATTATTTAAATACATCTGATCCTCTAGTCATGGCAACAGCACCCGTTCTAGAAACACTTACTAAACCAAATTTTGTTAAATTTTTTGACATTTTATCTATTTCTCTTCTTAGAGCGGTAATTTGAATTACTTTTGATTTTTTTGTTTCATCTAATACAACAGGATTGAAGTTTTTGCACGCTTCAAATGCTTTTATTAATTTTTCACTTTTAGCAACAAATTTAAATAGAGCCATTTCTTTAAAAATAACATTTTTATCTTCTCTTTTAAAATCTGCAACTTTATGGACAGGTACCAATTTTTTTAGTTGAAGTTTAATTTGATCAATTACTTGAGGTGTTCCAGTTGTAACTATTGTGACTCTTGATATATTTTCTTTTTGATCAACCTCTGCAACAGCTAAAGACTCTATATTATAACCTCTTCCAGAAAAAAGCCCGACAACTCTTGCTAAAACTCCAGCTTCATTATCTACCCAAACTACAATTATGTGTGTATCGTTTCTTTGTTTTTTTCCTGCTACACTATAAGCTGATTTTGAATTAGCCATTTTAAACTAAAGTTCTTCCTTTTCCTGTAATTTTTTTCGCTTTTTGATCTTTTGGACCTAATAACATTTGATTATGTGGTTTTCCTGAAGGTATCATTGGAAAACAATTTTCTTGCTTGTCTACAAGACAGTCAAATATTACTGGTCGATCAGTATTTAACATTTCAATAATCTTGTCGTCTAACTCTTCTGGTGTTTTTGCTCTTATGCCAACACATCCATAAGCTTCAGCCATTTTAACAAAATCTGGCAACGCAGCTGTATAACTTTCAGAATAATTTTTATCATGTAGTAACTCTTGCCACTGCCTTACCATTCCCATGTACTCATTATTTAAAATAAAGATTTTAATTGGTAAATTATACTGAACTGCAGTAGACATTTCCTGCATCGTCATTAAAACTGAGGCTTCTCCAGCAATATCAACAACTAATTTTTTAGGATGTGCTATTTGAACTCCAACTGCAGCAGGCAAACCATATCCCATTGTTCCAAGACCACCTGATGTCATCCATCTATTTGGTTTATTAAATTTATAATGTTGAGCTGCCCACATTTGATGTTGACCAACCTCGGTTGTAATATAGGCATCTCTATCTTTTGTAAGTTCATATAATCTTTCAATAGCATATTGCGGTTTAATTATTTCTTCGCTGCCAATATAATCTAAAGAACGTTTAGATCTCCACTTTTGAATTTTTTCCCACCAATTTGATATTTGATGTTTATTTGATTTAGAAAAATCCTTTTTTGATTTTTTTAAATTTTTAAGTGTAGAAGTTAAAACTGATTTAATGTCTCCAACTATTGGTAAGTCCACCTTTACATTTTTATTTATAGATGATGGATCAATATCTATATGAACTTTTTTTGATTTAGGTGAGAACTCATCAATCTTGCCGGTAATTCTATCATCAAATCTTGCACCAATATTTATCATAAGATCACAATTGTACATTGCATTGTTTGCTTCATAGGTCCCATGCATACCCAACATTCCTAAAAACTGATTATCATCAGCAGGGAAACAACCAAGACCCTGTAAAGTTGAGGTTATAGGAAATCCAGTTGCATATACAAGTTCTCTTAAAAGCTCACTTGCTTTTGGTCCTGAATTAATTACTCCACCACCTGTATAAAATATCGGTTTTTTTGCCTTACTAATTAATTCAATTAATTCATCAATATTTTTTTGAGTAAATTTATCATGAGATTTACCATTCAATTTTTTTACTTTTTTATAGTTTTTGTACTTTGTCTTTTGAAATTGTATGTCCTTTGGAATATCAACTAGTACTGGCCCTGGTCTTCCTGTAGTTGCTACTTCAAAAGCTTTGTGCATTATCTCTGACAGATCATTTATATCTTTCACTAACCAATTATGTTTAGTGCAAGGTCTAGTAATTCCTGTTGTATCACACTCTTGAAATGCATCAGTTCCAATCAAATGAGTTGGCACTTGTCCCGTAATACAAACTAATGGAACTGAGTCCATGTAAGCGTCAGTTAAAGCTGTAACTGCATTTGTAGCTCCAGGTCCTGAGGTTACCAATAATACACCCGGTTTACCCGTCGATCTTGCATAACCTTCTGCTGCATGTCCCGCGCCTTGCTCGTGCCTTACTAAAATATGTTTTATAGAACTGAAATTTTTTAATTCATCATAAATTGGAAGTACTGCTCCTCCTGGATATCCAAAAATATGACTAACGTTATGATCTTCTAAACATTTAAATACAATCTCAGCTCCAGAATATAATTTTGACATTCAGACAATCTAGCTGAAGTTGTGCTCATTGGTCAAGTTATAGTAGAGATAAATTAAAATTTTTTTATAAATTTTAAGAGGTCTTCAGGATCAAATTTTTGCCAATCATTCATCTGACCTCTGGACCAAGTTCTCTGTCTTTTGGCGTATTGCCTCGTTTTTATTACAATATTTAGTTTCATTTCTTTAAATGAAGTTTTTTTATCAATAAAATCTTTGATCTCTCTGACGCCAATAACTTTATTAAGATTATTATCATTCTTTAAATTCAACTTTTCAAAGTTCTTAACCTCTTCGACGGCCCCATCTTTTATCATTTGATCTACTCTCTTTGAAATTTTATTGACCAATTGCTCTTTAGGATAATCAATATAAATTTTTAAAAATTCGTCATTTTTATATTGTGATTTTGTTTTTTTATACCACTCAACGATTGATTTTTTTGTAAAGTAAATCACCTCATATGCCCTTAAAGATCTTTGGACATCCGTAGGATCTATATTGTTTTTTATAAATTTATCTTTTTTTAAAAGTCTTAGATAAAATTTTTTTTGTCCTATTTTTGTTTGCATATTTCTAATTTTATTTCTAATTTTATTAGGAATTTTCGGTATCCTAACCAAACCATCTGTTAATGCTTTAAAGTAAAGACCAGTACCACCCACCAAAATAGGTACTTTATTTTTATTTCTTATTTCTTTTATTTTTTTTTTAACTAATTTTAACCATTTGCCAGTTGAAAATTCATTTTTAACACTTTGAAAGCCATATAAATGATGTTTGATTTTATTGTTATTTTCTTTAACCGGTCTGGCTGTTAATATTTTTAATTCTTTGTAGACCTGCATACTATCTGTATTAATTATTTCTCCATTAATTTTTTTAGCAAATTTAATCGCTAATTCAGATTTTCCTGATGCCGTGGGTCCTGATATTAAAATTATTTTGGACTTAAGGTCCATTTGATTATTTAAGCTTTACGCCTACGTATGTTCTCTGATTTTGATTATTATATATTGCAATCAATAAATTATTTTCGTCACTTCTTAGTTTAAGCTTAACCACATTATCAAGATCACCAATAGTATTAATTTTTTTTCTATTTGCCTCGACAATTATATTGTTTACCTGCAAGTAATTTATTGGACTTTCTTTATCTATTTTTGTGATTACCACACCACTTGTTCCTTTTGGTAGGTTCCTTGACTCAATATCATCTTTATTCAATAAACGAACTTCTATTTTTAAGCCCTCTATTCTTGATACTTTGGGTTTTTCTATTACTGGTTTTTGTGCTTTAAAATCCTCAGATGTTTCTAGTCTTCCAAGAACTATTTCTTTTGTTATTTCTCTTTTATTTCTCCAGACTTTCACCATAACTTTTTTTCCAACATCTGTCTCGGCTACAATCTTTGGTAATTCTTTCATTTCATTTATAGGCTTTCCATCAAACTCTAAAATGATATCTCCTGGTTTAATTCCACCTTTGTCAGAAGGACTATTTTCTGCAACACTAGCAACTAGCGCTCCTCTTGGTTTATCTAAATTTTCTGCATCAGCAATTCCTTGATCAACAACTTGAATTCTAACTCCGAGCCAACCTCTTTTAGTTTCTCCAAATTCTATAAGTTGTCTAATTACTTTTTGAGCACTATTAGAAGGAATTGCAAAACCAATACCTATTGAACCTGATTGACCTAAAATTGCAGTATTTATTCCAATAACGTCTCCATTCATATTAAATAACGGGCCACCAGAATTACCTTGGTTAATTGATGCATCCGTTTGAATATAATCTTCATATCTTGATAAACCGATACTTCTATTTCTCGCAGATATTATTCCCGCAGTTACTGTGCCACCAAGACCAAAAGGATTTCCTATTGCTATTACCCAATCACCTATTCTTGCTTTATCTGAATTTCCAAAATTTACTGGTTTAAATTTTTCATCTGATTCTATTTTTAAAACTGCTAAATCCATTCCAGCATCTGCACCAAGAACTTTTGCTTTATAATCTTTATCGCCGTTAACTCTTACCACTATATCCTGTGCGCCTTGAATAACGTGGTTATTTGTAATTACTATACCTTCTTCATCAATTATAAATCCGGAACCTAATGCACTAGTCTGTCTTTGTTGTGGTGTGCCAAACATATCCTCAAAAGGAGATCCAGGAGGAAATTCAAATGGAAGAGGGTTTGATCTTGTAGTTACTGTTGTTGTTGTAGATATGTTGACAACTGAAGGCATCAATCTCTCTGCAAGATCAGCAAATGATGATGGGATTGAGGTTGCAAATGAGATAGAAAAACAGTTAATTGAAACTAAAAAAACAGCAAAAATTTTTACTAAACTTTTCATTTTTTTAAATACCAAATAATCACAAAACCAATTATCGCAAAGATTAAACCACCAAGTCTTAATTGTCTGTCTGCAATCGTATCTATTTTCTTTAACATATTTTTCATTTTTGATGGAAATAAGGCATACAAAACACCTTCAACAAATAAGAAAAGACCAAAAGCTATGATCAATTCTCTCATTATTAATTATTTTAACTTTAATTTTCTTTATTTCCAAAAAATTTAAAAAACTCACTATCAGGAGATAAAATCATAGATGTTTCTCCGCCAATTAGAGCTTTTTGGTAAGCTTGCATTGCTCTATAAAATCCAAAAAACTCAGGGTCTTGTCCAAATGCATCTGCAAAGATTTTGTTCTTAAGACCATCTCCCTCACCTTTCATTATTTCAGATTTTTTTTGAGCGTCTGCAAGTATAACTGTAACTTCTTTGTCTGCTGTAGATGTAATCGTAACTGCCATTTCTGCACCTTTCGCTCTAAATTCTTTTGCTTCTCTCTCCCTCTCTGTTTGCATTCTTCTAAAAATTGCATCACTGTTAGCTTGAGGCAAGTCCGCTCGTTTAATTCTGACATCAACTATTTTTATTCCAAAGTTTTCTGCCTCATTATTTACCCCTTGCTGAATCAAAGCCATCTGTTTGGATCTATCCTCAGATAATAATGTTTGCAGTTTTTGTTGTCCTAAAACATTCCTTATTCTCGAGTTAATTATTGTTGCTAATCTTGATCTTGCAACTCTTTCATTTCCAACCGATATGTAAAATTTTAAAGGATCAATAATTTGAAACCTTGCAAAAGCATCAACGATTAATCTCTTCTGGTCGGATGCTATTACTTCTTCTGGTGGAGTATCTAAATTTAAAACTCTTTTATCTAAAAATACTACGTTCTGAATAAAAGGCAGTTTAAAGTTTAAACCTGGCTTTAAAATTATTCTTTTTGGATCACCAAATTGTAGAACTATAGCTTGGTTTACTTCTTTAACTATAAATATTGAAAAGAATAGCGTTGCGGCTATCAAGATGACTATTGGTAATATAAATTTTCCAGCTTTCATTAATTTGACCCCGATTTTAATTCTTGTAATGGAAGATATGGCACTACACCAGATCCTGAGTCCTTATCAATTATAATTTTATTAATATCTGCAAGTACCTGTTCCATAGTCTCTAAATACATTCTCTCTTGAGTTACCTCTTTTGCTTTTGCATATTCAGTATAGATAGATAAAAATCTGCTTGCTTCACCCTCAGCTTTTGCAACAACTTCTTTTTTGTAAGCTTCTGCAGCTTGTAGTATTTTTGCAGCTTCTCCTCGAGCTCTTGGTATTACATCATTAGCATAAGCTTCTGCCTCGTTTTTTGATCTTTCCATATCTGCTCTCGCAGCCTGGACATCTCTAAATGCATCAATTACCTGATCAGGTGGGTCAGCTTTCTGAGTTTGGACTTGGGTAATTTGTACTCCACTTTCATATTCATCAAGAATACCTTGAATAATATCCTGCGTATCTCTTTCAATAACTGCCCTACCTTCTGTAAGGATTGGTTGAATATTAGATCTTGCAATTACTTCTCTCATCGCAGTTTCAGCTGCAGCTTTAACCGTTCCCTCTGGGTCCTGAATTTTAAACAAAAAGTTACCAGCGTCTTTAATTACCCAAAATACTGAAAAATCTATATTAACAATATTTTCATCACCAGTTAACATTAGACTTTCCTCTGGTACATCCGCAACTCCACCGCCTTGACCAAATCCACTGTCTCTTTCTGATCTAAAACCAATATCCATTCTATTAACTTTTGTAACTTTGGGAGTTAGCACACTTTCAATCGGAAATGGCAGATGATAATTTAATCCTGGCTGAGTTGTGTTAACAAATTTTCCAAATCTTAAGACTACACCCTGCTCATCGGGCAATACTCTATACAAACCACTTAACGCCCAAATAACAACTAATATTATTAATCCAAATATGATGGGTTTTTTTCCACCTGTGCTACTTCCTGTAAATTTATTTATGGTATCCTGTAATTTTTTAATTGCCTCATCTAAGTTAGGGGGGGTTGGGCCTCTTCTGAAACCTCCTCCGTTTCCACCACTTCCACCACTTCCTGGAGGTGTGCCCCATGGGCTTTGATTTTTGTAAATCGTCATTATGACATTCTATATAGTGTCTTTATTATCAAAAACAAGGTAAGTGTATTTTTATGAACGATAAAAAAGTAGGTCTTAGTGACACAATGAGGGCAAAAACAGAGCCAAAAACCTTCAAAAGAAACCCTATTCCAGGTACTAAATTTACAATTGCTATTTCAAGCGCAAAAGGTGGTGTTGGAAAATCAACCTTTGCAACAAATTTAGCTTTAGCCCTAAAAAAGGTTGGATGTGAAGTGGGAATTTTAGATGCAGATATCTATGGACCGTCTTTACCTAAATTGTTTTCAATTGATGAAAAGCCTGAGAGTGACGGCCAAATTTTAAAACCAGTTGTTAAGTACGATATTCAATGTATGTCTATTGGTTTTCTTACTGATGAACAAACACCAATGATATGGAGAGGACCAATGGTAACAAGCGCTATTAAAACTTTTACACAAAAAGTTGGTTGGAGAGATTTAGATTTTATAATTGTGGATATGCCACCTGGAACAGGTGATACTCAACTAACTTTTGCTCAAGAAATTAATGTAGACGGTGCGATTATAGTCTCAACACCTCAAGAAATAGCTCTTCAAGATGTTAAAAGAGGAATAAGAATGTTTGATAAATTAAAAGTTAATATCATTGGTTTAATAGATAATATGAGTCATTTCATTGGAGATGATGGTAAAAAATATGCAATTTTTGGTGAGAATGGGGTTGAAAGAACAGCTAAAGAATTTAAGAAAAAATTTTTAGGTCAAATTCCTATTAATTCAGATGTGGGAAAATATGGGGATATGGGTATTCCTATTGTTGAAAAAGATCCAGATCACGAAATAACAAAAATTTATTTAAAATTTGCTGAAAAAATTAAACGATCTTATCTTTAATTTCAAAAGCTTCCAAAAGTTCATTCCATTCTCTTTTTGAAAGTCCAGAATTGTCAAAATTAACTTCTTCTCCTTTTATTAATTTCTGAATTATGATTTTTCCTTTGGCCGAGACTTCAGTGCCGCCAACTCTATAATCCATAAAAGCATCATAAGTAATTGGAACCCATCTCTTTAAAGTATCTAACATTATATCTGCATAAACTCTTATTTCGTATTGTGCATGATGATCTGCACGTAATCTTAAAAAATTCATTAGGTTAAGCAAATCTGTTTTCCAGTACCACTGGGTATATGTATTCAAAGTTAAATTCATTCTCGCTAACTCCCTAGCTAGACCTTTTTTATTCTCATCAATGGTAGATCCATCATATCTTTGATTTAGCATGGTCTCATAATTATGATATGTTCTTTCTGCATCATTTTTTAATAGTTCTAAAACTTCTTTTGCTTGTTCACCTTCAATAACATCGCCTCGTCCTTGTCTGTTTGCAATTGATTGAGCAGCTAAATTTTCTGGATCTGGTAAATAAAATTCTTTATCTAAAATTGAATATCTTGCTGAATATTCATTTACATTTGCTGTTCGATGTCTGATCCATTGTCTAGCAATAAAAATGGGTAATTTGACATGATATTTGATTTCACACATTTCAAATGGAGTACTATGCCAGTGACGCATAAGATACTTAATTAATCCACTATCTGTTGAAACTTGTTTAGTTCCTTTTCCATAAGATACTCTTGCGGACTGAACAATTGAACTATCATCCCCCATATAATCAATAACTCTTATAAAACCGTGATCTAAAGCTGGTAAAGCCTCATATAAAATTTTTTCCAATTCAGGAGCTGTAACTCTTTTTGTGCTATTATTTTGAGATTGTTGTTCTTTTATATCGTTTATCTGATCTTTTGTAAGTTTCATGAATAAATTATTGAATCTCTAATATTTGGTTTTATATTAATAGTGTTGGTTTTCCAACTATGACGATAAACGAATTTCGTAATAACCATTACGGACGTGGGGGCAGTACCCACCACCTCCACCATTTACAACTTAAGGGGGTGAATTAGGATCGACGGGTGTCTAAAAGTTGTTCTTTCGTTCGGTATTGTTCCACCGTAAAGGGCTAATTTATAAATGCTAACGAAAGTTACGCACTTGCAGCTTAATTAATTTATTAATTAAGTTACGGGGTTTGGGGCACCTGGCAACAGAACGCCCCCTATTCTTCTAAATACTGTTAAAATATGGTGCGGCCAGAGAGAATCGAACTCTCATGAGCTAGGCTCACACGGCCCTCAACCGTGCCTGTCTACCAATTTCAGCATGGCCGCAAATAATGCGTCAGATTAAATGAATGACAATTCTATTTCAAGTTGATAAGTTTTTTATTATGGAATTCACAAGTGAAGTTAAAATAGCAACTGATCCTATTTACCAGAAGGTTTCTAAATCTATTCCTGAGATAGAATGGGCAACCCATGCTCCATATATATATAAAATCAATAAATTAAAAAAAGAAAAGAATGCAGTTGTTCTTGCACATAATTACCAAACTCCAGAAATATATCATGGCATTTCTGATTTTTCCGCAGACTCATTAGCTTTGGCAATTGAAGCTGCAAAAACAGATGCGGATATTATTGTAATGTGTGGAGTACATTTTATGGCAGAGACTGCTAAATTAATGAGCCCTAATAAAAAAGTTTTATTACCAGACATGAAAGCTGGCTGCTCATTGTCGTCCTCAATAACAGGGGAAGATGTAAGAAATTTAAAAAAAAAATACCCTGGAGTTCCAGTAGTCTCATATGTAAATACTTCAGCAGATGTTAAGGCTGAAACTGATGTTTGCTGTACATCAGCAAATGCTGTAAAAATTGTAAATTCTTTAGGAGTTAAAAAAGTAATATTCTTACCAGATGATTATTTAGCGAAATATGTCGCCTCACAAACAGATGTAGAAATTATTTCATGGAAAGGCACATGTGAGGTTCATGAACAGTTTAATGATGAGGAGATAAATGAAATAAGAAAAAATAATCCTGGAATTAAAATTATTGCTCATCCAGAGTGTCCTCCAGATGTAATACAGGCAAGTGATTTCGCAGGATCAACAAGTGGGATGATTAAATATGTAAAAGATAATCAACCTGAAAAGGTTATGATGGTCACTGAATGCTCAATGAGTGATAATGTTCAAATCGACAATCCTAATGTAGAATTTATTAGGCCTTGTAACTTATGCCCTCATATGAAAAGGATTACACTTCCAAAAATACTTGATTGTTTAGAAAATGAAACAAATGAATTAATAATGGAGTACGAAACAATTGAGAAAGCTAGGAAATCAGTAGAGAGAATGGCTGAAATAGGCAGATAAATTCTGTGCCAAAAATACAATTAAGTAAAAATTTTATCCGATCAACTTGTAAGTTAGCTCTTAATGAGGATCTATATCCTTCAGGAGATATTACAACAAATCTATTAAATAATAATTTAATTTCAAAAGTTAAACTAATTAGCAATCAAAAAGGTATTATAGGTGGATTAAAATTTGCAGAACAAACTTTTAATTTATTAGATCGAAATATTAAATTTCATATAAAAAAAAAAGAGGGATCTGAAGTTAATAAAGGTTCTATAATTGCTGTAATTGAAGGTAAAATTAAAAGTATTTTAATTGGGGAAAGAGTTGCTCTAAATTTTCTCTCACATATCTCAGGTATTGCAACTAAAACCAATAAATTTGTAAAAAAAGTAGGTAAGAGAACAAAAGTTTGTTGCACTAGAAAAACCATTCCCAATCTAAGAGTTATTCAAAAATATGCTGTAAAACTAGGAGGTGGGACAAACCACAGATTTAATTTAAGTGATGAATTTTTAATTAAAGACAATCATCTAGCCTCATCAAAGAAATTCGAAGAAATAGTGAAAAAAGCAATTAAAAATAAAAAAAAAAGAAAAATTACTGTCGAAGTTGATACATTGAAACAATTTAAGAAAATTAATGGACTTAATTTTAATACAGTTCTATTTGATAACATGAGTCCTAAAAATGTTAAAGTTGCTATTAAATATGCAAAAGGGAAATATGAGACTGAAGCCTCTGGAGGAATAACTTTAAAAAATGTAAAAAAAATAGCTGCAACAAACGTTGATAGAATATCGATTGGAGAGTTAACACATAGTATTCAAGCTTTGGATTTAAAATTAGAGATTTAATTCTTTTTTATTTGAGCTTGAGCTGCCGCTAATTTTGCAACTGGAACTCTGTAGGGAGAACAAGACACATAATCTAACCCAGTTTTTGCACAAAATTCTATACTTTTGGGATCTCCACCATGCTCACCACATATTCCAAGTTTAATTTTTTTGTTTTGTTTTCTACCTTTATCAGTTGCAATTTTTATTAAGTCTCCAACTCCATCATCAATTGATACAAAAGGATCAATGTCAAAAATTTTGTTATCAATATAGTCGTTAAGAAATTTACCACTATCGTCTCTGCTAATTCCAAAAGTAGTTTGAGTTAAATCATTTGTTCCAAAACTAAAAAATTCAGCGTGTTTAGCGATGTCTTTTGCCTTTATTGCTGCTCTTGGCAATTCAATCATTGTTCCAACTAAAAAATCAATTTTAATTTTATTCTCATCTTGAACTTTTTTTGCAACCCTGATGACTAAATCTTTCATGATTTTTATTTCTGCTTCTGTTGAAACTAAAGGTATCATGATTTCTGGCATTGTAGATTGAATTTTTTGTTTTTTACATTCTACTAAAGCTTCAAATATTGCTGTACATTGCATCTCATAAATTTCAGGGAATGAGATTGCTAATCTGCAACCTCTATGACCTAGCATGGGATTTTGCTCATGAAGCTCTGAAATTCTAACTTTTAGTTCATTAACGGGAATATTTAGTGAAACTGCAACATCATTAATTTCATTATTATTTTTTGGCAAAAATTCATGTAGAGGTGGATCAAGTAACCTTACTGTTACCGGTAAACCTTTCATTATCTTAAATATTTCAATAAAATCCTTTTTTTGATGTGGTAATAGCTTTTTGAGTGCATTAGATCGGTCTTCAATTGTTTTTGATAATATCATTTCTCTTACTGATAAAATTCTTTCTTCGTCAAAAAACATATGTTCAGTTCTACACAAACCAATACCTTCTGCACCAAATTCTCTAGCGGTTTTACTATCTAATGGCGTCTCCGAATTAGTTCTAATTTTTAATTTTCTAAAATCATCAGACCAACTCATTATTTTTGAAAAATCACCTGATATTTCTGGTTTAACAGTTTTTACCTTGCCAATAATTATTCTTCCTGTTGATCCATCAATTGTAATTATTTCTCCCTCTTTGATTACTCTGTTATTTGTTTTGAATAATTTATTTTCATAATCAATTTCTATTTCGCTAGATCCAGAAACACATGGTCTTCCCATTCCTCTAGCAACTACTGCAGCATGACTTGTCATACCTCCTCTTGATGTAAGTATTCCTTTTGCTGCATGCATACCATGTATATCTTCTGGTGAAGTTTCCACACGAACTAATATTGTACTTTGCATCATACTATTTAGTCTTTCAGCCTCTTCAGATGTGAAAACAACTTTTCCACTTGCGGCACCAGGTGATGCGGGTAAGCCTGACCCAATTACTTCCAATTTCGCTTTCTCATCTAAAGTTGGATGAAGTAAAGTGTCCAGAGAACTTGGTTCTATTCGCAATATTGCATCTTTTTTAGTAATCAATTTTTCTTTAACCATATCTACAGCAATTTTTACAGCAGACTTGGCTGTTCGTTTTCCAGAGCGTGTTTGAAGCATCCAAAGTTTTTTATTTTCAACAGTAAACTCAACATCCTGCATATCTTTATAATGTTCTTCTAATTTAGTTAAAATATTCTTTAGTTGCTTGTAAGTCGCTGGCATTGCCTCTTCCATTGACTTAAGATTTTCTTTTGATTCAACTCTAGCTTTTTTTGTAATATGTTGTGGCGTTCTAGTTCCAGCAACAACATCCTCTCCTTGCGCATTTATTAAATATTCTCCATATATATTTTTTGATCCATCTGAAGGATTTCTAGTAAATACTACGCCAGTTGCACAATCATTTCCCATATTTCCAAAAACCATTGACTGTACATTAACTGCTGTACCCCAATTAGATGGTATTTGATTTAATTTTCTATAGACTTTTGCTCTGTGACTTTCCCAAGATAAAAAAACAGCACTTATAGCTCCTATAAGTTGTTCTTTGACGCTTTGAGGAAAATCTTTTTTAGTTTTTTCTTTAACTATATTTTTAAAATCTTTTATTAAAGCTTCCCAGTCATATTCATCTAATTCTGTGTCAAGTAATACTCCTTTTGTTAACTTATAGTTCTCAATTATATCCTCAAAGTGATAACTTTCTATTCCCAATACAACACTAGAGTACATTTGAATAAACCGCCTATAACTATCATTTGCAAATCTTAGATTTGAGGTTTTTTTTGCAAGTGCTATTACTGTATTATCATTTAAACCTAAATTTAAAATTGTATCCATCATACCAGGCATAGAAACCCTAGCTCCAGATCTTACAGAAACTAGGAGAGGATTTTTTATATCTCCAAATTTTTTTCCTGAGTCTTTTTCAATAAATTTTAGTTCTTTATTTATTTCATTAAGTATTTTTTTATTTAATTTTTTTTTATTCTTATAAAATAAATTACATGCCTCAGTAGATATTATAAAACCAGGGGGCACAGGTAGACCCATTCTTCCCATTTCAGAAAGATTTGCACCTTTGCCGCCAAGAATATTTTTTGGTAGTTTAATTTTTTTTATTTCATTTGATTTAAAATTAAATATAATTTTTTTCATACTAGGCTTCTATTTTTGAAAAATTAAAATAGTTATCAAAAGTTTTACACAACATATTTAATAATTCTAATCTATTTTTTTTAATTATTATATCTTCATCATTAACAATAACATTATCGAAAAAATCGTTTACCTCATTCTTAATGCCTGATAAAATTTTTAAACTTTCCTCGTAATTTTCATCTTTTCCAATACTCAAAAAATATTTTCTTATATCATTTATTTTTTTATATAGTTTTTTCTCATAATCATTTTTAAATAATCCTGGATCTGCAAAACCAAGAGTTTCGATAGATATTTTTTCTTCAGTATTTAATATATTTGAAGATCTTTTGTATACTGCAATAGTTTCAAAACCGATTTCTTTTTTAATATTTTTATTTAAACATAAAGATTTTTTATAAGCCTTTAATAAATCATCCAATCCAAGCAAAAATGTTGCACTTTCAATTATATCTTGTCTTATTTTTTTTTCTCTTAAATAATTTTTTAATCTTTCAATTATGAAATCGCTTAATTCGTTTTGTATCTTTTTGGTGTCAAAATCATAGCCCTGATCTCTATATGCTGAACAGGTATAAATAATTAAATCTTTTAGTTTGATTTTTATTTCATTTTCAACAATTAATCTTACGAGACTTATAGCCATTCTTCTTATGGCATATGGGTCTTTTGAACTAGTAGGTTTTAAATTTATTCCGAAAAAACCTACTAATGAATCTAGTTTATCACTCAAAGATAAAGTAACACTGTACATTTTTTTTGGTAGTTTGCTTTCCATCCCGTTAGGCAAATATTGTTCAGATACAGCAAGACAAACTTCTTTATCAAACCCTTGAAACTTTGCAAAGTGACCACCAACAATACCTTGGAGTTCTGGAAACTCTCCAACAAGATCGGACATTAAATCAACTTTACAAATTGATGAGGCTATTTCAATTTTATCTTTACTAATTAAAAAATCATCAGAAATTAATGATGATAACTTTCTCATTCTTTGAATTTTATCAAAGTAGGATCCTAAACCTTTAAAATAATTTATATTTTTTAATTTATCTACTTGTTTAATTAAATTTTGAGTTTTATTTTTTTCCCAAAAGAACTCTGCATCGCTTAATCTCGCCTCAATCACTCTCTCATTTCCTAATTTAACAAACCCTTTATTGTCTTTTATATCTGAAACTACAAAAAAATTATTTGTAAGATTATTTTTTTTGTCAAAAATTGGTAAATATTTTTGATGACTCTGCATAGTCGTAATCAATATTTCACTAGGTACATTCAAAAATTTTTCGTCAAAATCACAAACAATTACCGCTGGTTTTTCAACTATATTTACTATTTCATCTATAAGCCTATCGTTCTGTTCGATTTTTAATTTTTTTTTATTAATTATTTCATTAATCTTATTCTGTATTTTTTTTTTTCTTAAATCTTGGTCAATTAAAATACCTTTTTGTTTAAAAAATTTTATATACGAATTAAAGTCATTAAAAATTTTTAAACCTTCTTCTAGTGATTTATCTATAAAAGTTTTGTTAGAGCTATTTATATGATTAAAAACAAAATTAAGAGGTTTTTTATTAAATATTGCCAAAATGGATTTAAGAGGTCTTCCCCAGTAAAGATCATAATTTGCCCATTTCATTGATTTTTTCCAAGTTATCTTTGTTAAGATTTCACTTAAATTTTTTTCTAATAAATCTGAAACTTTTATTTTTCTAGTCTCTTTTTTAAAAAAGTAGAATTCACCTTTCTCAGTACTTTTTTTAAAGATTTTTTCTAATGTTGTATTGTTTGATCTAATAAATCCCTCTAAAGCTTTTTCAGGAGCATTAACATTTGGACCTCTTATTTCTTGCGAGTTAAGTTCAATTTCATTAGGGATTTTATCAATATGGAGAACTAGTCTATTTGGTGTTGAATAAACATTGAAATTTTCGTTAAATTTAATTTGGTTATCAATAAAAAAATTTTTAATATTTTTTTTTAACTCATTCCTTGCATTAATTTGAAGCTTTGCAGGAATTTCCTCACTAAATAGCTCTACAAATAATTCTGACATTAACTTTGGCTCTCAACCCAAACTTTCCCAATTGATTTAGTTAGTTCCCTTATCCTTGCAATATATTCAGCCCTTTGTGCTACACTAATCACCCCTCTAGCATCTAGAATGTTAAATACATGGCTACATTTTAAACATTGATCGTATGCTGGAAGTGAAATCTTTTTTTCAACTAATAATTTTGTTTCTTCTTCAAGCATATCAAATATTTTAAATAAATTATCAGTATTGGCATATTCAAAATTATAAGCTGAAAATTCTTTTTCTGATTGATGGAAAACATCCCTGTATAAGATGCCCTCATTATTCCAATTCAAATCAAAAACGTTTTTTTTATCTTGAATAAACATACACAATCTTTCCAAACCATAAGTAATTTCTACAGACACAGGATTACATTCAATACCAGCCATTTGTTGGAAATAAGTAAATTGTGTAACTTCCATTCCATCACACCAAACTTCCCATCCAAGGCCTGCAGCTCCTAAAGTAGGGCTTTCCCAGTCATCTTCTACAAATCTAATATCATGATCTTCATGATTAATTCCAATCGAATTTAAACTATTTAAATACATTTTTTTAATATCTTTTGGAGAAGGTTTTATTAAAACTTGAAATTGATAATAATGTTGTAATCTATTTGGATTGTCTCCATATCGTCCATCAGTAGGTCTGCGTGATGGTTGGACATAAGCAGTTTTCCATGGTTTTGGGCCTAGAGATCTAAGAGTGGTTGCGGGATGAAATGTACCAGCTCCTACCTCTAGATCGTACGGTTGTAATATTACACAACCTTTTTTTGCCCAAAATTTTTGCAAATTAAAAATTGTATCTTGAAAAGAAATGTTATTTTTTTTTATTTTAGAGGCCATATCTTTGCCAGATTGATCTCTCCTCTAACACACTTAAAATCTTCTCAGCATAATTTTCTGAGGATGATAATTTTTTTGACAACCATCCCTTAGATTTTTCAAACTTCTTAATCTCAATTTGATCTCCAAATTTTTCTCTTAATATTTGCTCTGCATTACCCAAACCATCTATTAAACCTAATTCTTTTGCTTTTTTTCCAGCCCAAAACTCACCTGAAAAAAGTTCAATACCAGAGTTTTTGTTTAGTTTTTCTTTTCTACTCTCCTCAACGACATCAATAAAATCCTGATGAATTTCTAATTGAATATTTTTTAACCGATTTATATCCTCTTCTTTTTCATCAAGAAAAGGGTCTAAAGTACTTTTATTCTTTCCTGCTGTATATACTCTTCTTTGAACTCCAATTTTTTCTATTAAGTTTTTAAATCCGAATGATGCAGAAATAACGCCAATTGATCCTATTATCGAACTTGAGTTCGCATATATCTCATCACCAGCACAAGCGATCAGGTATCCACCGGATGCAGCCACATCTTCAGCAAAGACAATAACTTTTTTTTTTGTTTTTTTTGATTGTTCCTTAATAAGTTTATATATCAGATGTGATTGAACTGGAGATCCTCCTGGTGAGTTTATTGTAATTGCTACTACTAATGCTTTTTTTAGTGAGAAAGCTTTTTTAATTATTTCTTCCTGGCTTGAATAATCTATTCCTTGTCTTAATTTTCCAACATTTCCTATAACACCAGATAGTTTAAGATGGCTAATTACTTTTTTTTTTTTAAAAAATGAAAACATTAAAATTTTTATAAGTTTTTTAAATATATTATAAACCCTAGTTATAATTAAAGAATAAGGTGCGTCAATTGATAAGTATATTAATAATTTGTATATAATAGTTTTAAAACATGGGAACTGTAATACAGCTTAAAAAACAAATTAATAATTCTTATACTGACTTAAAAAACTCAGTTGAAGATAAGTTGATTCTAGTTGAAGAAAAAATTAATTCCAGATTAGCAAGTAAAGTTGAGTTAGTTCAAAAGATGACAAAATATCATTTAAGCACTGGAGGTAAAAGACTTAGAGCTCTATTAACATTGCAATGCTCAAAAATTTGTGGATACGAGAAAGGATTAAGAGATGTTAATTTGGCTGCATGTGTTGAATTAATCCATGCAGCAACTTTAATGCACGATGATGTAATTGATAACTCTAATATTAGAAGAGGAAAAAAGACCTTAAATAAGATCTGGGGAAATCACTCATCAATTTTAGTAGGCGATTATCTCTTAAGCAAATGTTTTGAAATGATGGTTGAGGATGGAAATTTAGAATTACTTAAACTTTTGGCTAACACATCATCAGAAATTGCTCAAGGTGAAGTTCTGCAATTGCAACACAATAAAGAAATAGACATGTTAGAGGAGACATATCTTAATATTATTTCCTCAAAGACTGCATCATTATTTGCAGCAGCTACTAAAGTTGGCGCAATTATTTCAGGAAAAGATTTAAAATTTAAAAATGCTTTAGAATTTTATGGAAAAAACCTAGGTCTCACATTTCAAATTGCAGATGACACATTAGATTATAATTCTGAATTAAAATTATTTGGAAAAAACATTGGTAATGATTTTTATGAGGGAAAAGTAACTTTACCTATAATTCTACTTTATCAAAAATTAGATGATGTTGAAAAAGAAAAATTAAAATTTTTATTTGAAAAACAAATTCGTGAAAAGAAAGATTTAGAATATGTTCTAAATCTAATAAAAAAAAATAACATTATTAAAGAGTGTTATAAAAAAGCAGAACATTATATAAATTTAGCTGCTAATTCTTTAAGTGTATTTGAGGAGTCTGATGAAAAAAATGTGCTTAAAAATTTAACATCTTTTAGTATAGAGAGAAATTTCTAAGGGCTTAGCAATACTTTTTTCCAACTTTTAGTTTTTTTAATGTATTTCAATCTTTCATGAATTCGATTTTGACCATCAAGCCAGAATTCTATTTCTTTAGGTTTTATTCTCCAGCCTGACCAGTATTCTGGTCGTGGTACTTTTTTTTGATTTGGGAATTTTTTTTTAAACTCTTTTATAGATTTATATAAATCATCTCTTTTTTTTAAAATGCTACTCTGCTGTGAAGCCCAAGCGCCAATTCTACTTCCATATGCTCTTGATTTATAATAATCGTCAGCTTCTTTTTTTGAAACTTTAGATGCAATACCAATTACCCTAATTTGTCTATGTAGGCTTTTCCAATGAAAACACATGGAAATTTTTGAAGAATTTTTAATGGCTTTACTTTTATCACTTTTTAAATTTGTATAAAAAACGAAACCATTTTTATCAAAATCTTTAAGAAGAACCATTCTGACTGTTGGAAATCCTTTTTTATTAACAGTGCCTACAGCAAACGCATTTGGGTCATTAATTTCAGTTTTTTTTGCTTTATTGAACCATTCTTCAAAAAGTTTTATTGGGTTATTATGTTCTTTAAAGCAAAGATTTAATCCAAGTGAGTTTTTTTCGTTCATAATTTTAAAAAAATAATTTATACAGTAAGATAATGTCATTTAATACTTTTGGAAAGTTATTTAGATTTACTACTTGGGGAGAGTCTCATGGTCCTGCAATTGGGTGTGTTGTAGACGGATGCCCACCAAATATTCCAATAAAGGAAAGTGATATTCAAAAAGAACTTAATAAAAGAAAACCAGGTCAATCTAAATTCACAACACAAAGAAAAGAGGATGACAAAATTAATATTTTATCTGGTGTTTTTGAGGGAAAAACTACTGGAACTCCTATATCTTTAATAATTTATAACAAAGACATGAGATCTAGAGATTATGAGACAATAAAGAACAAATTTCGACCAGGACATGCAGATTACACTTATTTTAAAAAGTATGGAATTCGGGATTATAGAGGAGGTGGAAGACAATCAGCCCGTGAAACTGCAGCAAGAGTTGCAGCAGGGGCAATTGCAAAAGTAGTTTTGAAAAATAAGATTGGTGCAAAATATCAAGCAGTCGGTGCAGTTATACAATTAGGCATTTTAGGGTGCGATATAAATAAATGGAAAGACGAAACTATATCCACAAATCCATTTTTTTGTCCTGACAAATCTGTAATTAAGCTCTGGGAAAAATATTTACTCGGCATAAGAAAAGCTGGTTCGTCTTGTGGAGCAATAATTGAGATAAGAGCAAGAGGAGTACCTTTAGGACTTGGAGCGCCAATATATTCCAAACTAGATATGGATTTAGCAGCTGCGATGATGAGCATTAATGCTGTAAAGGGGGTAAATATTGGATCAGGAATGGATTCAGCTATGCTTACTGGGGAAGAAAACTCTGATGAGATTTTGCAAAGAAAAGGTAAAACTAGTTTTAAATCAAATAATGCTGGTGGAATTTTGGGAGGTATTTCAACAGGGCAAGAAATAAAAATTTCATTTGCTGTTAAACCAACATCATCGATCTTATCATCTAGAAAAACAATTGATAAATTTGGAAAGAATACAACAATATCTGTTAAAGGTAGACATGACCCTTGTGTAGGAATCAGAGCGGTTCCAATAGGAGAAGCTATGATGCATTGTGTAATACTTGATCACTATTTAATGAACACTGCTCAAAACAAAATTTAATTAGATTTTTTTATTAAAACTTTTGAATTTAATGTATCTAAAATCTTATTTTCAATTCCATTTGAGTCAAGATTTGCAAATTTATACATTAACTCGGGTTTGTCATGATCTATAAATCTGTCAGGTAATATCATTGATCTGAATTTTAAATTGCTGTCTAGAAGATTTTTTTCACTGAGAAACTGACTAACATGAGATCCAAATCCGCCAATAGAGCCCTCCTCTATTGTGATTAAAACCTCATGCTCTGTTGCAATTTGCCAGATTAAATTTTCATCTAAAGGTTTTGCAAATCTTGCATCAATTATAGAAATATTAATTCCTTTTTTAGATAAATTTTCAGATGCTAAAATACACTCATGAAGTCTTGCACCAAAATTTAAAATTACAACTTTTTTTCCAGTTTTAATAATTTTTCCTTTACCCAACTCAATTTTTTCATTTATTTCTGGTAATTCAATCCCTAGACCATTTCCTCTTGGATATCTAAAAGCTGAAGGTCTATCATTAATATCTATTGAGGTATTGATCATTCTTACAAGTTCGGCTTCATCGCTAGCCGCCATTACTACAAAATTTGGTAGCGTTGATAAGTATGTTATATCAAACGAGCCTGCATGTGTTGGTCCATCAGCACCAACTAGTCCAGCTCTATCAATTGCAAATCTTACTGGCAAAGATTGAATTGCAACATCATGAACAACTTGATCATAAGCTCTTTGAAGAAAAGTTGAGTATATCGCTGCATATGGTTTAAATCCCTCTGTAGCCATTCCAGCGGCAAAAGTTACTGCGTGCTGTTCTGCTATTCCAACATCAAACATTCTGTTAGGAAATTTTTTTCCAAATAAATCCATACCTGTTCCTGATGGCATCGCTGCAGTTATACCAACAACTTTACTATCCTTTTCAGCATGATTGATTAAGGTGTTAGCAAATACTTTTGTATATGATGGTGCATTAGATGAAGACTTTATCTGTTCTCCTGTTTTTACATTAAATTTTGAAACTCCATGGAATTTATCTTCTGATTTTTCTGCGAATTTATAACCTTTTCCTTTTTCAGTTTTTACGTGAACTAAAATTGGACCATCATAATTAATTTCTTTTGCATTTTTAAATACAGAAACCATTGTATCAATATCATGTCCATCTATTGGCCCAATGTAATAAAATCCCATGGAATTAAATAAAGTACCACCAGTAACTGCAGATCTTAAAAAATCCTCTGCTTTTCCTGCTTTGTTTTTAAATCTTTTTGAGAAGGCAGATATGATTAATTTTAATGTCTCTCTAAAACTAAAATAAATCTTACCAGACAGAATTTTTGCAAGATACTTTCTCATAGCTCCAACAGGTTTTGCAATTGACATGTCATTATCGTTTAAAACGACTATCATTTTTGTCTTACTTTCTCCTGCATTGTTCATTGCCTCATATGCCATACCAGCACTTATCGCTCCATCACCTATGACTGCAATTACATTATCAGATTTATTTGACAATTTATTAGCAACAGCCATTCCTAGTGCCGAAGATATAGAAGTTGAACTATGAGCAGCGCCGAAAGGATCATACTCGCTTTCTGATCTTTTTGTAAAACCAGATAAACCACTCCCTTTTCTTAGTGTTCTAATTTTATTTTTCCTACCAGTTAATATTTTATGAGGATAAGTTTGGTGCCCAACATCCCAAATTAATTTATCATGTGGAGTATTAAATATATAATGCAAGACCACAGTGAGCTCTACAACTCCAAGACCAGCTCCTAGGTGTCCACCAGTTTCTGAAACAACGTCTATTAATTCTTGCCTGACCTCGTCAGCCAAAACTTTTATCTCAGATTGAGATAATTTTCTGATATCACTTGGAAAATTGACATTGTTTAAAAATTTGTAATTACTGCTCATTTTGTTCTATTTAAAATATAATTTATGGTTTCTTTTAGATCTCTACTTTTTTTTCCAAATTTATTTAAACTTTTGAATATATCTAATTTTAGTTTATTTGCATATTTAATAGTATTTTTAGTACCTAGTAAACTTATTAAAGTAGCTTTTCCCATTTTTAAATCTTTTCTAGTTTTTTTTCCAGCGCTTGATGTGTTTCCCTTTAAATCTATTAAATCATCAGCAATTTGGAACAATAAGCCTATTTCATTACCAATTTTATTAAACATTCCTAAATATTTTATTTTACCTGATATAATGATTGGTGCCACGCAACAAAAACTAAAAAGCTTACCAGTTTTCTTAATTTGCATATTAATAATTTGTCTTTTATTTTTTTTTATTTTTTCGTAACTTAAATCTAGATATTGACCTCCAGCTATACCAGAATGACCAGAACTCTCTGATAGTAAGTTTATTAATTTTATTTTCTTCTTTTCGCTTAAATTTAATTTTTTCTGGCTCAAAATTTGGAAAGCTATTGTAAGTAAAGAATTACCAGCGAGTATTGCTGTGGACTCACTAAATTTCTTATGGGTCGTCAACTTTCCTCTCCTTAAATTATCATTATCCATACAGGGTAAATCATCATGAATGAGTGAGTAAGCATGAATACATTCCACTGCAGCAGCTACTTGCAAGATATTTTTTTTATTTATTTTAAATATTGAACCAACATCAAATAATATTTTTGATCTTATTTTTTTTCCTCCAGGAAGAAGTCCATACAACATCGGCTTGATTAGATCTGTATTTTTTTCTTTAGAAAAATATCGATAAAGATAATCGTTAGTTTTTTTAACAATTCTATTTAGTTTTTTTTCCATCTTTCTTTGATTTTATCTCTTTGATTTTTGAATTTGATTTTTCTGATATTTCTTTAAAGTTTTTTTGAAATTTTTTTTCTATAAGTTTATTTATTTTAATCAAATTTGCGTAGTCCTCTGATTTGTTTTCTAAATTTATTTCATTTTCCAAATTTTCAATAATTTTATCAGCTAAATCCGTAAGCTCATTCAAAGATTTTGATGTAATATCATCTAGCAAATTTTTTTCATTCATATATTAGTTGGTAATATTATATGAAAATTGACGATTCAAATATCAAAAAAACAATAAAATATTTGAATAATGATGAATGTGTAGCAATCCCCACCGAAACTGTTTATGGGTTGGCTGCAAATGCCTACTCAAAAAAGGCTGTATCAAAAATATTTAAGTTAAAAAAAAGGCCTAGTAGTAATCCTTTAATTGTTCACTATCATAATATCAATCAATTAAAAAAGGATTGTGAATTAAATAGTGTTTTCAGGAGCCTTTACAAAAAATTTTGCCCAGGAGCAATTTCGTTTGTTTTGAAACTTAAAAAGACTAGTAAAATTTCGAAAATAGTCACAAATAACTCAAATTTGGTAGCAGTAAGATTTCCAAGTCATCATTTAACCAGAAAAATATTAAAAGAAATTGATTATCCTCTCGCAGCTCCGAGTGCAAATATTTCATCAAGTATTAGTCCAGTTTCAAAACAAGACGTAATTGATGAATTTGGGAATAAAATTAAATTTGTTTTAGAAGGAGGCTCTTCAAGGGTAGGTTTGGAGTCTACTATAATAAATCTTATCGGTAAGCCTAATATTCTTAGATTGGGAGGTATTGACAGTAAAACAATTTGTAAATTTATCAAATCATCAAAAAATAATCAAAAAAGAGAGGTAAATGTAAAAATGCCAGGTAGCAGTAAATTGCATTATTCTCCTGGGATCCCTATGAGACTAAATGTCAAAAAAAATGATGATGATGAGGCTTTTATTTTGATAAAAAAAAGGAAAAAAAAAAATAAAAATTATTTTTATTTAAGTAAAACTAAAAATTTAAAAGAGGCAGCAAAAAATTTATACAAAACATTAAGAAAAATAAAAAAAAATAGATATAAAAAAATTGCGGTTGAGAAAATACCAAATGTTCAAATTGGTGAGGCAATTAACGATAGACTTTTGAGGGCATCAAAAAAATGAAAAATTTAATTGAAGTAAAAAATATAAAAAAAAATTATGGAAAAAAGGAAGCTGTGAAAGGTATTTCTTTTAATGTTCAAGAAAATGAAATTCTAGGTTTGCTTGGACCAAATGGCTCAGGTAAAACTACAACTATTGGAATGTTACTTGGTTTGCTAAAACCTACAAGTGGACAAATATTGATTAATAATCTTAAACTTGAAAATCATAGAATTGAAATACTCGAAATGATTAATTTTATATCTCCATATATTGAATTACCAAAAAAGCTTACCGTAAAGCAAAATCTAAATGTTTATGCTAAACTTTATAAAGTCCAAAATATTGAGGAGAGGATTGAATATCTTTCAGAAAAATTGAGAATAGAAGAATTATTGGATAGTATTACTGGTGAATTATCTTCTGGTCAAAAAAATAGAGTAAGTTTAGCAAAAGCATTAATTAATGAACCAAGGGTGCTTTTGCTTGACGAGCCAACAGCATCTTTAGACCCAGAAGTGGGTGATTTTGTTAGAACTTTTTTAGAGGAATATAAAAAAGAAAAAAAAATCTCAGTACTTTTAGCCTCACATAATATGAGTGAAGTCACACGATTGTGCAAATCAGTGCTAATGATGAAAAATGGAGAGATTATAGACCAAGGTACGCCTGATGATTTGATTACTAAGCACGGAAGAACAAATCTAGAAGAAGTTTTCTTAAAACTTTCAAGGAGCAAAAGTGAGTTTAACTAGAATATATGGTTTATTTTTAAGACATTTTTATCTTATAACAAGATCATTTCCCAGAATCTTAGATTTAGTATACTGGCCAACTATTCAAATTACTCTTTGGGGATTTATCTCAAATTTTTTTGCTACACACACAACTTATTACAACAATGCAGTTGGTGTGATTTTGACTTGTGCAATACTCTACGATTTTTTGTTCAGAACAAGTATTGGTTTTAATATGCTTTTTTTAGAGGAGATTTGGAGTAGAAATTTTACCAATCTTTTTATAGCACCTATGAAAATTGGTGAAATTTTAACTTCACTTGTTATAACAGCCTTAATAAGATCTTTAATTGGCCTAGTTCCAGCAGTCTTACTAACTTCTCCATTATTTGGAATTTCAATCTTAGAGTTGGGAATATTTTTGTTTTTTCTATTTCTGAGTCTTTATATTTTTGGGATTACGCTAGGAATTTTAGTTTCTTCAGGATTACTTAGATTTGGCCCATCATTTGAGAATATAGCATGGTCAACAATGTTTTTACTTGCGCCATTTGGATGTATTTATTACCCTATAGAAACTCTTCCAGAAGTATTTCAAAAAATAGCTTATATTTTACCGTTAGTATATATATTTGAGGAAGCTAGAAACATCTTGATTAATCAAACTGTGAATATTGAAAATATTTATAATGCTTTCATTTGGAATGCTTTATATTTCACACTTTCAATAATTTTATTTTATTATTCATTTAATGCTGCAAAAAATAGGGGTACATTAATTAACATGGGAGAGTAATGGTGCGCCCGCAAGGAGTCGAACCCTGAACCTCCAGAGCCGAAATCTGGCGCTCTATCCAGTTGAGCTACAAGCGCATATTGTATAATTATAATAACATGAAAAGTAATATAAATATAAAAGTTAAAAATAAAGAAAATAATTTAAGAATTGACGTTTTGTTATCAAATCAGAACAATAAATTAAGTAGATCAAGAGTAAAAGTTTTAATTTTAGAAAATAACTTAAAAATAAATAATATAATTGTTACTGACCCATCTAGAAAAGTTAAAGTAGATGATAAAATATTTTTTGAAATTGTAGAACCAAAAAAAGAAAGACTTACACCATTTAATTATCCTCTTGAAATAATTCATGAGGATGAAGATTTGATTGTACTAAATAAATCAGCTGGAATTTCAATGCATCCTGGACCAGGAAATTATGACAATACAATTGTAAATGCCTTAATTAATTATACTGGTAATAATTTATCAAATATTGGAAACGAATTAAGACCAGGTATTGTTCATAGGATAGATAAGGAGACATCTGGGTTAATTGTAATTGCTAAAAATAATATATCCCATAAAAATTTATCTAATCAGTTTTCTGAGCATTCTATTACAAGAGTTTACCAGGCTTTAGTTTGGGGCAAAATAAGACCCCAAAATGGAAAAATTGAAACATTTATTACAAGAAGCTCAAAGAACAGACAAATGATGGAGGTCTCTTTAAATAAAGGTAAAAAAGCTATAACGAACTACAAAACTTTAGAAATATTTGAAAATGATGATGTACCAACATTAAGTCTTATTGAGTGTAAATTAGAAACAGGTAGAACTCATCAGATAAGAGTTCACTTGTCTAACAAAGGGAATAATATTTTAGGTGATAAAAAATATAAGAAAAAATTTAAAAAATTCATTAATATAAATCCTGAACTCGAGAAGTGCCTAGTTTCTCTTGATAGACAATTTCTACACGCTAAAACGCTCGGTTTTAATCATCCAAAAAATAATCAATGGCTAGAATTTTCATCAAAATTACCTGATAATTTGGAAAAAATTCTAAAAAAACTAAGAAAAATCAATAAATAAAAACATTGTAAAATTTTATTTATTTATTAAATAAATACTTCGAATGAATAACAATAACTACAATTTACCAGCACTTTCTAATGAAGGTGGATTAGCCGCATATCTTTCTCAGATAAAGAAATTTCCAATGCTAGCAGCTGAGGAGGAATATATGTTAGCCAAAAATTGGCAGTCAACAGGAAATGTGAAATCCGCTGAAAAGTTGGTAACTAGTCATCTTAGATTAGTTGCAAAGATCGCTATGGGTTACAAAGGCTATGGTTTACCTTTGAATGAAATGATATCCGAGGGAAATGTGGGATTAATGCAAGCAGTAAAAAAATTCGAGCCGGAAAAAGGTTTTAGACTTGCTACATATGCAATGTGGTGGATTAAAGCTTCAATACAAGAATATATTTTAAGATCTTGGAGTTTAGTTAAAATAGGTACAACTACTGCCCAAAAAAAACTTTTTTTTAACTTAAAAAAAATTAAAAACCAAATATCTCCACAATCCGAAGGGGATTTGAGAAAAGAGCATGTTGAGGATATTGCAAAAAGACTTTCTGTAAGTGAAGATGAAGTAGTTTCCATGAATAGAAGACTTTCTGGCAAAGAACAATCTTTAAATGCCCCCATAGGTGAAGATGGTGATGAATGGCAAGACTGGGTTGTAGATAATGAAATGGATCATGAATTAAAAATTGCTCAAAGCGATGAAATGGAGCAGAGAAAAGACCTTCTTCAAGACTCAATAAAAATATTAAATGAGAGAGAAAAGAAAATCCTTCACTCAAGAAGGCTAACTGATGAACCAACAACTTTAGACGAACTTAGCAAAAAATATAAAATTAGCAGAGAAAGGGTTAGACAAATAGAAAACAAAGCTTTTGAAAAACTACAAAAACATATGTTGAATTCTGCCAAATCAAAAAATTTATTACCTGCTAATTAAATGGATCTATTAAAAGAATAGTATCTTCTCTTTCAGGACTTGTTGAAATACTTGATATTTTTGTCTCAATAAATTCCTCGATTGCTTTTATATAAGTCTTTGCATTATTAGGTAAATCTTCAAATCTTTTAATTCCCTGCGTTTTAGATTTCCAACCTTCAAATTTTTTATAAACTGGTTTTACGTTTAGCTGATCTTCTACAGCCGCAGGAAAATAATCTATTTTTTTCCCGCTAAGATCATAACCTACACAAACATTAATTTCATCAAGCTCATCCAAAACATCTAATTTAGTTAAAGCTATTCCATCAATACCTGAAATCTTTATTGTTTGTCTTACCAAAACTCCATCAAACCAACCACACCTTCTTTTTCTACTTGTTACTGTTCCAAATTCATGACCCTTTTCTCCTAAATGATTGCCAATATTATCTTTAAGTTCTGTTGGGAAAGGCCCTTCGCCTACTCTTGTTGTATATGCCTTTGTTATACCTAAAACAAAATTTATAGAATTGGGCCCACATCCAGATCCTGTAGCTGCAGAAGCTGCAACTGTATTAGATGAAGTTACATATGGATAGGTTCCGTGATCTACATCAAGTAATATTCCTTGAGCACCTTCAAATAAAATTTTTTTATTTTCTGATTTAAATTGATCTATTTTTTTCCAAACTGGAGCAGAATATTTTAAAATATTAGGTGCTATATTTAATAATTCTTCAACTAATTTTTTTTTTTCATATATTGGTTTTCCTAACCCCTTACGTATTGCGTTATGATGTTCAAGTACTACAGTTAATCTTTTTTCTAGATTTTTTTTTGATGCTAGATCCATTACTCTTATAGATCTTCTCCCAACTTTATCTTCATAAGCTGGGCCAATTCCTCGTCTTGTAGTTCCAATTTTAGAATTTCCAGCAGCATCTTCTCTAATTTCATCCATCTCTCTATGAAATGGTAAAATTAATGTAGCAGCTTCAGATAATATTAAATTACTCTCATTTATATTTACACCTTTAGATTTAGCTTCTTTTATTTCATCAAGCAAAGCCCATGGGTCAACAACAACTCCATTTCCAATAATGGAAATTTTATTTTTTCTAACTACGCCAGATGGTAAAAGTCTTAGTTTGTAAGTAACGCCGTCTATGACTAGGGTATGACCTGCATTATGACCACCTTGAAATCTTATAACTACATCTGCTTCACTTGATAACCAATCAACTATCTTCCCTTTTCCTTCATCTCCCCATTGAGAACCGACAACAACTACATTTTTCATCTAAATTTCTTTTCTACTATAAAACTATTCAAATGGTTAATTGGTCCATTTCCTTTTCCAAAGTTTGGTCTTGTCTTAATAGCATTGTTTACATATCTAATGCCCAACTCACAAGATTTCTTTAATGTTTTTCCACATCCATAATACGTTGCAATTGCACTTGATAATGTACATCCAGTTCCATGAGTATTTTTTGTATCAATTTTTTTATTAGTAAATATTGCAATTTCTTTCTTGTTTACAAAAATATCTTTCAAAGTTTTTGAGCTTAAATGACCACCTTTAATTAAAACATTTTTAGCACCTAAATCTAATAATTTATAAGCAGCAGCCTTCATATCAAGCATAGATTTAATCTTCATTGCAGTTAATATTTCTGCTTCAGGAATATTTGGTGTAATTAAATCCACCTTATTAATTAGTTTTTTTTTTAAATTTAAAACTGCTTTATCATTAATAAGCTTGGACCCACCTTTGGCAACCATAACAGGGTCTAAAATTATTTTTTTTAGTTTCAATTTTTTAATTGATTGTAATACTGAGTCTATAACTTTTGTAGAATGTAACATTCCAATCTTTACCGAGTCCGGTTTAATATCTTTCGAAGTAAATTCAATCTGATTAGAAATTTCTTTAATTGGTATGGGTATTATAGATTTAACCCCTTCGGTATTTTGGGCTGTCACTGCTGTAATTGCTGTCATCGCATAAGAGCCAAGCGATGTAACAGATTTAATATCTGCTTGAATGCCAGCTCCACCAGAAGAATCTGATCCTGCAATAATTAATATTTTAGAATTTATTTTCAATTTACTGGATAGATTTTTTAATTATATTTACACATAATTTGTTTAAGTTTTTATCCTCTGACTCACTCATAATTCTTATTTTTTGTTCTGTGCCAGATTTTCTTACTAATATTCTACCCTTGTCTTTTATAATTTTATTTGCTTCATAAATTGCTTTTTTACATTTAGAGCTGTTAATAATAGATTTATCTTTAACATCTATATTTTCTAATATTTGAGGAGTGGGATTAAATTTGTTAAAAAGTTCACTCGCTTTTTTTCTTTTTCTTAAAGAAAAAAGAATTTCTAACGCAACTAATAATCCATCACCTGTTGTAGCAAACTTACCAAGTATTATATGACCTGATTGTTCACCTCCTAAATTAAACTTATTTTTTTTCATTTTTTCTTTAACATATCGATCTCCAACATTTGATCTATAAAACTTAATTCCATTTTTTTTAAAAAATTTCTCTAAGCCATAATTAGACATTAATGTGCCAATTACTCCACCTTTTAAAATTTTTTTCCTTTTCCATCTCTCCGCTAACATCGCAAGAATTTTATCTCCATCAATAATTTTTCCCTTTTCATCACACACAATTATTCTATCTGCATCACCGTCTAGTGCTATACCTATGTGTGCCTTTTTTTTTATTGTCATTTGACAGATTTTTTTTGGGTAAGTAGAACCAGACCTAAGATTAATATTTAATCCATTTGGAGAAGTGCCAAATTTATAAACCTTAGCCCCTAATGATTTAAACAACTCAGGACCAGCTTTATAACTTGCACCATTAGCACAGTCTAAAACGATTTTAATACCTTTCAAACTAAATGAAGAAGGAAAATTTTGTTTTAGAATTTTGATATAATTCTCATTGGCGTCCTCAAGTCTTTTAACTCTTCCTAATTCAATTGGTTTTGAAAGATTTTTAGCAATCTTTGAGTCAATTAACTTTTCAATTTTTTTTTCAATTTTATCAGATAGTTTAAGTCCATCTGGTCCAAAGAGCTTTAAACCATTATCATAATACTGATTGTGAGATGCGGTAATCATTATACCCAAATTTGCTCTCATTTTTTTTGTCAACATAGCTAAACCATTAGTTGGAAGTGGTCCTAGAGTATAAATATGCATACCCGCTGATGCTAATCCAGAGACTAATGCTGGTTCTAGTGTATAGCCTGATAACCTGGTATCCTTTGCAATAATTGCTGTTTGTTTACTTTTTTTTAAATTTTTAAAATATATTCCTGCTGCTAATCCAAATTTAAAAAACATTTCACCATTTATTTTAGTGCCATTAACTTTTCCCCGTATTCCATCAGTTCCAAAATATTTTTTAACCATTTTTAATTTTGTAACTTTTTAAATACCTTAAAAGCCTGATTAATTTCTTTAACATCGTGTACTCTTAAAATTTGAACACCTTGTAGATATGATTGGATACATGATGATATCGTTCCTCCAAGTCTTTCTTTGGTATCATTTTTTTTAGAAATATCTTTAATAAATCTCTTTCTAGATAATCCTAACATTATAGGAAGACCTAAAGAATGGAAAATAGAAATATTCTTTAAAAGAGTAATATTATGTTTCAAATTTTTTCCAAATCCAATTCCTGGATCTAATATAATATTATTATGTTTAATACCCAGTTTTCTTATATATTTTAATTTTGTTTCAAAGAAATCATATATATCAAGTAAAACGTTTTTATATGATGGTTTGATTTGCATATTCTTTGGTGTTCCTTTCATATGGTGAATGATAAATGGTTTTTTTGTTTTTTTTAAAAAGTTTATAGTTTCAGAATCGTAAATTAACCCAGATACATCATTAATAATATCAACTCTTATTTTAGAGGCTTTTTTCATAACAAAACTTTTCCTTGTATCCAAAGAAATCAAACACTTTTTTTTTTTAAAAATTTTTAAGACTGATTTAATTCTGTCCCACTCTTTAGTAGGGGTAATATCACCTGCCCCAGGTCTTGTAGACTCTCCTCCAATATCGATTATTTTTGCACCATTTAATAACAAATTATTTACATGTTTTTTAGCTGAATTTTTTTTATTATACTTGCCACCATCAGAAAAACTATCTGGAGTTAAATTAACTATACCCATCAAAATTGGGATATCAGACAATGTTAATCTTTTTAGATTTTTTTTTTGTTTTATGTGTTTTAAATCTTTTCTAATTTTAATTTTTAAATTTTTTGAAAGTTTATTAACATCTTTGATGTTAATTATTTTGCTTTTGTCCCTATTGATAATTTCTATTTTATCGAAAGAAATTAGGTCACTTCCATTTAAAGGCAGAGATATTTTTTTTCTAATATTTCTCTGAGATGTTGGGCCAAAATAAAAATTACACGCTCTTGTGTAATATTTTTTCATTAAATTTTAATGAACAATCTTTGGTTTCAGTCCCATCGATCCTAAAGCAGAGCTTTGGTCATCTTCCTCTACTTTTAAATCTTCTTTATTTTTTGGATATATGTTTTTATTAACTATGTCCTCGATTTCCTCACCTGTTAATGTTTCATAAGTTAATAGAGCTTTTGCTACTTTATGAAGATCGTCTATCTTATCTGTTAAAACTTTTTTTGCTCTTTCATATCCCTTATCAACAAATTTTCTTATCTCACTATCTACTTTTCTTGCAGTCTCTTCTGACATATTTTGTTGTCTTGCAACTGATCTTCCAAGGAAAACTTCCTCCTCATTTTCACCATATGCGACAGGACCTAATTCTTTACTTAGACCAGCTCTCATTACCATTGCTCTTGCTCTTTTTGTAGCTTGTTCTATGTCACTCGCTGCACCAGTTGTTACTTTGTCATCTCCAAAAATAATCTCTTCTGCAACTCTTCCACCCATTGCGATAGCCATTTGAGCGTGTAGCTGCTCTCTTGTTTGGGAAACCTCATCTCTTTCAGGAAGTTGCATAACCATTCCTAATGCCCTCCCTCTTGGAATTATTGTTGCTTTATGTATTGGGTAGGCTGCTTTTTCGTTAATTGTAACAATTGCATGGCCAGCTTCATGGTAAGCTGTTAATTTTTTCTCGTC
This sequence comes from uncultured Pelagibacteraceae bacterium, assembly GCA_902584995.1. Taxonomy (GTDB): domain Bacteria; phylum Pseudomonadota; class Alphaproteobacteria; order Pelagibacterales; family Pelagibacteraceae; genus Pelagibacter. The sequence continues at coordinate 38,745 of CACICF010000007.1, forward strand.
TTCACTCATCACCATCGATCTTCTCTCTGATCCCATCATTACTTTATCTTTAGCTTCTTCAAATTCCATATAAGTAACTATTCGTTTATTTTTACGTGCTGCTAGTAAAGCAGCTTCATTTACAAGGTTAGCTAAATCAGCGCCAGAAAATCCAGGAGTTCCTCTTGCAATTGTTCTCAAATTGACATCTGGAGCCATTGATATTTTTTTAGCATGCACTTTTAAAATTTTTTCCCTACCTATAATATCAGGATTAGATACGACTACTTGTCTATCAAATCTACCTGGCCTTAACAATGCTGGATCTAAAACATCTGGTCTATTAGTAGCTGCAATTATTATTACCCCTTCATTAGTATCAAAACCATCCATCTCCACTAGCAATTGATTAAGTGTTTGTTCTCTCTCATCGTTACCACCACCTAAGCCTGCTCCTCTACTTCTCCCAACTGCATCAATTTCATCAATAAATATGATGCATGGTGAGTGTTTTTTTCCTTGTTCAAACATATCCCTTACTCTTGAGGCTCCAACACCCACAAACATTTCAACAAAGTCTGAACCTGATATAGTAAAAAAAGGAACTCCAGCTTCACCAGCTATTGCTCTAGCTAATAGTGTTTTACCTGTTCCTGGAGGACCTACCAATAGACATCCGCGAGGTATTTTCCCACCTAATCGACTAAATTTTTTTGGATCTTTTAAAAATTCAACTACTTCTTCAACTTCTTCTTTAGCTTCCTCAACACCAGCAACATCATTAAACGTAACTTTACCTTTAATCTCATTCATCATTTTGGCTTTTGATTTTCCAAAACCCATTGCTCCACCTTTTCCACCTTGCATCTGTCTCATAAAGAAAATCCATACTGCAATTAGGAGAAGCATTGGGAACCAAGATAAAAGTATTCCAAATAATGACGGCATTTTCTCTTCTAATGGGCTTGCTGAGATACTTACACCTTTGTCACTTAATTTTTGTATTAAGTTTGGATCATCTGGAGCATATGTGTTAAACATTTCCCCATTTGACATTATTCCTTTTATATTTTTTCCTTGAATTTCTACTTGGACAACTCTACCGTTATCAACTTGCGTAAGAAATTCTGAAAATATTATTGAATTTTTCTGATTCACTGCACCTTGCGGATTTTTGAACATATTATAAAGTCCAACAGTTAAAATCACTATTACGGCCCACATTGCAAGATTTTTGAAATTCATAAGTGTAAATTAAGAATTATTATAAATTTGACAAGTGCCAATTTGTGCCAATTTTAGGTATTTTGCTATTTTTCTTGAGAAATAATGACTGATTTCTCTATTTTTTGAATTGTACATCCTGAAAGTGTTTTTTTTATGTAAATTCTTGGAGATCTCAAATGTTTAATTAAATTTTCAATTTTGGCTCCTCTAGCATAATTTAATTTATTTCCAACTTTTTGTAAAAGTTCTGAAAATGATCTAAAGACAATTTCATTTGGTTGATTGAAAAAGTCTTTTTTTAAAATTACGGACTTTGTAAATTTTAAGTAACTTGAATTGTCGTAAATATTTTTTTTTACAAAATAATCAACAGCATAATTACTCGCGCTTAAATTATTTAAAGACATTTTAAATTTTTTAAAAGTTAGACCCTCCTCTTCCAATTTCTTAATCATTTTTCTTATTTTAACTCTCATAAATTTATCATCTTGATTTGAAGGATCTTGAACACAGAAATTAAAAGTTTTTTTAACAATATAGACTAAATCTTTCTTAGATACATTGATTAAAGGCCTTAAAGTAAAAATTTTATCATTAAAATTTACCTTTGATTTAATTTTATTAAAAGAGATTAAGCCCTTTAAACCTGAACCTCTTAATAATCTAATAAAAAAATTCTCCAATAAATCATCTCTATGATGTGCGGTCAAAGCAGTATCGATTTTTTTAACTAAGCTTTTTTCAAATATTAATTTATATCTGTTGTTTCGAGCAAATGATTGCAAATTCGATGATCTTTTCTTTTTAAAAGTAAGTATTTCACAGCTAATTTTGAATTGTTTTAGTTTTTTTTTTACAAGATTGGCCTCATTCGTAGAGTTTTCTCTTAATTTATGATCAACAATAAAAAAGTAAACTTTTTTCTTTTTTTCTAAAGAATAGCATTTTGCTAAAAATGTTAAAGCTATACTGTCTTCTCCTCCAGATACAGCAACACAAAAATTATTTGAAATATGACTAGATAAATTTTTTTTAAAAGTTAAATAAACATTTCTTATTCTTGGATCTTCTAATTTTTTTAAATAAAAATTATGAATTTTCTTTTTTGCACTCAAATTCTTTTTCTTCATAATACTTTGCTTTTTGAAGTACAGATTGAGTTGCATCAGGATACTGTTTTTTAACTCCTGCGATCATCAAGCATCCTTGATCTTTTTCTCCCATCTGAACCAATGATACTCCTAGTTTTAATAAATTCTCGGGAGCAATTTTGCTTTTTGGATATTTTTGATATCCCTCCAAATAAGCAGTCGCAGCATCAGTGTACATTTGTCTTATTCTATATGTTTCAGCGTACCAATACTGTGCATTGCCTGACAATTCATTATCAGGATTTGTTAAAACAAATTCTCTAAAAGCTTTTTCCGCATTTTCATAATCTCCAACTTTTAGAAAGTTTCTTGCAAATTGATACTGTTCTTTAGGACTTGCGTCTGGTAATAATTTCTCCTCAGCGTTAAAAACTTCAGAAATTATAGTCTCTGTTTGTTCTACAGTTTCAATTACCTGTTTCTTGTCACTTGTAGTCATATCTTTATAAGATAGCTCACCAAGTGATTGGGGTTCTGAAGTGCCAGGTAATATGTTTGTTTTATTATTTTCTTCGTTTGTTAATGATTTCTCAGTTTTAGGTAATGAAGTAAGAGAATTATTATTAGTATTGTTTATCGAATTTTTTTCAATTTGCTCAAATCTTAATTGATTATCTTGTTGAACTTTTGAAAGTTTATTTGAAAGTTTATCTAATTTAAAATTAATTTCCTCAAATTTGTTTGTTAAATCTTGAAATTGCAATTCTATATCATTTAATTTTAATAGATGTTTTGTTAAAGCTTGCTCTGCTTCTTTAGTAGATGCTCTTTGATTTGTGTTAGTATCAGTGCTTTCAGAAAATGATTGAGAATAGACAGCTCTTTCTAAAGTTCTTAGATCTTTTTGAATATTTTCTAAGATATCGCTTACATCTAGTTCTTCAGAATATAAAATATTTGCTGAAAAAAATAAAAATGAAATAAAGTTAATTAAAATTAACTTAATTAATAGTTTCATATAAACATTAGTAATTATAATAATGGCAAAAAGAAGACCCTAGCATTTTAATGCTAGAGTCTTATAGAATTGATTTTAGTTTGCTTTTACTGTTACAGATCTTCTGTTTTTTGACCATGAAAGCGGATTTGAGCCTGAGTCCACAGGTCTCTCTTTACCATAACTCAAAACTTTTATTCGATCAGATGAAACTCCGTAAGTCATAAGATAATCTTTTGCGGCATTAGCTCTTCGTTCTCCTAGAGCTAAGTTGTATTCTCTTGTTCCTCTCTCATCTGCATGACCTTCAACTACAACAGTTACATTTGGATTTTGTCTTAACCAGGCTGCTTGCTTTCTAAGAGTCTCTCTAGAAGCTGTTGTTAATATTGTTTCATTTGTCGCAAAGAATACTCTGTCTGGAACTCCACTTGCTAGCTCTTTAACGGTATCAGAACCAATGTATACGTCACCCTGCATTAACGCATCCAATTTTTCAATTGGATCTGCTTTTTGAGTCTCGGCAGCTTTAGTACTGCTTGATGTTGACTCTGTTGTTTTAACAGACTTCTTAGTTGCACATGCAGTTACAATTATACCGAATATAACAACTAGAAATGCATTTTTTAAAATTTTGCTTAGATTCATTTTTGCTCCTTAAATAGAATATTATGAATTAATCATTTAATTAGATGTTTTGTCCACAAAAATCAACCTAATTTAATAAAATCCTTAATTTTCTTTAATTTCCTAACAAAGATGACCAAGACGGGTCAGAGGCATCAGTCTCAGTTTTTACCAACCTCTCGTTGTATCCTGTTAAATCAATAGACCACAATTTTGCTGAAAATCCCTGACCTTCATCATCAGTTTTTGTTTCTCTATAAAATATGATAATTCTCCCATTTGGAGACCATGAAGGTGCTTCTTGATAAAAATTCTCTGTAAGTAACCTTTCTCCAGATCCATCTGTTCTCATTACACCAATAAAAAATTTTCCTTTGTGTAATTTTGTAAAAGCTATCAAGTCTCCTCTTGGCGACCACACAGGTGTACCATAAATACCTTTGCCAAATGATATTCTTTTTACTTTAGACCCATCACTTCTCATCACATAAATTTGCTGATAACCACTTCTGTCTGAATTGAATGTAATAAATTTTCCATCAGGTGAGTATGAGGGTGAAGTATCTATTGATGGATGATCAGTTAATTTTTCTTGAATATTTGTCTCTAAATCTCTAACCCAAATTTCTGAATTTCCATCTTTTGCTAAACTCATTATTAGTTTTTTTCCATCAGGAGAAAATCTTGGAGCAAATGTCATACCTCTAAAATCACCTACAACTTTCTGCTCACCTGTTTGAAGGTTTACTATATACACTCTAGGCATATTTTTAAAGTAAGACATGTAAGTTATAATTTTATCATCGGCTGGGTTAAACCTTGGAGTTAATACTAATTCGTTTCCTAGTGTTATATACTTCGTATTAAAACCATCTTGATCCATCAAAGCTAACTTTTTAACTCTTTGTGTTTTTGGCCCCTCTTCGGCTACATAAATTATTCTGGTATCAAAATAACCATTTTCACCAGTTAGGCGTTCATATACCTTATCAGAAATTTTATGACCAACTCTTCTCCAAGAGCGCGGGGTTGTAGTTAAAGAAAAACCATCCACCATTTTAGCACCTAACACATCCCAAAGTTTAAACTCAACATTTATGTAATCTTTATCATTAATTATTTTAGATGTAACTTTTCCTGTTATTAAAACTTGAGATTTGATCAACTTCCAGTCTTCGAACCTAGGTTTTAAATGTGCAATATCTGGTTTTTGTAAAAATGCCTCTTTATCAATTGCATCAAATAAACCGGTCTTTTCTAAATTATTTTCTATAACTTTTGATATCTCTAAACCTAAATTGTTAATGTTCAAAATCTTATCAATTTTATCTCTAGTATCTTCATTTGAAAAAAATGGTGATACAGAGATAGGCATAGGATCAAGATTTCCTCTTGTTATATCAATTTCTACTAGTGAAAAACTAATACTTGGTTTTAAAATTGAATAAATAAGAAATATTAAAAATAATTTTTTTTTCATTCACCAACCATCATTCCTTCTGGGTTAAATCTTAGTATCATAGTGCTCCAATTTTCATAGGTTTTGGGTGGAAGATTTCTTATCGGGTTGCATTTTAATATCGCTCTATCTACTGCCTCTGCAAATATTCTGTATTTACTATCTGTTCCCATTCTATTTCTCTCCAAAATTTCTCTACTCTTTACTCTTCCATTCTTTTCTAAATCAAGTTTGACTGTAACTAAATAATTATTTTTTTTATATTCAGCTCCCATTGGTGGTGACCAGCAATCTTTATACTGCATCTGAATAGAATATTCAGTTGTGACAGACAGTTTTGTTAATTTCATTGATTTATCCTCAGATTGGGTAATACCATCAGTTTTTTTTTTTACCTCTCCAACATTTTCATATTGTTTTGCAATTAAACCCTTAATTAAATCAACGTCCACCTCTTTTTTTTCATATTCGGAAGCTTGAATAGCTTTATCCTCTTTAGATGGTTTTATTTTTTTTACGAATTCCTTAATAACTAAATCTTTTTCTAACTCTATTTCAATTTTTTTCTTCTTTTCTTTTTTAACTACTGTTTTTTTATTTTCTTTAGATGGTTGTTGCTCACTTTCTTGTTTTGTTTCAATTTTTTCAATTTTTTTATCAGGCAAAGGAATTGTTTCAGATTTATCAAGTTTAACTTGCTCTTGTTTTTTTTCAGGAACAGGTACCTTTTTAGACTTTGATAAGTCTATTTCATCTTTTTGGTTATCCAATTTTGCTTGTTTTTTTATTTCCTGCTCAACTTCTTTTGGAGGTGCTTGTTCAGAAAGTAGTTTTTTATTATCAGTTTTAACTTTTTCAATAATCTTAGCTGCTTTAGGCGCATATGGAATATTCATTTGTTCAGAAATTTGAATTAATTCAACAGAAATGCTTGGAAGTAATTCTATTGGTTTTTTTGCTACAAAGGGAAGTGCTATAATTGTTACCATTAATATCGTACCATGAAATAAAATAGAAAATAACATTCCATAAGAAAAATTATTATATATATTTGGAATGCCAATTAATGCTAATTTATTTAACAAGTTTATCTCTCTTTATATGGTTCAGATATTAAGGCAACTTTAGTGAATCCTGAGCCTGAGAGTTTGCCCATTACTTCTAATACTCTTCCATAGTTAATTGTTTTATCACCTCTTACGTATATTCTGGTGTCAGTTCTGTTCTTAGAAACTGCTAAAATCTTTTTTATTAAGTTATCAAATTCAATTTTAGTTTCTTGAATAAAGACCTCCCCTTTAGAATTTATAGTTAATGTAAGTGGTTCACTTTCTTCCGGTAAAGAGTCCGCTGAACTTTCTGGTAGATCAACTTGAACCCCAACAGTTAGTAGTGGGGCTGTAACCATGAAAATAATTAGAAGGACAAGCATTACATCAACAAAAGGAGTGACGTTAATTTCACTCATCGGTTCTCTATCTGAACGATTAAACTTAAATGCCATTTTAGATTATTGAGATAAATCTTTTTGAAAAGTTCTCTAATTTTTGTGAATATTTTTTTGAGTCGTTTCCAAATTTGTTGTATGCAATTACTGCTGGTATTGCAGCTAATAACCCTAGAGCAGTTGCAAATAGAGCTTCAGCAATACCTGGTGCAACAATAGCTAGGCTTGTATTTCTTGATATAGCAATTGATTGGAAAGAATTCATTATTCCCCATACTGTTCCAAATAATCCAATAAATGGAGCAGTCGAGCCAACTGTTGCAAGAAAAGTAAATTTATTGTTTACAATATTCATTTGCTTTTCAATGTTTACTTCTAAAATATTTTCAAGTCTTTGACTTATATTTGTTTTTGATCTTGATTTCATTACGGCTTGCATTGAATCTTTAAATAATCGTGCCATTGGATTATCCAATGAAGCGGGAAGACTATTATAAAATGTTTCAGCTGACTTTGACTTCCAAAACCTTTCTTCAAAATCTTCAGAGTCTTTATTAATTTTTCTAAACATTAAAATTTTATCAAAAATTATTGCCCAAGAATAAATTGAACTGGCAATTAATATAATAATCACAGATTTAACTACAAAATCTGCTCTCAAAAATAAACTTAAAATTGAAAAATCTGTATTGCTTGCTAGCCCAACTGCTTGAGAAGTTATATCAGCATCCATCCATTTGATTTCACACTAAAATGTGTCATGAATTTGACTAACTGGGTGACCTTTAGTTTATTTTTCTCTATTATATTGATGAAAATTGGCAATTAGTATCGCGTCAGCTTTATTAGAGTCTTTTTTACGTGACAAAAATGAAGAAAACTTAGGAAACATTTCAATTACTTTCATTCTACTCGAATCTTTTTGAGAATTTATTAAATCAAAATGCTTTTTCCACTTAGCAGGTCTAACAAAGTAAATTGGCAATTGCATCGCTGCACATACACCTTTTATCACACCGAATGATTGACCAAAATTAAACATACTTGTAACGCCTTGGCCAGGCATAGCTGACACTTGTTCAACTACAACATTAATATTTTCAGATTTATAATTTTTAATTCTTGAAGATATTTCGTTAAATATCTGACTACCATTAATTTGTTTTTTATTTTTATTTCCTGATGCCATTATAGGCATATCAATAACATCCTTTATTTCTCCATTTTCAAAAAAACAAATTGCACCAGATATTCCAGGATCTATTCCAATTATCATCATCTAATTAACTATATTGCATTTGTAAAAACATTTTGTACATCATCATCTTCCTCTAAAATTTCTAAAAACTTTGCCATTTTTTCTTTATCATCATGATTTAATTTTATTTTATTTATTGGTACCCATTCAATTTCTGTTGATATAAAATTAGAAATTTCCTTTTCCATTATATTTTTTACGTCATATATTTCATCCTTGTTTGTATGTATTTCATAATATTCATCATAAAAAATACAGTCATTAGCTCCTGCATTGGTTGCCAGCTCAAATATCTTTTCTTCACTCATTTCATTTTTGTTTACTTTTATAATTCCTTGTTGAAGAAAATTATGTGATGCAGACCCTTGTGTACCAAGTCCTCCACCATGCTTTTGAAAAATTGTTCTTATATTAGACGCTGTTCTATTTTTATTATCTGTCAAAGTAATTATTACAATTGCTGTTTTTGCAGGTCCAAATCCTTCGTATCTTATGTTCTCAAAATTCAAGTCTGCAGCTATTGATGATTTGTCAATTGCTCTTTCAATATTATCTTTGGGCATATTTGCAGATCTCGCTGCTTGAATTGCTGATCTCAATCTGGAATTCATGTCTGGATTTTTATCTCCAAGTTTAGCAGCAACCGTTATTTCTCGTGATAATTTTGAAAATATTGCTGCTCTTTGTTTATCGGCTTTACCTTTTTTGTGTTTAATACCCGCCCAATGAGAATGACCTGCCATATACTAAATACTTTTTTGAAGTTGTCCACCAAATATAAACTGTGTGATCTTTAAAGCCAAACCATTTTTTGGATCAGCTTCAATGATTGCTCCACAAAGCGACGCCTCCCCTTCTGAAGGAAAATGTTTTTCGGAGTTTTTTTTATAAAACCTGTTTAGCGAATTTTGTGTATTCATTCCAATTACAGAGTTGTAATCTCCACACATCCCTGCATCAGTTAAATAAGCAGTTCCATTATTAAGAATTCTTCCATCGTTTGTGGGAACGTGAGTGTGAGTGCCCACTACGAATGTAGCGCTACCATCAAATATATGACCAATAGCCATTTTTTCACTTGTAATTTCTCCATGAAAATCAACGATAAGAAAGTCATACTTTTTTTTAAGTTTATTATCTTCAATAAATTGTTTGCTTTTTATAAATACATCATCACATTTTTTCATGAAAACATTTCCCATTAAATTTAATACTCCAACTTTGTAACCACCAACAGTATTATAAATTCCAAATCCATCTCCAGGTAAAGTTCCAGACAAGTTTAGTGGTCTTAATAATCTCTTTTGTTTATTAATAAATTCAAATGTTTCCTTTTGATCCCATACATGATTACCTGTAGTAATAACATCAACCCCACAACTTAATAATTCATTTACAATATTTTCAGTTATTCCAACTCCTTCTTTGGCCGCATTTTCACCATTTACCACGACAAAATTTATTTTTTTTGATTTAATAATGCCAGGTAAAAATTTTTTGATTGCAATGCATCCACTATTTCCAACTATATCTCCTAAAAATAAAAGCTTCATTTTATAATTTCGTTATCTGTTAATATAAAATCTAATTTTTGATCATATCTGTTTATAGGAACTTTTTTTATTTCCTGGAATGAAAAGGCAAAACCAATTGTGAGGACTTTTTTAAATTTCAGCACTCTAGAAATATATCTATCATAAAATCCTCCACCATAGCCTAATCTATATTTATTTTTATCAAATCCAACTAGAGGTACTATCAAAACATCAGGAAAAACTTTTTTTGTAGTGTAAGGTTCAGGAATTCCCTGTCTGCTTACCTTTAGTGATGTTTTGGTAGACCATTCATAAAATTCCATAACATTGTTTTTCTTTATTACAGGCAAAGATATTTTAAATTTATTTTTTTCTAATTTTTCTAAAATCTTTAAAGAATCAATTTCGCAATTAATAGGATAATAGCCTCCTATATATTGTTTTTTTTTTATATTAAATTTATTTAAAATTTTTTTAAATTGTGAAAAGCTTATGAATTTATTGGAAAAATAATATTTTCTTAAATTTATTAATTTTTTTCTTAAAATTTTCTTAGACACTATAAATTACTGAGTCTTAGAGCCCGTATCGATTCTTTTGATGAAATTTTCAATTTCTATAGTAGTTTTATCAACTAAAATCTCATAATCATTTCTGTTAGACTCAATCTCATACTTTAGATTTTCCTGATTTGCACTTAGTTCAGAAATTTCTTTTTCTTTAAAGTCTCTATAATTATAAACCAAAGATTTAAGTTCTTTGAACTTCTCAGTAATATTTGCAATCTCTTTTTTTTGCATGTCTATTTTTTTTTTGGTTTCATAATATTCATCCAAAACTGAAATTGAAGTTATTAACAATAATTTACTCTCTCCAATATTTCCCAAAGAATTTTTTAAATCACTAAATTTTTCGTTTAAATATGAAGCTAACTCTTCTAGGTGCTCTTCTTGTCCATCATCACATGATAGCAAAAATTCCTTTCCATTAAATTTGATATTTACATTTGCCATTTATCAATTTCATCCATCAAATTATCTGTTTCTTGATTTAATTCATCAATTTTTTGAGAAAATTTATCTTCTTTTTTTCTTTCTTCAATCTCTCTACTCTTTAAATCATCAAATTTCTCTTTAAGACTCTCATTTTCTTGTTTCAATAAATCGTACTTTCCCTCAATTTCTTTTTTTTCAATTTCTAATTGATTTTTTTGGTTTTCTAGATTTTCTAACTCTAAAATTTTATCTGATTTTAGTTTGTCTAGATTTTTTAATTTATCTAAAGCTTCAAATAATCTTTTTTCTTTTTCACTAATTGAATTCATATATATATCTATATTAATAAATTGATTCAGCTAAGTCTATAAAGGATAAATTTTGAGAGAAATAAATAAAAACTTGTCTAATTCAATACGTGCTCTTTCAATGGATGCCGTACAAAAAGCTAATTCTGGCCACCCGGGTATGCCAATGGGCATGGCCGATGTTTCTACTATACTTTTTAAATATTTTCTAAAATTTAATCCAAAGAATCCTAGTTGGATAAATAGAGATAGATTCGTTTTATCTGCAGGGCATGGATCGATGTTACTTTACTCTTTGCTATACTTGACTGGTTATAAAAGCATTAATCTAAAGAACTTAAAAAATTTTAGACAATTAAATTCTATTTGTGCAGGCCATCCTGAATATGTCAAAAACTCTGGCATAGAAACAACAACAGGGCCTTTAGGCCAAGGGATCTCTAACGCTGTTGGATTTGCATTAGCAGAAGAAATTTTAAAAAAAAAATTAGGTAAAAACATCATCAACCATAAAACTTATGTAATCGCTGGAGATGGATGTTTGATGGAAGGTATTAGTCATGAAGCGATGAGTTTAGCGGGACACTTGAGACTTAAAAATTTAATAATGTTGTTTGATAATAATTCAATCTCCATTGATGGACCAACAAGCTTGGCAGTATCAGATAATTTTAAAAAAAGATTTGAAAGTTATGGGTGGAGTTTTCTTGAAATTAATGGACATAAAGAAAGTGAAATATTTAAAGCATTACAAAAAGCTCAAAAAGCAAAAAAACCAACTGTAATTTCTTGTAAAACAAAAATTGGTTATGGTTCTCCAAACAAATCAGGAAAAGCATCTTCGCACGGTAGTCCGCTTGGTGTAGAGGAAGTTTCATTAGTAAGAAAAGAATTGGGTTGGAACCACAAGCCCTTCGAAATCCCGAAAAATATTTTAAGTGCATGGAGAAGCATTGGTAAAAGAGGAGAAAAAATTGAAAAAAGATGGCTTGAAATTTATAAAAAAAATAAAACTAAAATAAATAACTCCCTTAAAAATAATTTTAAGAGCTCTATTGTAGAAGAAAAAAAAAATGCAGTAAGTGAAAACAAAAGTTTTGCCTCTAGAAAATCTTCTGAGGCAATGATCTACTCTCTTTTTAATAAAAATAATACATTAATTGGTGGATCAGCGGATCTTGCAGGATCAAATAATACTAAAACAAAAAACCACAAGATTATTAAACCTGGAAATTTTGATGGAAATTATATTCATTATGGAGTTAGAGAGCATGCTATGTGTGGAATTATGAATGGTCTAGCTTTGCATAGTAAATTAATTCCATATGGAGGAACTTTTTTAATTTTCTCTGATTACTGTAAACCATCAATAAGATTGGCTGCTATGATGGGACAACAAGTTATATATGTAATGACACATGACTCAATAGGTCTTGGAGAAGATGGACCAACGCATCAACCAATTGAACAATTATCTGGATTAAGAGCAATCCCAAATCTTAATGTTTTCAGGCCTGCTGATAAATTGGAAACTATTGAATGTTGGGAGCTAGCATTAAAAAATTTTAAGACACCTAGTATTCTATCTTTAACTAGACAGAGCCTAGATCCTATAAGAAATAAATTTACAATAGCAAATAAATGTTCGTCGGGAGCATATGAAGTTTTAAGAACTAACAAAAAAATTATTTTGACTATTTTGGCAAGTGGATCTGAGGTAAAACTAGCCATAGAAACTAGTCATAAATTAGCCAAAGAAAAGATATATTCAAAAGTAGTTTCTGTACCATGTATGGAGTTATTTGATAAGCAACCAAAAAAATATAGAAAAAGTGTTCTGAATGAAACAAAATTTAAAATATCTATTGAGGCAGGATCAAGTGATTGCTGGAGAAAATATGTTGGTGATTTTGGAATTACTTTTGGAATAAATGAATTTGGAAAAAGTGCACCCTATAAAGAAATTTTTAATTATTTTGGGTTAGCAAATAAAAGTATAGCGAAAAAATCAAAAAACTTAATTAAAAGATAGAAATGACAATTAAAGTTGGAATAAATGGAATGGGTAGAATTGGAAGAATGGTTCTAAGGTCAATTTTTGAAAGTCAAAACAAAAACTTAAGAATAAATCATATAAACAACAGATCTAACTCTGAAACCACATGCCAATTAATAAAATATGACTCTATCCACGGAAAATTTAATACTGATATAAAATTTGATAAGAATCATTTAATAATAAACGGTAACAAAATCTCATTTAGTCAAAAGTCTTCCATCGATGAGATTGATTGGAAAAAATATGACGTAGATTATGTTTTTGAGTGCACTGGAAAATTTAATTCAAAAGAAAAACTTGAGGGTCACATTAAAAATGGGGCAAAAAAAGTGATTGTCTCGGCTCCTTGTAAAAATGCAGATAAAACAATAGTATTTGGAGTTAATCAAAATATTTTATCTAAAAATGATATTATAATATCTGCTGCGTCCTGTACTACAAATTGCTTAGCACCTGTTGTAAATGTGCTTAATAATAATTTTGAAATTGAAAAAGGTTTTATGACTACTATCCATGCATTTACGAGTGATCAAAGAATTTTAGATAATTCTCATAAGGATATAAGAAGAGCAAGAGGAGCAAGTCAATCAATAGTTCCAACATCGACAGGAGCTTCGAAATCAATAGGCGAAATAATTCCAAATCTCAAAGGAAAATTAGAGGGTATAGCTATGAGAGTACCAACACCAAATGTATCTGTAATCGAATTTATTTTTTGTACAAAAAAAGAAATAAGTATAAAAAAAATTAATGATGCATTTGAAAAAGCTGCTCACAGTGATTTAAAGAATATTTTAGATGTCACACATGAAAAACTAGTTTCAATTGACTTTAATCACCATCCTGCATCTGCAATTGTTGATGCTTCTTTGACAAATATTGTAGGGACCAATATGGGTAAAATATCTGCTTGGTACGACAATGAATGGGGTTTTTCAAATAGAATGTGCGATTTAGCTGAAAAACTTCACAATATCTCTTAATGAGAAGTATAAAAAACGAAAAAAATTTAACTAATAAACTTATTTTATTAAGATTAGACCTTAATGTTCCATTAAATCAAGGAAAAATAAGTGACTCAACGAGAATTGACAAAATTCTCCCTACTTTAAATTTCTTAATTCACCATAAAACTAAAATTATAATCTTATCACACATAGGTAGGCCTAAAGGAAAAATTGTAGATGAATTATCATTAAAACCAATAAAAGAAGACTTGCAACAAAAACTTAAACTCAAAGTAAAATTGATTAAGGAAAATATTTTTAAAATAAAGAACAAAGATTTCTTTAATGATTTTGATGAACAAATTTTAATTTTAGAAAATATAAGATTTTATGCTGAGGAAGAAAAAAATGATCGCAATTTCGCAATACATATCGCAAGCCTAGGCGATATTTATGTAAATGATGCTTTCTCTTGTTCTCACCGAGAACATGCTTCAATTCATCAAATTTCAAGGTTTCTACCATCCTACTCGGGATTACAACTAGATTTAGAGGTGAATGCTCTTAATAAAATAACCTCTGAAATAACAAAACCAATTACCTGTATAATTGGAGGTTCAAAAATTTCTAGTAAAATAAATGTTATTAAAAATCTAATTCCTAAATTAAATAATATTATAATTGTTGGAGGTATGGCCAATAATTTTATTGAATATTTCGGCAATGATATAGGAAAGTCAGTAAAAGAAAACAACTGTTATAATATAGTTAAAGAAATTATTTTACTCTCAAAAGAGAAAAATTGTGAATTAATTTGTCCCGAAGACGTGCTTGTTTCAAAAAATTTAAAAGGATTATCTCAAACTAAAGAATTAGGCCAAATCCTCTCTGATGAGATGATATTAGACATAGGTCCAAAAACTATTAACAAAATTAAGAATATTATTGATAAAAGTAAAACTATATTATGGAATGGACCTGCTGGATATTTTGAGAATCCTAATTTTGCAAATGGGAGTGCAGAAATAGCAAAAAAAATAATTGATAATAAGAACCTTAACAGAATTTACTCAGTTGTAGGTGGTGGAGACACTGTTGCATTTTTAAATAAACTAAAAGTTGTTGACAATTTTAATTTTGTTTCAACTGCAGGTGGAGCTTTCTTAGAATATCTTGAAGGTAAAAAGCTACCTGGTATAACCGCTCTAGATTGACATGTCAGAGTTAAACAAAATTGCATTGAAATTAATTTCAGATGGTAAAGGCATATTAGCTGCAGATGAAAGCAATGGAACTATGTCTAAAAGACTAGAGGCAGTTAATGTAAATTCAACACCCGCAAATAGACTTTTGTTTAGAGAAACTCTTTTTTCATCTGAAAGTATGAAAGAGTGTATAGGTGGAGTAATACTTTATGATGAAACAATTAGACAAACAACGAAATCTGGAAAATCAATTCCTGAATTAATCTCTTCCTTTGGGGCTATACCTGGAATAAAAGTTGACACTGGAGCTAAAGATTTAGCAAACTCTAATGGAGAAAAAATTACAGAGGGTTTGGATGGTCTTAGAGAAAGATTAAAAGAATATTATGATCTTGGAGCAAGATTCACAAAGTGGAGAGGTGTTTATAATATAAGTGAAAAAAATCCAAGTATGCTTGCAATTCACACTAATGCTCAAGCACTTGCAAGATATTCAGCTTTAGTTCAAGAAAATAACATGGTTCCAATAGTAGAGCCTGAGTTATTGATGGATGGTGAACACTCTGCAGGAGTATGTTTAATTAAAACCTCAGAAGTATTAAAGAAATGTTTTGAAGAATTAATTTTACATAAAGTTGACTTATCTGGAATTATATTAAAACCAAATATGATATTATCTGGAAGTAATTCAAAAGAAAAAATCTCTAGTGAAGAGGTTGCTCAAAAAACAATAGAATGCTTAAAAAATTCAGTACCAACAGAAGTGCCTGGGATTGCTTTTTTGTCTGGTGGCCAATCAGAAATAGAGGCAACAGAAAACTTAAATTCAATAAATAAAAATAATAATACTAAATTCATAATGACTTACTCATATGGAAGAGCCTTACAGAAAAGTGCTCTTGAAATATGGTCGAAAAATAATGATAATATTGAAGGAACTCAAAATACTTTTAATCATAGATCTAAGATGTGTACTCTAGCTGCACAAGGAAAGTGGTCATACGAAGTTGAAAATAAATAAAAAAAAATTTATTTATCTCATATCACCAAATAAAATAAATAAAAATTTTTATAAAGACCTAAGATTAGTATTAAAAACAAATAAAGTAAGTTTTTTTCAAATGAGATTCAAAAAATATTCATTTGAACAGAAAATTTTGATAGGAAAGAAAATTAAAACAATTTGTAAAAATAAAAAAGTAAAATTAATAGTAAATGATGATCCATGGCTTGCAAAAGAACTTAATGCTGATGGGTGCCACTTAGGACAAAAAGATATGAGTATAAAGAAAGCACGAAGTGTAATTAAAAAAAAAATTATTGGAGTTACATGTCATAACTCTCTAAAACTTGCAAAGAGTGCCATTAAATCAAATGCTGATTATTTAGCTTTTGGAGCATTTTTTCCAACAAAAACAAAAAAAACTAAATTTCAAGCTTCTAAAAAAATTTTTAATAAAGTGAATAAATTAACGAATATACCTTTAGTTGCTATAGGTGGTATTAATTCTAATAACTATAAAAATCTGCTATTGAACAAAGCAAATTTTTTAGCTATCTCAGGTTACATTTGGAATAATAAAAAATATAAACCGGAAAAAGCAATAAAACTTTTAAAATGAAAATAAACGCTGGAGAGATTAGAGTTGGAATGCTTCTAGAATACAAGAATGATTTATGGGAGGTATTAAAGACTCAGCACGTTAAACCTGGCAAAGGAGGTGCATTCGCACAAGTAGAAATGAAAAGTGTTGGTAAAAATACAAAATTAAATGAAAGATTTAGGTCAAGTGAAACTGTTGAGAAGGCATCATTAGACGAAATAATCTTTAATTATTTATATTCAGACGATAAGAAATTTTATTTTATGGACGCTAAAACATTTGAACAAATTGAAATAAATAAAGATGTAATTGGAGAAAAGGGAAAATTATTGAGTGAAAATCTTCAAGTTTCAGTA
Organism: uncultured Pelagibacteraceae bacterium; assembly: GCA_902584995.1. Lineage (GTDB taxonomy): Bacteria > Pseudomonadota > Alphaproteobacteria > Pelagibacterales > Pelagibacteraceae > Pelagibacter. Next base: position 55,839 of record CACICF010000007.1, read on the forward strand.
AGTTTCTATAACGATAATCCAATTTCAGTTCAACTTCCAAATCAAATTAAATGTAAAGTATCTTCAACAGACGCAGCTTTGAAAGGACAAACAGTTTCATCATCTTATAAACCGGCAATCCTTGATAATGGAGTAAAAATTCAAGTACCCCCATTCATTGAAACTGATGATGAAATAATTATTGATACTAGAACATTTGAATACGTTAAGAAAATTTAGAAATGAATTCTATTTCACCAAATTTAAATATAATGATTAAGGCTTGTGAAAAAGCCTCAAAGGTTATTATAAGAGACTTTGGGGAAATTGAAAATTTGCAAGTAGCACAAAAGGGACCTAGAGATTTTGTAACTAAGACTGATAAAAAAGTTGAACAAATTCTTCTGGAGGAATTAACCAAAGTTAAAAAAAATTACTCCTTTTTAACTGAGGAAAGTGGAAAAATTGAAAATAAAGATAAAGATAAAATTTGGATTATAGATCCAATAGATGGGACTACAAATTTTTTACATGGAATTCCGCATTTTGCAATTTCTCTCGCGCTAAAAGTAGACAATGAATTAAAATCTGCAATAATTCATGATCCAATTAAAAATGAAATATTTTTTGCTGAAAAAAATAATGGTGCTTTTTTTAATAATCAAAGAATAAGAGTTTCAAAAAAAAATGATATAGAAGAATGTTTATTTTCATCTGATCAAAACGGACTTAAAACTATTTACCCAAATTTAAATATGAGATGTTCTGGATGTTCTGCTCTTGATTTAGCATACGTTGGATCTGGTAGGTTAGATGGTTTTTTTCAAAATAAGATTAATTTGTGGGATGTAGCAGCCGGTATATTAATTATTGAAGAAGCTGGGGGAGTAATAAATGATTTAAACAAATATGAGGAGAATAATATAGATATTAGAGCAGCAAGTAGTACAATTTATACCAAAATGATGGAAAAATTATCGAACTTTTAATTGTTTTTATAAAACTTTTTGCTATAAGTCCGCGTATGAAAAAAAACATACATCCAAACTACCATAATATCAAAGTTGAAATGACAGATGGGAGCCAATTTATTACGCGATCAACTTGGGGATCTGAAGGTGAAACTTTAAAGCTTGAAATTGACCCAAAATCTCATTCAGCATGGACAGGTGGTAAACAGAAAATACTTGATAAGGGACGAGTAAGTAAGTTTAATAAAAAATTTCAAAATTTTAGATCAGAAAAAAAATAATGAATAACGCACCATTAATGCCAATGGCTACAGCTGTTTGGTTGGTAGAAAATACCTCTTTAACCTTCAAACAAATTGCAAATTTTTGCAAATTACATGAAGTTGAAATTCAAGGTATAGCAGATGGAGAAGTGGCAAAAGGTATAGTTGGCTATAATCCAATAATAGCTGGTCAATTGACAAGGGAGGAAATAAACCTTTCTTCAGAGGACTCTGATAGACCACTAAATCTACAAGTAAATGAAATTGAGCTAGACAATGAAAATAAAAAAACAAAAAAATATATACCATTATCTAAAAGACAGGATAAACCAGATTCAGCACTTTGGTTAATCAAACAACACCCAATTTTAAAAGATTCACAAATTGCTAAGTTAGTTGGAATTACTAAAAATTCTGCTACGGCTATAAGAAATAAGAGTTATTGGAACTACAATAATTTAAATGCTAAGGATCCTGTTGCGATGGGTTTATTTACACAAAAAGATCTTGTTGATGCATTAGAAAAAGCAGAAAGAAGAATAACAAGGGAAAAAAAGGAAAAAGAAAAATCTCAATTGAACAAATAACTGTGGAATATAATAGACAAATAAATTTTAAAGTGCTACCTAATTGCTTTTTTGGAGGTGGTTATTAAAATAGAAGTAAAAGATAACAATATTGAACAAGCTTTAAGAGTTTTAAAAAGAAAACTACAAAGAGATGGTTTTTTTAAAATTATAAAGTTGAAGAATACTTATGAGAAACCCTCTGAAAAAAAAAAGAGGATTCTTCAAGAGAATATAAAAAGAGTTAAAAAACTTAATAAGTTAAAGAACAGAATTTAAAACCGCGGGGTGGAGCAGCCTGGTAGCTCGCAAGGCTCATAACCTTGAGGTCGGCGGTTCAAATCCGTCCCCCGCAACCAATTTTAAATATTAAAATTTGATTTTTTTGTATCTGTCAAAAAACCTTTAACAGTATCAACCGTAAGTTTATTGAAACTTTTTCCAAAATTTTCTATTTTTTCTATAATTGATGGAGGCACTGTAATAATTTGGCATCCTAAATGTTTGGCCTGAATGAAATTATATGGTTCTCTTGTGCTAGCCCAAAGTATATCTACATTTTTGTATTTTTTTGCAATTTTAAGACTTTCTTTAAATTGAGGAATTGGATCTTTTCCCACATCAGCCATTCTACCTGCAAAAATGGATATAATAACTCTCGTTTTTTTATCAATTTGTCTTAAAATTTGCTTTGTTTGTTTTGCGGTATAAACAGCCGTAATATTTAATTTAATTTTTTTTTTATTTAGATTTTTAATAACATTTCCCATAAACTTTCCTTTAGAATTCGTTACTGGAACCTTGACAAAGACATTCTTACCCCATGTACTTATTTTAATACCTTGTAAAAACATATTTTTTTCATCATCAGCAAAAACTTCGCAAGATACTGGCTTATTAGTTATTTTTAGTATTTCTTTAGAATAATTCATATAATTTTTTGCACCTGCTTTTCTCATTAAACTGGGATTTGTTGTAAAACCTTTTACTATTTTTTTTTTAGCAAACTTTTTAATTAATTTAATATCCGCAATATCACAAAAAATTTTAGTCAATTATAAACTCTTTACAATTTCTTCGGTCATTTTCTTTGCATCCGCAAATAACATTAAAGTATTATCTCTATAAAAAAGATCATTATCTATTCCAGCATATCCAGGTGACAAACTTCTTTTTACAAATAAGACTGACTTACTTTTTTCAACATCTAATACAGGCATACCATATATCGGACTCTGTGGATCTGACTTTGCAATAGGATTGGTAACATCATTCGCGCCAATTACATAAGCAACATCACAATTTGCAAAATCATTATTTATTTCTTCTAATTCAAAAACTTCATCATACGGAACATTAGCTTCGGCTAATAAAACATTCATATGTCCAGGCATTCTTCCTGCAACCGGATGAATTGCATATGACACTTTTACTCCATTTTTTTTTAAAGCATCTACCATTTCTCTTAAAGCATGTTGAGCTTGAGCTACAGCCATTCCATAACCTGGTACAATTATTACTGAGGATGCGTTTTTCATCAAAAAGGCTGCATCATCTGCATTACCGTTTTTAACTGGCTTTTGCTCTTTATTATTTTCAGTTTTGGTTTGATCTGATGCTCCCCATCCACCTAAAATAACATTGAAGAAAGATCTATTCATTCCTTTGCACATTATGTATGATAATATTGCTCCCGAAGATCCAACTAAAGCTCCAGTGATTATTAATGCTGTATTTTCTAATGTAAAACCTATACCAGCTGCCGCCCATCCTGAGTAAGAATTTAACATTGAAATAACAACTGGCATATCCGCACCACCAATTGGTATTATTAGTAAAACTCCTACTAAAAATGAAATCAATATAATAGACCAGAATATATTGGTAGACTGAGAACTACACAAATAATAAATTAAACATAAAATAGACAATCCTAATATTAAATTGATTAAATGTTGTCCTTTAAATGTAATTGGTGCACCAGACATTATTCCTCTAAGCTTTAGAAATGCAATTATAGATCCAGAAAAAGTTATCGCTCCTATAGCCGCGCCTAAAGACATTTCTATTAAACTTGCAAGTTTTATATTTCCAACAACTCCTAAATTAAAAGCTTCTGGTTTGAGAAATGCAGATATTGCAACAAAAACGGCAGCAAGACCTACAAGACTATGAAAGCCTGCAACCAATTCTGGCATTGCTGTCATTGGTATTCTAAAAGCTATAAATGCACCAACCGACCCACCTATCACAAGAAAAATAAGCACATAGATAAAACCAGATCCAAAATTTCCTACAGATAAAAAAGTAACAATTATTGAAATTGCCATTCCAGCAATACCAAAATAGTTCCCTCTTCTTGAAGTTTCAGGAGAAGACAGACCTCTCAAAGCTAGAATAAATAATATGCCAGAAATTAAATAGAATAATGCTGATAAATTTGCTGACATATTTATTTTTTCTTCTTTTTATACATTTGCAGCATTCTTTGTGTGACTAAAAAACCCCCGAAAATATTAACTGCAGCTAAAATTATTGCGAGAAAACCAAAAATATTAGAAATTTCAAAAATATTATTAGATGAACCCGCCAGCGCAGCAATAATTGCTCCAACAATTATGACTGAAGAAATCGCATTAGTGACTGACATTAATGGTGTATGTAATGATGGTGTGACACTCCAAACTACATAGTAGCCAACAAATATTGATAATATAAAAATGCTTAACCTAAATATAAAAGGATCTATTTCCATTATTTAACCATCGTTTTTTCAATTATTTCATCTTCTAAATTAATTTCAAAATTTTTTTTTTCTTTATCATACAAATTATTAACAAAATTAAATATATTTTTCGCATAAAGATTAGATGCAGAAACTGGCAACTTATTTAAAATATTCGCTTCACCCATAATTTTTACTCCATTAATATTTATAACTTCATCTACCTTCGTCATCTCAGAATTCCCTCCTTGGGATGCAGCCAAATCATATACCACTGTTCCAGCTTGCATTTCGTCAATCATTTCTTTTTTAATAATTATTGGTGCTTTTTTTCCAGGAATTAAAGCTGTACAAATAACTATATCTATTTTTTTTAATGTCTCTTTTAACAAATCTTCTTGTTTTTGTTTAAATTCGTCTGTAGTTTCCTTTGCATAACCACCTTCAGTCTCTAAATTCTCTGAACCTTCAACAGTTAAGAATTTACCTCCTAGACTTTCAACTTGCTCTTTTGATGCTAGTCTCACATCTGTAGCAAAAACAATGGCTCCCATTCTCTTGGCAGTAGCAATCGCCTGTAACCCAGCGACTCCAGCTCCTACTACCAAAACTTTTGCAGCTGAGATTGTGCCTGCTGCTGTCATCATCATTGGTATTGCCTTTTGAAAGTAAGCAAAAGAGTCAATTACTGCCTTATAACCAGCAAGATTTGCTTGGGACGATAATATATCCATTGATTGTGCTCTTGTTATTCTTGGCAGTAATTCAAGTGAAAAACATTTTATATTTTTTGATACTAATTCTTTTAGTTTTTCATGATGTGTAAATGGATTTAACACACCAACTAATATTTGATTTTTTTGCAATTTGTTTAAATTTTGTTGACTAAGGATATTCAACTGCAAAATAGCATTTGCATTAGATAAAATTTCATTTTCGTCTTTAAAAATTTTTGCACCCTCTGCCTCATATTCATCATCAGCTATTCCAAGATGTGATGCATAGTTTTCACACAAATGAACTTTTAAACCAAGTGATAGATATTTTTTAATTATGTCTGGAGTTATGGCAACCCTTTTTTCTATGTTCTTATTTTCTAATATAGAGCCAATAATCATAATCTATTTAAGATTTGATCCCAAGATCATTTTTGTCTTGCTTTAAACTTCGGATTTTTTTTATTAATTATGTAAACCCGCCCTCTTCTCCTCACGAGTTTTGAATTAAGATCTCTTTTTTTTAATGACTTTAAAGAACTTGCTATTTTCATAATTTTGTATTCTTAATAAACGAACTCACGTAATCTTTCAAACTTATTTTTCCAAATTTTTTAAATACTTTGTTATTATAAGATATATTTGTCAAAGCTGATGCATATCTTTCTCCAAGTCTAGGTTTTAAGTATCTTATCTTTGAGCTAAACATAGTCGCAACTTGATAAATTGAGTAAGACTTTTTATGTGAAATACTATAATGTGAACATTTATTTGCTTTCCAAGCAGAATAACATGCTTGTACAGTGTCTTTTATATGTGTAAATCTTCTTAACTGAGTTCCTGGTTTAACAACTGTTAATGGTAAGCCTTTCTTATATTGATGTTCAAAAATTCCAATAACTGTTGCCATAGGTCCTGTGCTAATTTGACGATGCCCATATACATTATAAAAATAGATAATTTCAAATTTAAAATTGAACCATTTTTTCAAATTTTCTAATAGTTCAAGATTTTTTGATTTAGTAAACGCATAGGGAGAAAGATTTTTATCATCTCCTTTATTTCCAAGACTTGCTGAAGTAGCCGAATATATAAGTTTTATTTTATTATCTAAACAAAATTTAAATACCTCTTTTGTTCCAATTGAATTAGAATCGTAACATTTATCAAAATTTATAAAACTTTGATAAATTCTAGCAAATTCCCCAAAATGGAATAAACATACAATTTGTTTTTTGTATTTAGATAAAATTTTTGAAATTTTTAAGGTATTTCCTTTTATATATTTTAGTCTATCTGACTTAATGTGATTATTTTTAGATCCACTAGAATAATCATCTAAACTGATAATCTTGTATTTTGTTTTTTTAATTAGTAGTTCTATGAGGTTTGATCCTACAAACCCAGCACCGCCAGTAACTACAATAATTTTTTTCATCTGGGTTTTTGCCTGGCAATGTCCTACTCTTCCGTGTCTTAAGACAAAGTACCATCGGCGCAGAAAGGCTTGACTTCCGAGTTCGGAATGGGATCGGGTATTACACTTTCGCAATAATCACCAGGCACAATTAGTTACTAAATAATTTCAAAATTGTAAAGAATAATTTAAATAAATATTATTTTTTGGTCCTTTTAAAATGATGAGCAAACATCACGAAAGATCCTCCAAAAATTAGACCTAAAATAATTCCTATAACACAATACAGTTTTATATTATGCATTAATTTAGCACTTGCATCTGACAAATCATATTTAATCCAATTTGTTAAATCATCATTTTTAAGAATATCTATTGTTTCAATCAAAGTTTGCGCAGTCATATCACTTTGAATGTCTGTTAATTTTTCTAAAAGAATTCTATATTCAGCCAGTGCAAAGTATGCATTTTCATTATTTGATCTTTTTAAAATTTGATTTATTTCTAATTGTATTGCATCATAACCGAATGCAAAATACGGAATATTATCTTTAATTTGTCCATCTTGATAAAGCTTTTCTGCTAAAGATGTAAACTCTTTGAAATCACCATCAAAAATATCTTTAATGTTAAGTTTTTTTGCAATTTTAAGATGTTCTGTTAAATATTTTAACTTCTTTTGATCATTCTCTTTATTAAGTTTTTCTAATAATTCTATTTTAGTTTTTAAAGAATTTATTTTGTTTTGATTTTTATATTCTATCGTTTGTGCAAGACCATCGATATTATTTATCAATACTTTTCTAACATTATTAAGAACCCCTTTAATTGTTGTATCTATAATAAACTGGCCTTCTTCTAAATTATTCCAATTGAAATTTAGTTTGCTAAAATTATCATTAACATTAGCAATTGGGAAAAAAACAAATGAGTTTGATAAGTTTCTTATATCTGTATTGGTAAAGTTTTTAAATTTATCGTTATCTCTTGATAAATTTTCTAACATAGATCTTATTTCATTACTATTATTAAACTCATTCCTTACCATATTAAAAATATTTGACGGTGTTATTGGTATATAATTAAAAGTAATTGCTTTTTTATTTTTAGCTCCATATAAATTGAAGTGATCATTTAAAACCTCATTTAATAAAAAATATTTTGTAAAATCAGATCTTTCAGATTGGTAAACAGTTAAGCTAGTTTTGTATATCTTTGGGAGACTAATACTATAAGCAAAAGCTAATAAAAAAAATATTATTGTGATAATTATTATTTTCCATTTCCCTTTCCATAAAACATTTAAAACCTCGCCGAAGTCTATATCACTATTATTATTTTCTAGTTTATTTATCATTTAATAATTATTAGTACCATATCATTTAAAAATCTATAGTATTTTTGAAATATTAATACCTTAAATGTTTCGTAAGTTTAAATTTAACTTAAAAAAATTTTTATTTTAATTTTTTGAGTAAATAGATTGAAGATAAAAACCTATAGGTAGACTATATACTATTGATAACCAGTTATTAAAAAAATTTCCATTTGGAGATATTGGCCATACAGAAATCAATATTCCAGCTAATAAACATACCTGATAATCAGTTAAATGTCTTTTTTTCTTGAATAAAATTGAGCTGACTTGCATTAAAAAAGCATAACAAACATAACTGAATGCAATAAATAAAAAGCTAAAACCAATTAAGCCTGTTTCAGCTAATAATTGTAAATAAAAATTATGGGGGTGTGAATTACATGGCCATTTTCCAACTGAATACTTTGTGTCAGAACATTTAAATCTAAACATCTTAGGTCCATGACCAAAAATTGGTTTATCTTTAAACATCTCATATGCTGTTCTATAATGACTATCGTGTATTGGAGTAAAAAATACCCTTTTTTTAGGTTGCTCATCTTTTATATTTTTATCAATTTTTATAAAAGGCTTTATTGTCAAGCCCAAGTTTTCCGCGGGCATTAAAATCATTCTTTCAAATAATTTTGCTGAATTTAAACTTAAAAATGTAATTAGAATTATTGCTATTAAAAATGAAACCAATCTGAAAATTTGATATTTTTTAATTAGAATTATTATGAAAATAGTTGATAAATTTAAAAATACAAATGCTGTCCTTTCACCTGAAAGAAAAATTAAGACGTCGGCTAAAACAAATAAAATACCAATGAAGAAAATTTCATATTTTTTTTTATTTTTAACTAAAAACAAAGCAAATAATAAAGGAAATAATCTTGACAAATAAGATCCCATAATTAATTCTTCACCAAAAAAAGACGAAATTCGACCCCCCATTCTTTCAATTCCAAATAAATTAGTTTTATTAAAATATTGATAAAATCCATCAATTATTAAACATGAAAAACATATTAATAGAAAATAATAAAACAAATTTAAAAAGTTCTTATCTTTATCAATCAGATACCAAATAAAACAAACAAAGATTCCAATTCTAATATAAAAGAAAGAACTTTTCAGGCTAAATAAAATATTATCTGAAAGTAGACTGCAAAATATTAAACTTAACCAGAAAATTAGAAAAATTTTGAAAGGAGCGTTATTAAAATAATAATAATTCTTAGTTCTAAATATATAATACAAAAAAAAAATAGCTGAAGTACTTACAATTAAATCTGGAAAAAAAGGACCCCAAATCAAAAATGGAATTATTGATGAAATTAATAATCCAATATAGTTTTTTTTTAAAATTTCGTTATATTTCATAATCACTTAATAGCCAAATAACTTCATTATTTATTTTTAATCTTTTTCTATATTAAATTTACTCTATGAGGTTTTTTATTTTTTGGTTTTTAATCATTTAAATTGGGCTGTTGTACAAAAAGATGATCAACAATTTTTGTATTAGACTTATAAGTTGATACTAGTTTTTCTAAAATTTTTTTAATTTCATGAATGTTATTATTTTGTAATTGTTTTGTTAATATGTCTAAATCAATGTTTAAGTCATAAAATGGTATAAAAGGATCTTGAGCTTTTTTAATTTTATCATGACTAGTTTTTTTTGGATTTTCTCCAATAAGAAGTTCCTCATATAATTTCTCTCCAGGGCGCAAACCAATTATTTTAATTTCAATATCACCTTCGGGATTATCTTCATCTCTTATTGTTAAGCCTGAATTAACTATCATTTTATGAATTAAATCTTTGATTTTTACACTTTTTCCCATATCAAGAACAAAAACCTCACAATTTTGACTCATAGCTCCTGCTTGGATCACCAGTTGTGCAGCTTCTTTTGTTGTCATAAAGTAACGTGTAACATCAATATGAGTTAAGGTTACCGGTCCACCTTCTTTTATTTGCTGTTTAAATTTTGGAATTACTGAGCCAGAGGACTGTAATACATTACCAAATCTAACTATTGAAAATTTGGTGAAATTATTTTTCATATTTTCATAAATCCCTTGAGTACATAGCTCCGCTAATCTTTTGGTGGCTCCCATAATATTAGTTGGTCTAACCGCTTTGTCACTTGAGATTAGTACAAAATTTGATACTTTTTGGTTAAATGCTGCTTGAGCAAGCACGAGTGTACCAAATACATTATTATTAACTCCCTCATAAATGTTTTCTTCCACCAAAGGAACATGTTTATACGCAGCGGCATGATATATAGTATTAACTTTAAAAGTTTTTAAAATATCATTAATTCTTGACTTATTTTGAATATTAGCAATCAGAGGAATTATATTTAAATCACTATTAAAGTTTTTAAGTTCCTCATATATTTTATAAAGCCCGAATTCGTTTAATTCAAGAAGCAATAATTTTTTTGGATTAAGTTTTGTAATTTGACGACATAATTCTGAGCCTATTGAGCCTCCTGCTCCTGTTACTAGTACTACTTTTGAATTAATATTTTTATTCAATAATTCAGTATTAGGCATAATCTCGTCACGACTTAACAAATCCGCTACATCTAGATCTCTAACATCAGTTATAGATACTTTACCATCCACAATTTCTTGAACACTAGGAAGAGTTTTAACTACTAATTTATAACTATTTAACTTTTCAATAATTTTTTTTCTTAAATTTCTGCTGATCGAGGGAAGAGCAAGAAGTACTAACTTTACGTCTTTAGATCTAACAAGATCTTTTAATTTTGATTGTGAAAAAATAGTCTGCCCAAGCATTACTTGATTGTGTAATTTTTTATCATCATCTAAAAAACCAATAACCTCAAATTCACTATTATTTTCTAAACTATTTAATAATTGCCTTCCAGCTACACCCGCCCCATAAATTAATACATTTTTTTTATTTTTAGATTTATTTTTTGAATAATAATTGGTGATAAATAAGTATTTTACCAAAAGTCTGGAACCTGTTATAGAGAAAAATAACAACAAAGGTTGGATAATTCCTATAGATCTTGGAGTACCTTCAATAACATAAATACCTATTACTGAAAAATATAATAATGCATATATTAACAGTGCAATAGATATTGAAAAAAAAATAGATAAACCAGTAAAGCGAAATATTTCTCTATACAGCCCTAACAACCAAAATATAGGAACAGAGAGAAATATTGATAATAATATTGGAACAATAGTTACATCATTAATTGTTATAAATTTTTCAAGCCGTAAATAAAATGCAAGCCAAGTACATAATACACACAAGCCAATATCAAAAATTACTACAGTAATTTGTTTTGCATATCTTGGGAGTGATAAAATATTTGATAAAGTATCTTTTAAATTAATTGACATTACAATTCTTTATATTCGTAAAATTAAAAAATTACATTATAACAACAATATAAAAATTGGTATTTATCGTTGAATTAATAAACTTTTTTAAATTTATTTAATATTTAAAAATATAGTTTTGAAAATATAATAAAAGTAATAAAATAAACTACTTTGCTTTATCATTTCTAAGTCTGTTATTGCAAGAAGTTTGGGATTTTTCATTGTAATTCCACTCACTTGTGCAAGACCTGTTATTCCTGGCTTTACTTTAAAAATTCCTCTTTTGTTTCTCTCACTTATTAACCTTTTTTGATTTAGTAGACATGGCCTTGGACCAACTAAACTCATGTTTCCAATTAAAACATTATATAGTTGTGGCATTTCATCTAATTTAGTTTTACGTAAAAAGCTTCCAAATGGATTTATTTTTGTATTTTTAGCTAAGTGAGTTGCAACTGACAATGTATTAATTGGCATAGTTCTAAATTTAAATAAAATAAATGTTCTTTGAAACTGACCAACACGTTCTTGTGTAAAAAGAGGAGAGCGATTATATAACCAGCCAATTATAAATATTATTACCAATATAGGAGATAAAAAAAACAATCCTAGAAAAGAAAAAAATATATCAAATATTCTTATCATATTTGGAAAGTCAACATACTCATTATATTTTAAAAGACTATAAAATAATAAAGAATCTATTTTTGAAATCAAAAAAATATTAAAAACTTTGTGATTGTACCATACGTTTTATACCTTCAGATACATTAGTTTTAGGGTACCAATTTAATATTTTTCTGGTAAACGAACTATCTATCTTTAAAGATCCTACTAATTTGTTTATCTCATCTTGCTTATTAAAAATATACGCAGATGCTTTAATTAAAGAAATTGGTAGCGGAAATAGTCTAGCTGTTTGTCCCATGGATGATGCCATGCACCGTATTAAAGAAGGTGTAGATAAATCTTCTCCGTCAGAAACTAAAAATGTTTTTCCAGCTGCGGCAGAGTGATTTGTACAAATAAAAATTAAATCAATTAAGTTATCCAACCCAATCATTGAACGTTGGTTTTTAATCATGCTAAAAGGTAATGGTACCCCAGAACGTACTAAATTTAAAAGACGACTTAAATTACCTTTTACTCCTATTCCATAAACTAAAGGTAAACGTAATATAGTTACCTCCATATTAGTTTTAGAAGAAATTTTCCACAACTCTTTCTCAGCATGCCATTTAGATAATCCGTAAAAATCTTTTGGATCTGGTATATCGTCATGTGTAAATATTTTTTTGACCCCTTTTTTTATATTTTGGTCTGATTTTATATCAAATGTATTTTCTCCATTAACTTTAATTGAACTTAAAAATATCATCCTTTTAACTCCAGCTTTAGCAGATTGAATAGCCAATTGCTTAGTGCCTTCAAGATTTATACTTTTATAAGCTTGTTCAGATATTGCATTTTTTTTTTCAATAAAATGTGCTTTGCCCGCACAATGTATAACACAATCAACATCAGATAATAAATGCATCCAATCTGTTTCAAAATTTATATCCCCTATTGAAAAATACTCAATATTATCATTTATATTATAAGGTAATTTATTACGAACAATTCCACGCACAAGTTTATTTTTTGCACCTAAAGTTTTACAAAGAGATTGGCCTATGAAACCATTTGCTCCAGTTACCAAAATTTTACTCATGTTTATTAATTTTTAAATATTGTCTAGTTCGAGAAATTATTTTATTAATAAAAAAACTTAAAAAACTTATATTTAATCCATTTTTTTTTATTGAATTAATTATCTCCCAATTCTGAAGCAATATATTTTTAAAACTTTTATTTGTAATACCGCCCATTCTCATTTTAACCCAAACTTCTGGTATATATAAAGACTGAATTTTGTTAACCTCTAGAAATCGCATCATTAAATCAACGTCTGAAGCAATTTTAAAATTTAAATCAAAATTACCATATTTTTTGAATATTGACCGCCTCACAAAAAATGTTGGATGAGGTGGGCACCATCCTTTAGAAAATAAACCTGGTATGAAACTACAAGACTTAAAATAACGTATGGTCTTTGAAGTCGTAAGTTTATCTACGTAAATTAAATCAGAATAACACGCATCTAGCAAAGGATTGCTCTTAAATATGCCAGAAACTTTTGATAAGACTTCATTATTCGCATAAAAATCGTCGGAATTTAAAAAACCAATAATCTCACCATCTGCAAGATTAATTCCTTTATTCATTGCATCATAAATTCCTCTATCTGGCTCACTTATTAATTTGGTCGAATGACTTTGGTTTTTTTTTAATATACTCATAGTATTATCTGTACTAGCACCATCAATCATAATATGCTCTATCATATTATATTTTTGGTTGATCACCGAGTTGATACAATCTTTCAAAACTTTAGCACTATTATATGTAACTGTGATAATTGAAATTTTCAAAATATTAATAACTCCTTATCATTGTTTTTCTAGAATTTTCTGTCGTTATGCAGAATTGTTTCTTTGTAAACTTCGTTGTGAAGTTTTGCGCATAAATTTAAATTGAGTTTAGTTTTGACAACTAACCTTGCTGATTTACCAAAATTATTTTTTAACTCAGGTTCTTCAGCAAGATTAATTATTCTTTTTGCTAAGGCATTTGAGTCTTTTCTATTAACTATGAAGCCATTAGTTCCATTATTAATAAATTTTCCAACATCTCCCACATCCGTAGATACGACTGCTTTTTCCATAGACATTGCCTCCCAGACAGATAATGGAGATGCTTCGTTGTCCGAACTACAAACATAAATATCCATAATTTTTAAAAATGGTCTTACATCTTCTTTTCCATCTAAAAAATAAATATTGGTAATTTCTTCTTTTTTAATCGTATCCATCAATGACATGAAATATTTTTTTTGGCTTTTATAAACTGGCCCTACTATTAAAAAAATCATATTTTTTGAGTAAGAAGAAATTATTTTAGCAGTTTTCAAAAGTGTTATATGATCTTTGTTCCGGTTTATATTTCCAATCGTTCCAATTACAGTTTTTTTTTCTAACAAATATTTTTTCTTTATTTCCTCAATAGGGTATTTTATATTAGGGTCAAAATAATCCGTATCGACTGGTGATTGAATTAAAAAATTTTTAGTTTTAGATGGTATGAGATTAATATAATATTCTTTTGTTTTTTCTGACGCAAAAATAAAACTATTTGCACAAGAGCTTAAGTAAGAAAAAATCTTTCTTATAAAAAAAGGAGATTTGGTATCATTTAAATGCCAAATTACTTTCAAATTGGCCAGTTTAGCTGCTATTACACCTTTAATTTGCCAACATCCTCCGCTAACATGAACTAAATCAAAACGATGTTTTTTAAAAGCAAATAACAGAATTAAAATTTCATAAGGAAATAAAGCTAAATACTTTAAAATTGATGTCAAATTATTTGACATTGTTGTTAATGATAAAGGTAAATATTTAACACCAAATGCACTACAACGAAGTTTAAATTCTTCAGAATTTTTTTTTGGGAAAATAATTTTTGTCTCAATTTTTTTGTTGAGAACTGATGCTACCATCATAATACGTTTCTGTGGGCCAGCTAATCTCCCGTCTTCAATAATATTTGCAACTTTAATCTGACCAGTATCATCTTCCATCAGAATTTCTCACCATTTAATGCCGCGATAGATGACATCTTTTCTTATTTTTTTGCTATGTTCTTCAACAATTTTAAATATGCTGTTAATAACGTCTTCTGTTAAATAGTTTGGTTTTACTCCAATATCTAATAAACCTTGGTAAATAGGGTTATAATAATGGCTTTCTGATTCTTTTCTGGGGTTGCTTATATGATCGATTTTAACATTATGATTTCGGTCATTTCCAACTTTTAATATTTTTTTTGCAAGTTCGTTAACTGAAAATGTTTCTACTATTTGATTAAAAATTCTTAATTCCCCTGATTTAGCAGGTGAGAGAAAAGATTTATAAACACATTGTAAAGTATCTTTAATATTTAAATAACCTCTAGTTTGACCACCTTTTCCATAAACAGTCAATGGATATCCAGCAACTGCTTGAGTAATAAATCTATTAATTATAGTTCCAAATATTTCATCATAATTAAAAATTGTTTGAAAATCTTTATCAATTTTTGTCTCTTCCGTTTCAATTCCATATACTGGCCCTTGCATTAAATCAGTAACTCTTAAATTCCAAATACGTACACCTAACCAAAGTAAATCTGTATCCATGATTTTTGAAGTATGATAAATAGAACTTCCTTGCCTTGGAAACAAAAATTTATCTTTTCTATTTTTATGCTTTATTTCAATCCACCCTTCTTCAATATCAATATTTGGTGTACCATATTCTCCCATAGTCCCTAATTTAATTACATGTGTTTCACGAGCATAATCCCTTAAGGCCCACATCAAATTATTTGTTACTCTCAAATTGTTCATTAGGGTAAAATCTGCGCACTTATAATTTATTAATGAATAAGGTGCAGATGGCTGTTCAGCATAATGCACAACAGTCTCTGGGATGCCTGTATATTTTTTATCTTTAGACCAATCATAATTTACTTTACCATTAAATAATTTTCTCATGGACTCAGGGTCATTTAAATCTGAAATTACAACTTTTATTTCTTTCCCAGTTCTCTCGTACCAAGTATTTGATCTATCTGTCAAACTCGGTACAGAGTAAAGCATTCCCGTATCCATTTCTTTACAAGCATTTCGACGAAAATAGTTATCAACTACAGTTACCTCGTGGCCTCTGATGGAAAAGTACATTGCGGTAGGCCACCCAAGATATCCATCACCACCTAAAATTAATATGTGACTCAAGATTTTTGTTCCTTATCACCAGGCCAGTATCTCATTATCATTGAGTCAATTGGTTTTTCAAACAGGTTTTGCTTTTTCAACATCACTTTAATCTCATTGATGCTCATTGGTTTTTCTTTTTCTGAAATATAGACCTTATTTATTTTTTTTGAGATAATATCGTTATAGTTATATTTAATATTATTATATATTCCTCTAAAAGCTGGCAAAACGATAAAGTATTTCTTTAATTCTAAGGTTCTTCTTACTTCCTCATTACTCATTAGTTCTTCATATAGTTTTTCCCCTGGTTTAATTCCAATTTCCTTTATTTTTATTTTATCAATTTGGATTCCATATTTTGGAGCTAATATTTCAATCATTGCTTTTGCTAAATCTGTAATTTTTATTATAGGCATTTTGGTTATGAAAACTTCACCACCCTTTGCTTTCACCGCACTATCAATAACGAGTCTAACGGCATCTTTTATACTCATAACAAATCTTGTCATATTTTTATTTGTTAAAGTAACTGGACCACCTTTTATAATTTGATTATGAAATACTGAAACAACAGAGCCACTTGATCCAAGCACATTCCCAAAACGTGTAGATGCAAAAATAGGACCCTTCCCTCGCTTATTGCTGTTAGCAGCTGTTATCAATCTTTCCCCCATTAACTTTGATGTACCCATGACATTTGTTGGGTTTACAGCTTTGTCTGAGCTTGTGAATATAACTTTTTCCACATTATTTAAATTAGCAGCTGCAATAACATTTTGAATTCCTAAAATATTTGTTTCAACTGACTGCTCAGGAGATCTTTCTGACAAAACCACATGTTTTAATGCTGCTGTATGAAATATAATATTTACTCCAATAAATTTTCTTTTTAGTTCCTCTAAATGTCTAGCATCAGCAACAAAAAATTTAGCTTTTGGAAAATTTAAATAATCCTGATCAAGAAAAAATATTGCATTTTCGTTATTATCTAGCCCAATAACCTCTTTAGGCGCATAACGTTTATCTGATAATAATTGTCGTACTAATTCTCTTCCGACGGTTCCACATGCGCCCGTAATAAGAATTCGTTTATTTTTAAAAATTTTTTTCATTCAACAACTCCTTTTCCTATTTTGTTCAAGAAGTAACTAACAGTTTTAGATAGTCCTTCAGTAAGGTTTATTTGAGCATTCCAACCTAGGCGTTCCTTAGCTTTAGATGTATCTGAAAAATTTCTTTTCATATCTCCAGTTCTTATTGAGATATTTTTTATATTAATATTTTTAACTCCTTGTTTTTTTAATTCATTTATTAATTTATTTGTCATTTCAATAATAGTTGTTTCCTGATTACTTGCTATTTGAAAAATTTCTCCTCCAATATTATGTTTTTCTACAGCTATAATTATGGCATTAATGAGGTCGTCTATATATATAAAATCGCGTGTTTGCATTCCATCTCCGTAAATCTCTAATATATCTTCATTTATTGCTTTTCTAATAAACTTAGCAACTACACTTGATTTATTTATCGAACCTGGCCCATAGACGTTGCCAAACCTGAGTACAACTGTTTCAATGCCAAAAGTATTTTTGTATGCTGAACAATAACCCTCACCTGCTAGTTTACTTGCTCCATATGGAGATAAAGGATGAGGAGGTATCTCCTCATGAATAGGAGGTTCAACTTCTCCAATTGGTGCACCACTAGATGCAAATATAAATTTTGAAATTTTATTCACTCTAGAAGCTTCCAGGTAGTTAAAAGTTCCAATAATATTTACTGACATATCAACTTGTGGTTTTTCAATTGATGGACCAACACCTGTATTAGCAGCTAAATGAATAATTGTATCAATACCCTTTGCGACCTTAATTGCCAGTTCCTGATCTCTAATATCTCCAACTATTAACTCTAAACCATTGGGTGAGCTCTTAAGATTATTTGGGTTAATCTCTGTAAATTCACAGACTTGTCTTAAGTGTTTTTTTTTTCCTACTGATAAATTGTCAATTAATCTTATATTTTTAGACTGTAATGCTAAAAGTTTTTTAATAAGTGAAACTCCTAAAAAACCACAACCACCAGTTATTAAGATATTATCTAAAAACATGAATTATTTTTTAATTTTATAACAAATAAAATTATTTGTTATAAAATTATTCTTATCTTCTAACACAACTTATTTATAATGACCAAATTACTTACAGCAATATCAAATAATATTTTTTTTTGACGAAGTTTCTGCAAGTAGAAAAATTGAATAAATATTGGAGAATTTTCAAACTTTTACATTATAATTATCAATATTTAGAAATTTCTTTTTAATTTTTAGTCTAAAGGTTGCTTGTCCTATTTTTGCCTATAGTTTTATATCTGTTTGCAGTTACCATCATTCCTAAAACAAAAGCCAAAATAAATGCTCCTTGAGACATTTTAAATGTCTCATGAAAAAAACCATAAACCAGAATACCTATATATCCATAGAAAAGGTCTCTATGGTTATTTTTTAAATGAATGAAAACTTTATATAATAAATATAAATAAATAAATAAGCCAATAAACCCAGTTCGAAATAATACATCACCATATTGATTATGTGCTGAACATTTTAAATCATCAAACATAATCCAACATCCTAAAAATCCTGATCCAGTAAATGGGTTGAATGAGACAAAATTTAAAATTTTTCCAAGAAGGTAAACTCTAAAACCCTCGGATGTATTATAATTGGTGAATCTTTCAATTAATAAATTTAATCCATCCAAAGAGAAATATGTAAAGAGTGTTTTTGAGAAATATAAAGATGTATTTGGAAATAATTTATCTAAATAACTGTATAACAGTATAAAAACTATTGGAATAAAAATTATTAAAATTAATTTAGATATAAATTTTTTTTTTAATAAAAAAAAATTTCCAAAATAATATATTGCAAAACTAAATAGGAAAGCAACAATTGTAGTTCTTGAATATGTTACAAATATACCTGCTAAAATTAATAAAATAGTTGAGAATTTTATAGTATAAAAAAATTTAGACGTTGGTTTGTAAAGAAATACGATCCAAAAAGCTAGCAAATAAACAAACCCATATCGTGAACTTCCAACATAAAACTTTAAATTACCTTTTTCTGC
>CACICF010000008.1 GCA_902584995.1 uncultured Pelagibacteraceae bacterium
AACTTGAATATCTTTTCTATTTAAATTTTCAGCTTCTCTATGAACTTTAGAAACCAGAGGGCATGTTGCATCAACAAATATCATGTTTAAACTTTCTGCTTCCTTAGGAACAGATTTTGGGACACCATGAGCTGAAAAGATAACAGGTCTTGTTTTATCTTCAATTTCAACAATCTCCTCAACAAATATTGCACCAATTTTTTTTAAGCCATCTACTACATGTTTGTTATGAACAATTTCATGCCTTACATATACAGGGGCACCATATTTTTCTATACTTTTCTTTACAATTTCAATTGCTCTATCAACACCCGCACAAAAACCTCTGGGAGATGCTAAAAGTATTTTAAGATGATTATTTTTCACTTTCATCCTTTCGAAAAAATGGGATTAAAAAAACAATACATGCAATTAGAAAAAAAAGACTGCCAAACATGGCCCAAAAACTTCCTACACTTGATATAACAAAACCCAAAGCAGAAATAATGAATAAAATCCACCCAATTAAATTAATATTTTTATTGCTCATTTTTTTCAATTAAATATTCGAGCAATATATGTGGAAAAGTTAACGAGGCCAATCCAATAAAAATTACTCGATAAATAGTTTCATTAAATTCGTTATAATTACTCAGAATTGATATTGAAATAACATATCCAAAAATTGTCAAAATTGTTAGTGGGAGGGCTTTTTTAATAAATATCGGTAAACCTTTTATCAAATTTTTATTTAATTCTCTAATCAAAGAAATAGTGTGCCTTATAGAATGTAAAAAACAAAAGTAAATCGTAAAAGCAATTATTGGATTAAGAAAATAATTTAGGATTAGTATAGATAAACAATCCATTAATAATAATGATTTTGCTTCTATACTTTTGTTTAATGATAAAATGATCCCAGAAATTAAAGATAGTAAGATAAGTATGAATAATATCTCGTTAGATATTATTAAATTACTTGAAATATAAAAATTTAATGTCTCGAATATAGCAAGTGTCTCTTCTTTGTGGAAAAATAAAGGTGAGGTAATTATTAACGACCCTTTTAAAAAATAAATTAATTCAAAGTTTTTTTTTTGATTAATAAATTCAGAGTCCTCTTTTCCAAAATGATAAGCAGCGATAATTAAAAATAAGAAAAGTAATGATTTTGGAAATATTAACCAAATCAATATTATAACTGAACCAATAAGTAAATAACTCAAATAAAAAATACTCATTGATTTATATCCAAAATATTTAATAAGTCTTTTACCTTTAATATGGTCCAAAGAACCATGAGATATTCCAATTGTTAAAATTAAAAACAACGAAATTAGTAAGAAACTACCTTCTCTCAGATATTTTATTCCAGATAAAAGTATACATAAATTAAAAAAAATTAAAGAGTGGTAAAAATTAATTCTAATCATTTAATTTAAAAAAGTGCTTTAATAAAAATCCATTTAGGCATTTTTAATATTACAGATAAATCCTCAAAAAAGTTGCTTCTATTTGATAAAAATTTAATGACTGTATTTGATTTATTATTAAACATTCTAAAAAAAATACTAGGCATTTCACTTGGATTGTTTTTCAGAACTTTTAAAAAAATATTATCAAGAAATTGATATTTCTTTTTAATTTGAAAAGTTTTCAATTTACTAATATTTTCGATATTTTCTCTTATATATTTACTTTGTTCTTGAATATTTAGAAAAGTATAACCAGTACTTAACCTTGTCATACCACCAGCTGTTCCAATATTAATTTTATTTTTTACTTGATCAATTATTGGGTAAAAAAGAGGTATTGCACCCACTTCTTTGTATGTAATCTTATAATCTTTTATTTTCAGATTACTCTCTATGTATTCTTTAATTTGCCGATCATAATCTTTTTGGGAATCATCATTCATTTCTGATAACCAAGTTGTTTCAACTAATGCAGTCTTTTTTGAATATGGAAGTGTATAAAAAAAATGAACACTTCCTCCCTGTTCGCAATCAAAATCCATTAGATTCATCATTTCTTCATCAAAAAATTCCTTGTTTGTCTCTATTTCTACCCCACAAAAATGCTGCCATAGACCATTGTTTTGATTGTTCAAATTTGGAACACTATTAAATACTATTGAGTTATTAATATTTATATTTTGATCATTTTTGTGAAATGAAATATTTTTATTCTTTTTTAATCTATTATTTATCTTCTCATAAAATAGCCCGCTATCAATACTTTGATATGGATAATTATTACACTCTAGATGCCTAGTCTTTTTTGGTACATTTATGGAAAAATGTTTCCAATTTTTTTTCACACAATCTTCAAAATTATGTGGGAATGTCTTCCAAAAAGACCAAGTTTTATCTTTTTTATATTCATCTCTTGGTTCAATAATAGCTAACGTTTTATTTTTTAACTTATTGTTGATCTCTAATTCATATGCCAAAGATAATCCTGCACAACCCCCACCAATTATAACAAAATCAAAATCTTTCATTTAAATTTATTTCTTCACTAATTAATTCGTGTTCTTTATCTCTAAGGTGATTATGTTTTTTAATCAATGATAGTTTTACTAGGTCAAATATAGATAATATCGTTTGTAATATCTTACCACTTTTAGTAACAAAAATTTTACCAGATTTATTGTAATTTTGAATTGTTTGTTTTTTGATAATATTTCTTCCAATTTGTCTATAAACTCTTCTTGCAACTAAAATTGAAAATCTAAGAGTTAATGGAATATCTTTTATTGATGAAAAGCTACTTTCGTAAAATAAATCTGCAGTAGTCAATGTTTCAATTATAGTTTCAAAATCATGTTTTATATAAAATCTTTTATTTTTAGAATCCTCTACCACATCTCTTGAAATATTTGTAAGTTGCATCGCTATACCCAAGTCAATTGCTGATTTAAGGGAATTAGAATTAGTGACATTTAAAATTTTTGCCATCATTAATCCAACAGTCCCTGCAACTCTGTAAGAATAAATTAACAATTCTTTTTTTGAATTTAATTTTACAACATTTTGTATATCAGATTCTACACCGTCGAATAAATCATCTACGATTTTTGTAGAAATATTATATTCGTTAATTAACAACCACATATTTTTAATTATGGGATTCCGAAATTCTTGACTATTAAAATTATTTTTGAAGTTTAAAAATCTTCTTAATTTGCTATCAGTTTTACCTTTATCATCAGCTAAATTATCTAAAGTTCTGCAAAAGTCGTATAAATTAGAACATTTCAAATAAGTTTCTTTCGGAAGAAAAAAACCAGCCCAGTTAAAAGATTTTGCGTATATTGAAAGAAAATTCTTTTTCTCCATTACAAAATTTTGTCTAAGACTTTTGCTGAAGAAAGTACTCCTGGTACACCTGCTCCAGGATGGGTGCCTGCTCCAACAAAATACAAACCATTAAAAATCTCCGATTTATTATGAAATCTAAAATATGCTGATTGGGTAAATTTTGGTTGAATGGAAAAACCTGAGCCATATTTTGTATTTAATTCTTTTTCAAAATAATCTGGAGTTAAATAAAAATCCTCAACAATATTTTCGCTTAGATTAGGCAGTAAACTTTCTTCCATTTTTTTTATAACTAATTTTTTCATTTTTTCTCCCTCAATAGACCAATCTATGCCAGATTGATTATTAGGAACTGGCACTAAAACATAAAAACAATCATGGTTTTCTGGCGCCATAGATTTATCAGTAGCAGTTGGACGATGTAAATAATAGCTTATGTCATCATTTAACTTTTTATTGTTAAATATATCATCTAAGTGTTCTTTATATTTATCTCCAAATTTAATTGTGTGATGCTCAACCTCACTATAGATTTTTTTTGTACCAAAATAATAAACAAATAATCCCATCGAATATTCCATTCTTTTCATTTTCCAATTAAAAATAGAATTACTACTATTTGTGTTTGCTAATTTTGAGTAAACTGCAGGTGGATCAGCATTGCAAATGACATTATCTGTCTCTATTTTATCCCCATTGCTTAGTTCAACGCCAGTTATTTTATTTTTATTTGATAAGATTTTATTTACTTCACAACCTTTTAATATTTTTATATTTTCTTCATTCATTAGTTTTTCCATACCATTTATTATTTGACCAGTACCCCCCATTGAATAATAAATTCCCCATTTTTTTTCTAAATATAAAATTAATCCATATATTGAAGTTGTTGTAAATGGATTTCCACCAACCAATAAAGGATGCATACTAAGTAATCTTCTTAACTTTTCATTTTTGACATAAGAAGATACTAAACCATAAACAGATTTATAACTTTTTAAACTAAATAAAGAAGGTATCTGCTTAATCATGAAAGAAGGTTTATCAAACGGCACGTCTGATAATTCAGTAAATCCTTTATCGAAAATTTTTTTTGTAAAATTAACTAAATTTTTATAACCCTCAGCATCTTTTTCATTGACCTTTTTTATTTGATCAATCATCTCTTGTTCGTTACCTGAATAGTTGAATTTAAAACCATCCTCAAAAATAAATTGATACCAGGTTTTGAGAGATTTAATTTCTAAATAATCTTTTGAGTTTTTGTTAAAAAGCTCAAATAACTCATCAATCAAATAAGGTGCTGTGATGACAGTTGGACCACCGTCAAATGTAAATCCATTTTTTTTAAAAACTCTTGCTCTTCCACCTAAATCTTTATGTTTTTCAATTAGAGTCACATCATGACCCTTAGCTTTTAATCTCAAGGCTGCGGCCATACCTCCAAAACCTGATCCAATTACTATCGAATTCATAATACAGATTTTATATTATTTTGAGTAAATGTAACGTAATTAAGTTATGAATTAATTTTTTTTAATTCAGACTTTGCTTCTTCAAGATTTTTTTCAAATAGATTATCCAATTTTGACTTATCTACTGTTGTAGTTATAATTTTTTTGACAGACTCCAGTGCTATTTTAATTGATCTATCTTTGATTTCTTTAATAGCCGCCTCTTTCATCTGACTTATTTTAGTTTGAGTTAAATTTTTCTTTAATTCAGAACTTTTGTGAAATTTTTCATTCATACTTATTACAAGTTGCTCAGAATCAGTTTTAGCCTGATCGAGTATTTTTTTAGACTCTGCTTCGACAGAGTTGAGTTTGGCCTGAGCTTCATCTAAGAGTTTTTTTGATTCAACTCTTAATTTTTCACTTTCATCAATTTCTTTTTTTATATCTCCTATCATTTTAGTTAGGAGGTTATTGATATTTTGTGGAATTTTAAAATAAACCAACAGGCCAACAAATATAAAAAACGAAATAGCTACCCAAAATGTTGCATCAAATGACATCTTTTCTCTCTTTATTTATCTTTGCTTGATCCTCTACTATTGCAGCAATGCTACTACTATTCACACCTTCACCAATTAGTTCTTTTATTAACTCTGCTGATGTTTCAGCTGCTATTTTAGTAACCTTCTCTCCAGAGCTTTTCTTAAATTCAGAAAGCTCATTTTCTGTAGAACTTATTTCTTCATTAATATCTTTTTCTAATGCAGCTCTTTTTTTGTTAATATCCTCTAATATTTTCTCTCTAGCATCATTAAAATAATTCTTGGCCTTAATTTTACTTTCTAAAATAATCTTTTCATATTCATCAATTTTTTTTTGACTTTCTTCTTTTTGTTTATCCGCTGTTTCAATATTTTCAAGTATTTGTGATTTTCGTGTCTCTAAGTTGTCACTAATTTTAGGCAATATAACTTTAGTTAGAACAATAAAAAGTATTCCGAATGTGATGATAAGCCAGAATATTTGAGATATCCAAAACTCTGGATTGAGTTGAGGCATACCACCACTTTCAGCAGCAAATATTGTATTAAAACATGCAAAGCATGTGACGAATACTAAAATAATTATTTTTTTTAACATTAACTAAAATGCAAATAAAATAATCAACGCAACTACAAGTCCAAATAATCCTGTAGCTTCAGCTAAAGCAAATCCTAATAATAAATTAGGGAATTGTTTTTGAGCTGCAGACGGATTTCTCATAGCACCAGATAAGTAATTACCAAAGATAATTCCAATACCAACTCCTGCACCTGCTAGTGCAATAGCTGCTAAACCTGCTCCTATCATTTTTGCTGCTTCTAATTCCATTCTTCCTCCTTTTTTTATTAATGGTGTAAATTTAATGCATCATTCAAATAAATGCATGTTAAAATTGCAAAAACATATGCTTGAAGAAAAGCAACTAATATCTCCAAACCTGTAAGTGCAACCGAAAAACTTAGTGGAAGCCATCCACCAACGATTCCTAAGCTAATAACAAAACCGCCAAATACCTTCATCATCGTATGACCAGCCATCATATTTGCAAATAGTCTTACAGATAAGCTAATCGGCCGACTTAAATACGAGATAATCTCAATAACAACTATTAACGGTAGCAATACCATTGGAACTCCACTTGGAACAAATAATTTTAAATATCCTAAACCATGTTTCATAAATCCAATAATTGTAACTCCAATAAAGATAAAAGCTGCTAACACAAATGTAACTATAATATGACTTGTGACTGTAAACGCATAAGGTATCATTCCGAACATGTTACAAAATAGAACAAACATAAATAGTGAGAAAATAAAAGAAAAGTACGGTTTTGCTTTTGATCCAGCTGTATCACTTATCATTTTGGCCACAAAGGTATAACTGAGTTCTGACAACAGTTGTAATTTGTCAGGTATTAAAGTTTTTTTCTTAGCACCTAAATTAAAAATTATCAAAATAGCTAATGAGCTTATAACCATAAATAAACTTGCATTGGTGAAAGAAATATCAACAGAGCCTAATTTTATTTCCGGTCCAATCCTATAAACATTGAATTGGTACATTGGATTTGATGCCATTGTTTACTCTTATTTTTTTTGCATTTTTTTTGCTGACTTAATCACATTCATGATACCTGCAATTACTCCTACAAAAAAAAATATTAAAATTAACCAGGGCTTAGTACCAAACCAATTGTCTAAAATAAACCCAATAATTGTCCCAACAGCTACTGCAGCAACTAATTCTGTACTCATCTTAAAGGCGTGGCCCATTCCTGACGTCTTTGGCTCTTTATTTTCTAAATATTTAGACTTTGCTCTATTTTTTGCACTTTTAAGGCGAGTTTTGAAATCTTCCTTCACCATTAGCCTAAGCTACCATGCCTTCAGCTTTTTGAAGGTCAACAGCAACTAGTTGACTTATCCCTTTCTCAGGCATTGTAACCCCATATAATCTATCCATTTTTGACATAGTTAATGCATGGTGGGTCACTATTATGAATCTTGTAGAAGTAATTTTTGTTAACTCGTTTAAAAGATTGCAAAATCTAGTAACGTTTGCATCATCAAGTGGTGCATCTACCTCATCTAATACACAGATAGGTGAAGGATTGGTTAAAAATACTGCAAATATAAGAGATAATGCAGTTAAAGCCTGTTCACCACCTGAAAGTAGAGTAATCGATTGAAGTCTTTTTCCAGGAGGACTTACTAACATTTCTAAACCAGCATCTAGAGGATCATCCGAGTCTACTAATTCTAATTTAGCACTACCTCCATTAAATAACTTTGTATAAACTTCATTAAACTTTCTATTTACTCTTTCAAAAGCATCTAAAAGCCTTTCCCGACCTTTTTGGTTCAGTTCCGTGATACTCTCTTTAAGTTTTAATATTGCTGTAACAAGATCCTGTCTGTCTTGTTCCATTTTTTTTATTTCAATTTTATATTTTTCAGTCTCATCGTCAGCTCTTAAATTAACAGAACCAAGCTTTTCTCTTTCTCTTTTTTTTTCATCTAGTAGCTCCTCTTGAGTAACTAAATCTGGAAATTCATCACTTTTTTCAAGATTTGAATAATCAAGTATTTTACTTTCTTCTAAATTTAGCTCTGTCATTACTCTTTCCAAAAGATCATTTCTTCTTTTATTTAAACCTTCAATGGTAGCTCCAGAGCTTGCTTTTTTTTCTCTGATTTCAATTGAACTTTCTTTTGTATTATTTAGCTCGATTCTTATTCCTGCAATACTATTATCTATTTTTTCAACTAAAACTTCATTTTCATTTTTTTCATTTTCTGAAATTCTTAAATTTTCAGAGATCTTTCCTTTTTTTTCTGCTTGAGATTGAGGTTGTTTTTCTAGCAAATTTAATTTTTCTTCTAACTTATTTTTTCTAGTGTTTAATTCGTTAACCATTTTTTCAGAATTGGTCAATAGATTTTGCCAACTTTCAAATTCCTGATCAATAATATTTATCCTCTCTTTTCTTTTTACAGATTCTCTTTTTATATTTTGGTTTTTACTATAAGTTTCTGCGTACTCATCTTGCAATTTCTTTATTTGATCACTTTTAGAAGTTAAAGTTAAAATAGTATTATCACTTTCAAAATCTTTAACTTTCATAGTTAAAT
The DNA here is from genome assembly GCA_902584995.1 of uncultured Pelagibacteraceae bacterium. Classification (GTDB taxonomy): domain Bacteria; phylum Pseudomonadota; class Alphaproteobacteria; order Pelagibacterales; family Pelagibacteraceae; genus Pelagibacter. The sequence goes on from CACICF010000008.1 coordinate 8,437, forward strand.
AAGATAAGTTCATTATGCACTCGTCTAAAATTTTTAATGTCTGGTGATTTTTATTTTCAGAAATTAATTTTTTAACTTCTTCGATTTGGTTTTTTATATTATTGATAATTTCATTATTTTTTTGCAAAGATTCCGTACTAAAGCTCTCAAGTAATACATCCATTCTATCTTGTTCGTTTTTTAAATTTGATTTAGAGCTTTCTAAGTCTTGATTTGATAACTTTTCGGTCTCATAGTACTTTGAATCTGTTTCAATTAAAGTATTTCTTTCCTCTTTAAGTCTTTTTTCATTTGAATTAGCGTCAATCACAATACTTTTTTCTCTATCTATATCTTCGTCTATAACTTTAATGGAATTTTTTATTGTATCTATTTCTTCGTTTATCCTAGTACTCTCTTCATCTAAAGCTTTAAGCTCAAGATTTAATCTTTGTATCTTAGATAAATTCTCAATATTCTTCTGTCTAATTGGCTCTACTCTTTCAAGTTCGTTTTTAATTTTAGTTTCTAACTCATTAATTTGTTTATTAAATTCCTCTACTTTTGTGTCTGCTTCAGTATTTACTTCATTTTCTAAACTAATTTCTTTATCAATATCTATAAGTCTTAAATAATATAGACCAGCCTCTACTTTTTTTATTTCTTCAGAAATTAATTTATATTTTGCTGCTTCTTCAGCTTGTTTTTCTAAACTTGCCAATTGTTTTTCTTGCTGTCGTCTAAGTTCATCTGCTCTCTTTAGATTGTTTTCTGCTGCTCCTAATCTGATTTCTGCCTCATGTCTCCTTACGTGAAGTCCTGCGATTCCAGCAGCTTCTTCAAGTATTGCTCTTCTGTCAGATGGTTTTGCAGTAACTAATGCTCCTATTCTTCCTTGACTTATTAATGATGGTGAATGAGCTCCAGTAGATAGATCTGCAAAAAACATTTGCGCATCCTTTGCCCTAACTTCTTTATTGTTTATGTAAAACTTAGACCCTTTATCTTTTTCAATTTTTCTCCGAATTTCTATTTCCTCCAATTCGTTATATTGATGCGGGCCATCTTTATTTTCATTATTTAAACTTAAAACTACTTCAGCAATATTTTTTGATGGTTTATTTGATGTACCTGAAAATATGACATCTTCCATTCCCGAACCTCGCATACTTTTTGCCGAGGTTTCACCCATGCACCATCTAAGAGATTCGACAATATTTGATTTGCCACAACCGTTAGGCCCGACAATACCGGTGAGTCCTTTTTCAATAAGAAAATTTGTTTTCTCTGCAAATGACTTAAAGCCATTTAATTGGATTTTTTTAAACTCCATTCAATGAGTTATATCAGTTTTTCAATATATTTTTTTAATTTTTTATAGTTTTTCGGATTTTCGAACTTTTCACCGTTGATTATAAGTGTTGGAGTTGCCTCTATTTTGAAGTTTTTTGCCCCATCGATTCGGTCTTCTAAAATAAAATCTTCAATTTTTGAGTTGGCAATACAATTATCAAAATCTAATTTAAAACCAGATTCTTCAACTACTGTTTTTAAATTTTTATTGAGATCCTCAATTGTACTTCCTCTTACCCAGCTACTTTGATTTTTGTATAAGTGATGAAGTATTTCTGATTTTCCATCATTCCTACAATGAGCTATTTTTGCAGCATTAAATGCTGCAATATCAAGAGGAAAATTTCTATATTCAATCAAAATTAAATTTTTATCTATAAAATCAGTTTTTAGTTTTGGATAAATATTTTTATGAAAATCTCCACAATGACTACACGTCAAAGACTCGAATACAACAAGTTTTACTTTTGCATCAACATTGCCTTCTTTAATGTGTTTAATTTCTGCTGTTGCATTAAAACTAATAAAAAAAAATGATATTATAAACGTTTTTATTAATATTTTGCTCATCTTGTTTTAAATATTTTATTTAACTCTAATAAAGATTGCTTAATTTTATCATTCTTAATATCTGTAATCTTCTTAATATTTTTGCTTTTTGTCGCATTATTAATTTTATTATTTTTAGTTTTTTTGAATTCTCCTTCAAAGGTCTTTAACCTTATATTATCGACCACATTATAACCAAAAAAAATATTTATTTTTCTTAAAATTTCTTTCTTAGAATATTCAAGGTCAACTTCATTTCCTCTTTTAACCATTATGCTTAAATAGCTTCCATTTAATTTCGAATTTTTATAAGATATCGGATAGCAAACATTAAATAATTCTTTTCCAACAAGAAATTTCCAATTATCAAGGGTATTTGAATAAATTTGGCCTTTTTTATTTAATATTCTTTTTGCTTCTTGGGGCAAAGTATCTTTAAAAGATCTTAGTCCTTGAACAGATTTATTTCTCTGCTTAGTATTATATTTAAAATTCATATGACAAGTCGAAACATACCAAATAAAATTTTAAAATGGTACGACAATAATAAACGAAATCTTCCTTGGCGAAAAAAAGTATCTAAAAGCCAAAAAGAATATTTCACTTTGGTAAGTGAATTTATGTTACAACAAACTCAAGTTAAGACAGTAATTCCATATTTTGAAAAGTTTACCTCGAAAATCCCAGATTTAAAAAGTTTATCAAGGGTTAGTGATGTCAAATTAATAAAATATTGGGAGGGATTGGGATACTATTCAAGAGCAAGAAATCTAAAAAAGTCAGCAAAACTAATTCTAAATAAATTTAAGGGAAAGCTTCCAAATAATGAGGAAGGTTTAAAATCATTACCTGGGGTAGGAGATTATACTTCAAAAGCAATTATGGCAATTGCATTCAACAATAAAGTAATTCCATTAGATGGAAATGTTGAAAGAGTTTTGAAAAGAGTATTTTATTTAAAAAAAGAAAAAGAAATTTCTAAAGAAAATTTAAATAAAAAAAAATCTTTTTTCGGGGAGACAAATAGAGCTAGTGATTATGCTCAAGCTGTCATGGAAATAGGGGCATTAATTTGCAAACCAACTAAACCATATTGTGATCAATGTCCAATTTCAAGAAATTGTAAATCTTTTAAAAAAAATGACTTTGAAATTGTTAAAATAAATAAATTAAACAAACAAAAATTTTTTGAGGCAAATATTTTTCAAAATAAGAAGAACACTTATTATCTTTTAAAAAACAGAAAATTTAATTTTTTAAAAGATATGCCTATATTTCCAATGAATGAGATACCTAAGATTAAATTTAAAAATCACATTGGAAAAAGGATTAATATTAAAATGTCAAATATGGATATGAGGATTGCAATTACGATGAAAAATAAATTGCCAGAAAAGAGAAATGGTTTTTTTGTAGATGTTAAAGATTTAAGTAATTTGACTTTGCCCTCATTTACAAAGAAAATACTTAATACAATTAGATAAATTAATGAAAAAAATTGCAATTGTTGGTGGAGGAATATCGGGATTATTTTTTGCAAATATTTTAAATAGTCAAAAAAATTTTGAGTATAAAATATTTGAAAAAAAAGATAACTTTAATTTCCGAGAAGGTTATGGAATTCAATTATCAGTAAATAGTATTAAGTTGTTAAATAACATAGGTTTTAAAAATCTACCTGCATCTGAAGTAAGCTTTCCATCAAAAGTGAATTTCATGCAAGCAAATAACTCTAAAAAAATTTGTGATATAGACCTTAAGCAATTCAATGATCCATTTAATCGATACACAACTTTAAAAAGATCAATACTATTAGAATTTTTATTTAAGAATGTTCCTAAAAATCAGATTAAATTTAATTCGAATATAACAAAAATAGAAAATGTGAATAACTTCAGAATTACCTTGAATGAAAACACACATGAGGAATTTGATTATTTGATAATTGCTGATGGTATTTTTTCAAAAACGAAGTCATTAATATTGAATGAAATTACAAATCCAAAATATAACTTTAATGTTGCTCTTCGAGGTAAATTAATAGGTGATTATGGTGCTGATATATCTATATATATGGGATCAAATTGCCACTATGTAATCTATCCAGTTAATCAAAATAATGAATATAATTTTGTAGCTATCATAAAAAAAAAATTATCATCAGATGAACTAGGAAATTATGGTTTATTCAAATCGGATAAGTTTTTAGGGTCCCTAAGATCAAGTTTGCAAAAAACATCACAAATAAGCTTTGAAAATTTAAGAGAATTAAAATCTTTCCCTGTTTACGTAAGCACGAACTTCCCAAATTTAAATAAAAAAAATATATTTTTATTAGGTGACTCTCTATTCACTTTCCCTCCATCATTTGCTCAAGGGGCGTCCCAAAGTATTGAAACCGCAAACGATATATTAAAAAGTATTTTAAGTGGTTCAAATGAATACTATCAAAAAAGAATTGAAAATATTTCCTCTATAAATGACAAATCAAAATTTAACAATTTTACATTCCATTTATCAAATCCTATAAGTGTCTTTATTAGAAATAACATATTGAAGTTTCTATCAAAAAATAAAACATTTCTTGAAAATTATTTGGGTAAAATTTATAGAACTTAATTTGTAGGTCTTAGTCTTTGTCGCAAATCATCAATTGGCTTTAAAGAATTTCCAGATTTATAATGCCAAAATGTCCATCCATTACAACTTTCTGCACCAATAATTTGTGCTGCAACTTTATGGATTGATCCCTCTGATTGTTGATATCTTATGCTTCCATCAACCATAATTTTTGCATTCACTTTTTTCTTTTGGTCATAAATTTCTGTTCCAGGTTTAATCAGACCCATTTCAACTAATGATCCAAAAGGAATTCTTGGTTTAGTTCTGTTATTTTGTAGAGTATCTAGATATTCATCTTTTATGATATCTGTATTCTCTAATCTTTTCTTCGTTTCATCGAAATAATATTTTTCTTTTTCAATTCCAAAATAATTTCGTCCTAATTTTTTTGAAACAACAGCTGTGGTACCAGATCCTAAAAATGGATCCAAAATGAAATCATTTTTGTTCGATGAAGCTAATATTATTCTATGAATTAAAGATTCTGGCTTTTGTGTGGAGTGAACTTTTTTTCCATTTTTTTTTAATCTTTCTTTTCCGTTACAGATTGGAAGATTCCATGTAGACCTCATCTGCAGGTCATCATTTAAACATTTTAATGATTGATAATTAAATGTATACTTGGATCCTTCATTCTTTGAGGCCCAAATAAGGGTTTCATGGGCGTTGGTAAACCTCGTACCTCTAAAATTTGGCATTGGATTATTTTTATTCCAAATTACATCATTTAGTATCCAAAAACCCATATTTTGGATTGCAGTGCCTACTCTAAATATATTGTGGTAGCTACCTATAACCCAAATTGTTCCATTTTTTTTTAAAATTCTTTTACATTCTTTTAGCCACCTAAAAGTAAATTCATCATAGCTTTTAAAACTTTTAAATTGATCCCATTTATCATCAACAGCATCTACTTTAGATCTATCTGGTCTACTTAATTCTTTTTTTAATTGAAGGTTATACGGAGGGTCAGCGAATATAAGATCAAAAGTTTCGTCAGGAATTTTTTTCAATTCCTTTAAACTATCTCCGTTAATAATTTTATTTTTTAAATTTTTAACACTCATTTTTAAATTATTAATTAGACTCCAGAGAAGAGTCTGCGTCAACCTGTGATTGAATTATTTTGAGTCTACTTGTTGTTATTTTCTTTTAAGACTCAATATGTTGTGTATTGGATTGAATGTTTTGCGATGAAACCTAGTTATCCCATATTTTCTTATTGCGTTGATATGATCTTTGGTTCCATAACCTGCATTTACTTCCCATTTGTATTTTTTGAAACTTTCTGACATTTTGAGTATCATTTTATCTCTCGATACTTTTGCAACAATTGATGCTGCAGATATCTCTTTTATTTTTTGATCTCCTTTGATTATAGTTTTTGTAATGTAATTATTCAAATCTGGCGATTTATTTCCATCAACAAGTACTAAATTTGGTCTAACTTTTAGTTTTTTTATTGCTCTCTTCATAGCTAATAGACTTGCATTTACTATATTGAGTGTTTCTATTTCTCTAATTGACGCTGATCCAATAGCCCAAATAGAATTTTTTTTTATATACTTCGATAATTTTTCTCTCTCAATTTTTTTTAATTTTTTGGAGTCTTTAATTTCTTTTTTATTTATTTTAGGATTAAATATAACTGCTGCCGCATAAACTGGTCCAATCAAACTACCTCTACCAACTTCATCAACACCAGCAACAATTTTTTTCATTGAGCTATAAAAAAATGATATAAAAATATTCCGATTATTAATCCTTTAATGAATGTGATCCACAATAATCCATAATTCGAAATATTAAGTTTCTCTTTCCACCAACTAATATATTTTTTATGAATTTCTATCATTTTAGATTTAAACAGATATTTTTAATTCATCTATTTTTTTCCTAATTAATTTTAAATCAGTCCAAGAATATTTTTTTTGATCAGCTTGTCTTAATAAGTAGGCAGGATGAAATGTAATCATTGTTAAATACGTTTTGTTATGAATAATTAATTCTTTCCAAACGCCTCTTTCTTTTGAAATTTTTATTTTGGAACCAAAAAGCGACTCCATTGCTGTACTACCCATTAGAATTAAAATTTTAGGATCAATTATTGTGATATGTTGCCTAAGGTAATTTGAGTATCTATTTATTTCTGATGGCTCAGGTTTTCTATTATTTGGTGGTCTATAATTTACAACATTAGTTATATAAATATTGTTCCTTTTTATCCGAATTGCCTCTAGCATTTTGTTTAATAATATTCCTGCATCTCCGACAAAAGGTTTCCCTTGTTCATCTTCTTTTTGTCCCGGTCCTTCACCTATAATCATTATTTTGCTTTGACTATTTCCATCAGAAAATACAAGTTGGTTAGCATTTTTTTTCAATTCACAGTTATCTATATTTTCAATTTCACTTCTCAATTTAGCAAGAAGTTTAATTTTATCTTCTAGCTGTGGTTTAGTTTTTAATCTATTAATTGGCTTCTCGTTAAAAATATATTCAATTTCATTTGTGTTAAGCTTTTCAAGGTTTAAAATGTCATTTTGATTTTTCTGAATTAAAGTCATAAATTTACGTATGAAATTTTTCTTTATAATTTTATCATTTTTGTTGCTTCAAACCAGCACATATTCAAGCGCCGCTGCGAATAATAAATTCAACCAGAAGTACTTATCTAATTATTTTTCTGCTTTAGTTTCATCGGGTAATCAAAACAATGAGCAGGCACTTGATTATTTCAATTCATCCAAATTTCTAATTCAGAAACATGATAATTTTTTGAAAAAGTATGTTTTTTCTCTAGTTTTGAATGGACAAGTTAAAAAAGGGATAGATCAAATAAAAATCTCAAAAAATGATATCAATTCAAATACTTTCGAGCTTAACTTACTTTTGTTAATTGACAGTTTAAAGAAAAAAGATTTTAAGCAAGCCAATAAAAGATTTAAAGAATTTCAGTTTAATAAAGATGATGGAACTTATGAATATGTAATTTTCAAAATTTTGAAAGATTTTAATTATCTATTTTTAAAAAAAAAAACTGTTGAGGATAACAAATATGGAACATTGAGTTTAATTTCTTCAGCTTTTCAAAATTGTTATTTGAATTCTCCAAATACCAGCTCATATTTTGGAAAATTATTAAATAGTTCTGATGGTGATTATTCTCGATACATGTTCTTTTATTTTGCAAACTTAATTGAAAATGATGATATTAAAAAAGTTATTGAAGTTTCTAAAACTATTGAGCCTATTGGTGACAGTATATTATTACATCAAATTAAAGATTGGATCGATAATGATGAATACAAAAAATTTGAATCGCATTTTTCATGCTACAATGAAAATGATATTTTAGCTGAAATTTTTTATTTAATATCTAATTTATTTTCTACACAAAATATTTATGATCAGTCTAATTTTTATTTAAGAATATCAGAATACTTAAATCCTAAGTTTTATTTTAATCAGTCTCTTCTTGCTGAAAATTATTACTTAAATAATAACAGTTACCAGGCAACTAAAATTTTAGAAAAATTTAAAAAAAAAGATAAATTATATTTTTGGTATAAAACAAAAAAGATAGGAAGAATATTATCTGAAGAAAATAGTGATGAAGAAGCTATCAACTATATTAATAAAAATTTTTATTCTATAAAAAAACCAACTGACAAAATACTTTATGACTATGCGAATATCAATAAAGGTTTTGAAAAGTATGAAATTGCAATCGAATATTACACAGAGTTACTCAAAAATGTTGATCAAAGCTCATATGCAATCTCAAGAATTTTATATAGAAGGGGGAGTAGTTATGAACGAACAGGAAATTACGAGATGGCTGATAGAGATTTAATTGAAAGTTTAAAAATGTATCCTAATGAACCATATACATTAAATTATCTAGCTTATAGCTGGTTAGAAAGAAATTATAAAATAGATGAAGCTATAGATATGATTCAAAAAGCATATAAACAAAAAGAAAACGATCCATATATCACCGACTCTGTTGGGTGGGGATTTTATTTAATTGGTGATTATATTAATGCTGAAAAATATCTTAAAAAAGCATTGCAACTTATGCCAGACGATCCAATTGTTAATGATCATTATGGTGATGTCCTTTGGAAATTAGACAAAAAATTACAAGCAAAATATTATTGGCAAGCAGTTTTAGGGCTTGAGGAGACAGAAGATGAAATGAAATCTAAAGTAAAATCGAAATTATTAGAAGGTTTAGAAAAATCATAATTAATGAAATTTGAAAAAATTAAATCACATGCAAAAATTAATTTATCTCTCAATGTTATCGGAAAAAAAAAATCTAAACTTCATAACCTAGAGACTCTAGTTGGTTTTTTGGACTTACATGACGATATTTATATAAAAAAAACAAATAAAAAAAACCATATAATAAAATTTACTGGAAATTTTTCTAATAAAATTCCAAAAAAAAATACTATCAGTAATTTATTTAAAATTTTAGACGAAACAAAAAAACTAAAAAATCAAAAATATCTTATTTCAATTAACAAAAATATACCCCAAGAAGCAGGGTTGGGAGGGGGGTCAATGAATGCAGCTTCATTAATAAATTATTTGATTAAAAAAAATATAATCGCAATGACAATGAAGGAGGAACGAAATTTATGTTCAAAAATTGGTTCAGATGTTATTTTGGGGATTGATCAAAAGAATCTTGTATTAGCTTATAAAAATAAAATAAAAAAAATCAAAAAGAACCTTAAAATTTTTACTTTATTGATTAAACCTAATTTTGGTTGTTCTACAAAAAATATATATGCTCAAGTCAGAAATTATTCAAAACCACAATTTTTTAAAATTAAATCAAAAAATATTAATTTCAAAACGCTTTCAAAAATGAAAAATGATTTAGAGGTCATTTCTTTAAAATTGTATCCAAGACTAAGAAAACTTAGAGAATTTTTTTTAAACATAGATAAAAATTCTTATGTCAGAATGACAGGATCAGGCTCAACAATTGTTGGATACTTTATGTCCAAAAAAGCCGCACTAAATGCAAAGAAATTATTAAAAAAAAAATATAAAAACTATTGGTGTAATTTATCAAAAACTATATAAAGCTTTTTTTTTGTGATATATGAAATTAATTTTGGGGTGTAGCCAAGTGGTAAGGCAGCGGTTTTTGGTACCGCCATTCCTAGGTTCGAATCCTAGCACCCCAGCCATTTATGTATAATTTATTAAAAAAAATTTTTAAATCCAACAAAAAACTTACACTAAAAGAAAAATCTTTTTTAAGCATTCACAACAATACAGATGTTTCAAAAATTTTTGACGCTGTTTCAAATTTTAATGAAACAAGTGAAATTAGATATGTAGGCGGATGTGTTAGAAAAATATTAAATCATGAAGAAGTAGATGACATAGATTTAGCAGTAAACTTAAATCCAGATGAAGTGAAAGAATGTTTGCAATCAAATAATATTAAATTCTTTGAAACTGGTATAGAACACGGAACTATTACTGCCAATTTAGGTAAAAAAAATTTTGAGATTACATCTTTGAGAGAGGATGTAGATACTGATGGAAGACATGCAAAAGTTAAATATACTAAGGATTGGCTAAAAGATTCAGCAAGAAGAGATTTTAGCATTAATTCTATTTATGCAGACAAAGAGGGTAATTTGTTTGATCCAAACGGTGGAGCCAAACATTTAGACGAGGGCAGGGTTATATTTATTGGAGATCCAAAAAAGAGAATTCAAGAAGATTATTTAAGAATTTTAAGATATGTAAGATTTTTTCTAAGTTATAGCAAACAATCTCATGATTTATCGCTACAAAAATCAATCAAGAAAAATATTGCGGGTATTGCCAATATCTCAAAGGAAAGATTAATTAGTGAATTAAAAAAAATTATTTTATCAAAAAGTTTTCTGAAAATATCCAAGGACTCTTTTTCTTTAGAAATTTTAAAAACTATTTTTCCCCAACTCAAAAATTTAAATTATTTAGATAAATTAAATGATTATTCAAAAAGTTTATTTAACAAAAAATCGTTTATTTTTTTGATTTCTTATTTAATAATCGATGATACCGATAATGCAAATTATTTTTTATTTAAATATAACATATCTAACGAAAATAAAAAAAGGATAAAATTTTTAATTGACAACTATTACCTTTTTTCTGAAAAAGATTATTTTAGTAAGAAAAACCTTCAACGAATTTATTATTTTAATGATAAATCTTATGTTATCGATTTATTAGATTTAAAAATTTTTAATTCTAAATTGGTTTCAAAAAAACTCATTGATTTAAAAAAATATTTTGAAAAATTTGAAAAACCTATTTTTCCTTTAAAATCTAGAGATTTACTTGACAAATATAAAGTTAAAGAGGGTAAAGATTTTGGACAAAAGATTAAGTCGCTTGAGAATATTTGGTTAAATAACAACTTTAAATTGAGTAAAAAAGAAATCGATAATGTTTTTGGTAATTAGATATAATTTACGTCTTTTATTTCAAAATTTTTAACACCAGCAGGAGTTTTAATTTCAACTAAATCCCCTTTATTTTTTCCAATCAAACCCATACCAATTGGGGATTTAAAATATATTAGTTTTTCTTTAAGGTCAGCCTCATCTTTACCAACAATTTTGTATTTAACATTTTCGTCTGTATCCAAGTTCTGAAGCAGTATTGTTGAACCAAATATTACCTTTCCATCATTATCTAATTTAGAAACATCAATCACATTTGCTCTAGCTATAATATCTTCAACTTCTTGAATTCTACCTTCATTATGTGATTGTTGCTCTTTCGCTGCATGATACTCAGCATTTTCTTTTAGATCACCATGGGACCTTGCTTCAGCTATGGCAGCTACTATTTCAGGTCTTTTTTTTTCTTTTAAAAAAATTAATTCCTCTTTTAATTTTTCTAATCCTCTTACTGTAATTGGTTCTTTTTCCATATTTTATCTCCATTTTGCAACTGGTGGGAGTGACATTAAAATAGCCTCTACATTACCATTAGTTTGCAAACCAAATTTTGTACCTCTATCATAAAGTAAGTTGAATTCAACGTATCGACCTCTTTTTTCAAATTGAGTCTCTTTTTGTTTTTTTGACCATTTCTTTTTATCCTTTTTTAATATTATCTCTCTAAATATATTTTTAAAAGTTATTCCAACTTCTCTTACAAAGCTAAAATCTTTTTCCCAATTGTCTTTTTTATAATCAAAAAAAATACCTCCTATTCCTCTTGGCTCTTTTCTGTGAGGTAAGTAAAAATATTCATCACACCATTTTTTATATTTTTTGTAGTAATTTTTATTATGCTTATCACATGAAAACTTTAATTCTTTATGAAACCATTTTTCTAAACTTTTATCTTTTAGGCAAGGAGTTACGTCCATCCCACCACCAAACCATCCATGTGAAGTATAAATATATCTTGTATTGAAATGCATTGCTGGAACATGAGGATTTTGCATATGCATCACTATTGATATGCCAGCTGCCCAAAATTTTGGATTTTTCTTTCCACCTGGAATTCTGTTTCTAAATTCTCTTGAAAATTTTCCATAAACTTCTGAAAAATTTACTCCAACTTTTTCGAAAATTTTTCCATTTTCTAATATTCTAAATTGACCTCCACCTTCATTTGATTTTTTTCCTCTTTCCCAATTTTTAATTTTGAAAATATTTTTTTTCCCCTCTAACTCCTCAATTTCTTTGCAAATAACTTCTTGTAAAGTTTTAAACCAATTTCTAGCTAGTTTTTTTTTAATTAATTCGTCCATAAATAATTTGTCTGTCTTATATTTTCTGAAAGAATAATTGCAACTGATGAAGCTAAATTTAGTGACCTTTTTTTCTCAACCATAGGTATTTTTATTCTATATTTCATAATTTTATGAACTTTTTGAGGAACGCCAGAGCTTTCTCTTCCAAATAGAAGTGTATCTCCATTCTTAAATTTAAAGTCTATGTATGACTTACTTGCTTTAGTAGTCATTAATATTACTCTATCCTCTTTCTTTGAGTTAAAAAATTCCTCAGAGTTTTTGTAAATTTTGATCATACTTTCATCTAAGTAATCCATCACTACTCTTTTAAAACGCTTATCGCTTAGTAAGAAGCCACAAGGTTCAATTATCTCCAATAATGCGCCTAAGCAAGAGCAAGTCCTAGCTACCGCTGCCGTGTTTTGGGGTATATCAGGCTCGTAAAGTGCTATTTTTGGCCTAGAATTATTTGATTTGTGTGTCATTCTTGCTATGGAAAAAATATCTTTTTCTTCATATGAAATCATATATTAAGAAAAAATTAAAATAATAAATGTCAGATTCAGATAAAAAGAAACCAAATAGAAGAGATTTTATATTAACAGCGACAACAGCTGCAGGGGCTGTTGGTGTCGGTGCAGCTGTTTGGCCATTAGTTGATCAAATGAACCCTGATGCATCGGTAAAAGCACTTGCAAGTACAGAAGTAGATATTAGCTCAGTTCAACCCGGTCAATCAATAACTGTTATATGGAGAGGTAAGCCTGTTTTTATTAAAAGAAGAACACAAGATGAGATTAATAGTGCAAGAGCTGTGGATTTAAGTGAACTAAAGCATCCAGAGAAAGATGAAGACAGAGCGAAAAATCCTGAGTGGCTAGTAATGCTTGGCGTATGCACTCACCTCGGATGTGTACCTTTAACTGATAAAGGTGATTACAATGCATGGTTTTGTCCGTGCCATGGTTCTCACTATGATACATCTGGTAGAATAAGAAAAGGTCCTGCCCCAACAAATATGGAAGTACCAAAATACGAATTTGTAAATAGTAACACTATAAAAATAGGATAAAAAATAAATGAGCGATCACGAATACACACCTAAATCAAAAGTTGGAAAATGGTTTAATGATAGACTTCCACTATTAACTTTAGCAAATCATTTAACTGATTACCCAACTCCAAAAAATTTAAATTATTGGTGGACTTTTGGGGGAATTTTAACTTTTTGTTTAATAACCCAAATTATTACAGGAATTATTTTAGGTATGCATTATGTAGCTCACGCTGATTTAGCATTTCAAAGTGTTGAACATATAATGAGAGACGTAAATTATGGTTGGTTAATAAGATATGTACATGCAAATGGTGCATCAATGTTTTTCCTAGCTGTTTATATTCATATTTTTAGATCTCTATATTATGGATCATATAAATCTCCTAGAGAGGTTATTTGGATAATCGGTATGTTGATTTATTTTTTAATGATGGCCACTGCATTTATGGGGTACGTTCTTCCATGGGGACAAATGAGTTTTTGGGGTGCAACAGTGATAACAAACTTGTTTAGTGCTATTCCTTTGGTTGGAGATAGTATAACAACTTGGTTATGGGGAGGTTACTCAGTAGATAACCCAACACTAACAAGATTTTTCAGTCTGCATTATTTATTTCCATTTTTAATTTTAGGATTAGTAATTCTTCATATTTGGGCACTTCATGTACCTGGAAATAATAATCCAATAGGTATAGATATTAAAAAACCATCAAAGGACACTGTCCCTTTTCATCCATACATTGTAATTAAGGACTTATTTGCACTTCTAATATTTTTAATAATATTTGCATTTTTTGTTTTCTTTTCACCAAATATATTAGGTCATGCAGATAATTACATAGAAGCAAATCCATTAGTTACCCCAGCTCATATTGTCCCTGAATGGTATCTATTACCTTTTTATGCAATATTAAGATCAGTGCCTGATAAATTATTAGGAGTAATAGCAATGTTTGCAGCAATATTTGTGTTAGTTATTCTTCCTTGGCTAGATACTTCCAAAGTTAGATCAACAGTCTTTAGACCAATATATAAACAGTTTTACTGGTTCTTAGTCGCCGATGTTTTAATACTTGGATATGTCGGAGCAATGCCAGCAGAGGGTTTATATTTATTAATAGCAAGGGTTGCGACTGCTTACTATTTTGCACATTTTTTAATAATACTTCCATTTTTAGGGATGAAAGAAAAAACCACACCACTGCCACTTAGTATTACAGAGCCTGTATTAGGAGGATCAGCTGACATGGCAATGGCCAGAAACAATACAGATTTTAAAGAGAAATTGTGAAAAACTTTTTAAAATTATTAGCCTTTTTTACTCTATTTTCAACCTTAACATTTTCGAAGGTAAGTGCTGCCGGTGAGAGTCAAGAATTATTGAAAGTTGATTGGAGTTTTAAAAGTTTTTTTGGTAAATTTGACAGAGCTTCGTTACAAAGAGGGTATCAGGTTTATTCAGAGGTGTGTGCTTCTTGTCATTCTTTAAAGCATCTAAGTTATAGAAATCTTGCAGAAAAAGGTGGTCCAGAATTTACTGAGCTTGAGGCTAAAGCAATTGCATCAAACTTCGAAGTAACCGATGGCCCAAATAGCGATGGAGAAATGTTTGAAAGACCTGCAAAATTGTCTGATAAATTTGTTATGCCTTATGCTAACGTTCAGGAGGCGATAGCAGCTAATGGTGGTGCATATCCCCCAGATATGTCAGTTTTAGTTAAAGCTAGAGGTGGTGGAGCAAATTATATTTACTCTGTTTTAATGGGGTATGAAGATCCTCCAGCAGGCATGGAACTCGATGATGGTGTATACTACAACAAATATATGTATGGAAATAAAATAAAAATGGCTTCTCCTTTAGATGATGACATTGTGGAGTACTCAGATGGTACTAAAGCAACAATAGATCAAATGGCCAAAGATGTTACAACCTTTTTGCAGTGGACAGCAGAACCACATTTAGAAACAAGACATAAAATGGGTTTTAGAGTTATAATTTATTTAACAGTTTTAACTATTCTAGTTTACTTCAGTATGAAAAAAATCTGGTCACGTATTGAAACGAAAGTTTAAAATATCTCCATCTTTAACAATATAGTCCTTACCTTCTAATCTCATTTTTCCAGCTTCTTTTGATTTTAACCAACCTTGATTTTTAGAAAAATCCTCATAAGAAATTGTTTCAGCTCTTATAAAACCTTTTTCAAAGTCAGAGTGAATTTCTCCAGCTGCATTTGGAGCTGTTGAATCTTTTGTAATAGTCCATGCTCTAGTTTCCTCTGGACCAGATGTAAAAAAGGTTTGCAATGATAAAAGTTGATAACCTTTTTTTATTAGCAAATTAAGGCCTGTCTCTGACATATTTATCATCTTCATATAATTTTCTTTCTCATTATCATCTTCAAGTTGGTTAATTTGATTTTCTATATCTGCAGAAATTATTAATGTATTTTTTTCACCAAATTTTTTAATAAAATCGCAAGTATACTTATTGCCAGATTTGATACTTTCCTCACCTACATTGCATACATATAGTTTTGGTTTAGTAGTTAGAAGTCCACTGTTTTTTAAAAGTTTTTCATCAAATTTACTTGTGATTGTCGCTAAATCACCATCTTCATCAATTACTTTTTGAGCTGTTTCTAGAAGCTTCAGCTCATCATTATCTACATTTTTTTTATTTTTTTTATCAAGTCTTTTTTGAATAGACTCTAAATCTGCTAATTTCATTTCTGTTTCAATAATCTCTAGATCTCTTACTGGATCGACATTTGGATTAACATTTTGAATATCATCTGAATCAAAACATCTAATCATGTGAATAATTGCATCTACTTCTCTTATATGGGATAAAAATTTATTTCCTAATCCCTCACCTTTGGAAGCTCCTTTAACAAGGCCAGCTATATCAACGAATGAAATTGTGGTATTTATCTTTTTTTTTGATTCAGAAATAATCGCAAGTTCGTCAAGTCTCTTATCTGGTACCGATACAATTCCAATGTTTGGATCAATTGTACAAAAGGGGAAGTTTTCTGCTTGAGCTTTATTCGAATTAGTTAAAGCATTAAACAACGTAGATTTACCAACGTTAGGCAATCCAACGATTCCACATTTAAAACCCATTTAATTATTGTTAACTGTACTCGAAAATAAATCTAATTTTTTATCAATTAAAATAGCCAAAGACTCGATTATGTTATTAGTTATAGAATCCAGGTGAGCTTGTTCATCTTCATTAAAATCATTTAAAACATAATCAGAGATAGATATTTTATTTTCTGGCTTGCCTATGCCAATTCGCACTCTTGAATATTCTTTTCCAATAAATTTATCAATTGATGCAATACCATTATGACCTGCGTTTGATCCACCAAATTTTGCCTTAATTTTTCCAAATTCAATATCTAAATCGTCGTGAAAAACGATTACATCCTCTGCTTCTATTTTAAAGTATTCAAGTAGTTCTCGAATACAAATTCCAGAATTATTCATAAATGTAAGAGGTTTAATCGCATATATTTTTTTATCACCAATATTACCTGTGGTTAATAATCCTTTAAATTTTGGTTTTTGTTTTGATAAACCAAATTTTTGGTTAATTGCATCAACTACTTTGAAACCGATATTGTGACGGTTATTTTGACTATTTGGGGTCGGATTACCTAAACCAACAAGCAACAACATATCAAATTAAATTTTGAAAGAAACTTTCACTATTTTTTATTTTTTCTCTGATGAAGATTTTTCCTCTTCCTTAGATTTATCGCCCTCTGACTTCTCGCCCTCCAAAGATGCTTTTTCTCCACTATCTGCAGATGCATCTACTCCATCTTTAGCTTCACCATCTTCTGCTTCTGCTGGTTTCTCAGGCTCTTTAACTACCGTTGGTGCGGCAACCGTTGCAATTACGAAGTCTCTCCCTTGAATTGTAGGAGTAACATTTTCAGGTAAATTAATCGAAGAAATTTTTATACTTGTACCAATATCTAGTCCGTTTAAATCTACAACAAGTTCAGTAGGAATATTTTCTGCAGGACATCTTAGTTCTACCTTACGTCTTACAATATTTAGAACTCCACCACGTTTAAGTCCTGGTGATAGCTCATTATTTACAAACTTTACAGGTATTTCTAAAATAATTTTTCCACCTTTCACAATTCTCATTAAGTCGAAATGAATAGGCTCATCAGTGACTGTGTCAAAAGCAATATTTCTTGTTAAAACTTTTTGTTCTTTCCCATCTAAATTAATTGAAATAACATTAGATAGAAAATTTTCTTTATTTATTAAATTCTTTAGCTCTTTAGTTGAAATTGAAATTTTTTCATTTGGCTGTTCTCCGCCATAGACTATACCTGGAACATTTCCTGTGTTTCTCAGTTCGTTCACTTGGCCTTTAGTTTTAGTTTCTCTAATTGTTGCTTGTATTATGCTCATAAATTGCAGGTTTTATACCGCAGTTTGGTAATTTTACAAGATTTATTTAAATAGATCTGAGACAGATGTTGAATTAGAAATCCTTTTAATAGCCTCAGCTAGTAAAATTGATATTGATAATACTTCAATATTTCTTACTTTTTTTAGTTTGTCTGAACTATCTATACTATCTGTAACAACTAAGTTTTTAATTTTTGAATTTTTTATCTTTTTTACAGCATCACCACTAAAAACTCCATGAGTGGCATATACATGAACTTCTTTTGCACCTCTTTTTATTAAAGCACCCGCTGCATTAACAATTGTTCCTCCGGAATCAATTATATCATCAGTTAAAATACAAATTTTGTTTTTAACATTTCCAATAACATTCATAACTTGCGATTTTCCAGGACTAGGTCTTCTTTTGTCTACAATTGCTAATCCAACATCTAATTTTTTTCCTAAAGCTCTTGCTCTTTCAACTCCTCCAACATCAGGTGCAACACATATAATATTTTTGCTTTTTATTTTTCTTTTAATGTGCTTTGCAAAGATTGGTGTAGCAAAAAGGTTATCAACTGGAATATCAAAAAAACCTTGAATTTGACCAGCATGCAAATCTACTGTTACCACTCTGTCAGCTCCTGCATTAGTTATTAAGTTTGATACTAATTTCGCAGATATAGATGTTCTTGGCACAACTTTACGATCTTGTCTGGCATATCCAAAATATGGAATTACTGCAGTGATATTTTTTGCAGATGATCTTTTAAGTGCGTCTATGCAAAGAAGTAATTCCATCAGGTTATCATTTGCTGGCGATGACACAGATTGAATTATAAAAATACTATTTCCTCTTATATTTTCATTAATCTCAATATAGATCTCACCATCAGCAAATTTTCTAATACTAGTATTAACTAATTTATTTTTAAGATTTCTTGAAATTTTATAACTTAGATGTTTATTACTATTTCCAGTGAGAATCTTCATTTTTTGAGAACATTTTATTTAATCATAATTACAGAAATATTTCTACCATAATCACTTAATTTATCTTTAATTGATCTCCTAGCACTAAAAAAGTTGTTACTTAATAAATATGTATCTTTTTTGATAATTTCAATGTTTTTAACCCCAAATTTACTAAGTTGTTCTTTAATATAATCATTTAAACTGAAATATATTTTATTTCTTTTGGTTTTAAAAAATTTTTTATTAGATCTTTCTTGTTTAACAAATTTATCTAAAAAATCATTTCTTACCTCATAGTTATCTTTTCCTATACAAGGTCCAATTACAACTATTAAATCATTAAAATTACTTCCACTTGACTTGAATTTTCTTAATGTGGTAGACACTATTTTTTTGTACGCTCCCTTCCATCCCGCATGCAGCGCACTAATTAAATTATTAACCGGGTCATAAATAAAAACAGGAGCACAATCAGCTGTTACAATTCCTAAAGCGATACCTTTTTTATTTGTTACTAATGAGTCACCTTTTAATTTTTTCTTTGGAATTTTACTTATTTTATAAACATTATTGCTATGAATTTGATCTAACAATACAAGACTATTTTTATTACAGCCAATTTTTTGGCAAACTTTTTCTATATTTTTCTTAACATCTTTAATTTTATCATTAGATCCTAGACCACAATTTAAACCTTTATAAATACCTTTTGAGACACCTCCCAATCGATTAAAAAAACCATGTCTTATCATCTTAAATTTAGAAAGTTTTTTTGATTTAAACATTATTCAAAACCAAAAAAATTATTATTTTTATTTTTGTATCCAAAAATTACCTTAAAGAGGTTACCCATTTGTTTTTCTTCGAGTAGTCGAGACAAGGTTTCTCTCATATAATTCTGCTCTTTATTAGTTCTTTTTTTCATTAAAATCAGCGCTCTTTCAACTATACCCATTCTTTCTAGAAAAAACTTTTGAGTGACTACTTTTTTTACTTTAAGATTGTTTTTAAGGAAATACTCTTTTAATAAATTGAAATTTACTAGTGAAGTTATATCTGCTTTACCAAGATTTTTTAACATTGTCTCAGCTGAAATTTTTTTATTGCCCATCACTGCCTGAATGGTATTTGAGTTACTGCTGTTCAAATATCCATAATCTATAAGTAAAATACCACCAGAAAGTTTATTGATTTTCTTTATTATTGGATTTAACTCTATTAATCCCTTTTTTGGAAATTCAATAAATTTAAGTTTTTTTAATGTCCTAAAAGTCTTTATTTGAGTCAAATCTTTTTTATTACTTCTTATAAACTTTTCATTAATACTAATATTGTCTTTCACTGAATAACATCTTTCAAATAACTCATTATTTATATTCGAAAACTGTTTAATTGGTATTGCATCAAAAAACTCGTTACCAAAAAAAATTACTGGTCCCTTTTTTATTGAGTTAAAATTTTTGATCCATTTAATTCTTTCATTATCTATATTTTGCTTTTGTAATTTTTTTAAATATGAACTTTTCTCATATAAGTAAATTTTTATAGCTCTATTTAACTCTGGAAATTTTGTTAAGGTACTAATTATAACTTTAGTTAAACTTCCATCTCCCGGTCCAAGTTCTACAAAGTTAAATATTTTAGGTTTACCCATTTTTTCCCAGGCAGAAATCAACCATATGCCTATAATTTCTGAGAATAGATTTGAAATAGTAGGTGATGTTATAAAATCTCCATTTCTGCCAAATGGATCTTTGCTAGAATAATAACCTATCTTAGGTTCGTATAGAATTTTCTCAAAAAAATCATCAATAGGTAAAGGTTTTTTTGATGTTATTTTAAATTTTTTGAGATTTAATTTCATTATTTCTTTTAAAATAGATTAAAAACCCAATTAAAATCATTATGGCACTTAAAAGCATTCCCATACTGACATGTCCAAATAAATATCCAATTTGTATATCTGGCTCTCTAAAAATTTCAGATGTAATTCTAAAACATCCATAAAGTATTAAGAACATGAATGAGCAAGTTCCAATTTTATAATTTTTATTAAAAAAAATGAAATTCATTAAAATAAATAAAATAATGCCTTCTAAAAATGCTTCATATAATTGAGAAGGGTGTCTTAATTTATCATCATAGTTTGGAAAAAAAACTCCCCAATCAGAATTTGTAACTTTTCCAACTAATTCTCCATTTATAAAATTTGAAATCCTACCAAATAAAATGCCTATTGGTGCTGCAATAGATACTAAATCTAAAAAAATAAAAATATCTTTCTTATTCTTTTTTGAAAATAAATAACTAGCAATAATTATACCAATTAACCCACCATGAAATGACATGCCACCGTTCCATATCATAAAAATTTCAATTGGATTATTCAGAAAATAAGAAAAATTATAAAAAATTACATACCCCAGCCTTCCTCCAATGACAATTCCTATTATCAAATATGAAATATAATCTTCAAATAATTTTTGAATTATATCATCTTTAATTAGAATTTTTTTACAATATAACCAACCAAAAATAATCCCAAAAATGTATGCTAGTGAATACCACCTGACGCTTAAAGATAATATTTCAAAAGCTACTGGGTCAAAATTATTAGTAAACATTTGTAAAATTTATTATAAGCTATTAAATATAATTTTAGTAAATAATTATTATGTCAAAATCAAGATTCGTATTCGATAAATTTGCAAAACTAATTGAACAAGGTCTGATTAATTACAAGGATGTATCTGATGAAGTAATCTCAATATTAAAATCTAAGAGAGATGAAATTGTGTTTAAGATGAAACTAGCGAGTAAAGAAGAAGTAGATGTTTTGAATAAGAGAATTAGTGTCCTAGAAAAAAAATTAGAAGAGAAGAAGATAAGAAAAAAGACTAGCAAGGTAAAGAAATAGTCACTTTCAACCCACCTAATTTTGATTTATTAAACTTAATATCTCCTCCATGAGACTTTATAATATCAGATGATATTGACAAACCCAAACCAACACTTGATTTAGATTCAGACCTACTTTTATCTATTTTATAGAATGGTTTAGTAATATTATTAAACTCTGATTTATCTACACCAGGACCATCATCGTCAATTGACAAAATAATTGTTGAGTTTTTTGTTTCTAAATTTAATAATATTTTTTCTGCATATTTAACTGAATTTTCTAGTAAATTATTGATGCACCTCGTAATTAAATTTTTTCTTCCGTTGAAATAGATTTTTTTCCTAATTTTTTTTTCAATATTATTATTCTCATACCTTGAAATTATTTCACCTATTAGTTCAGAAATGTCAAAGGTTTCAGTTTTATCTTTTGCCCCAGTGCTTGCAAACTGAAGGTATTCATTTAACATTTTTTCCATTTCATCAACATCCTTTGATATTTTTTCTGAAAGATCCTTGTTCTTAATAACAGCAAGTTGTAATTTAATTCTTGTAAGAGGTGTTCTTAAGTCATGACTTATTCCAGATAGCATCTCAGATCTTTGATTTAAATGTCTTAGAATTCTTTTTCTCATTTTTTCAAATTCCAGACCTGCTTTTCTTATTTCCAATGCTCCTGATGGTCTAAATTCCTCAACATCCTCACCTCTGCCAAACCTCTCTGATGCTTGAGCTAATTTGGTTATAGGTCTAGTTTGATTTTTTAAGAAAATTATTGCTACTGCTATCATCAAAATTGCAGGAACTGTAATCCAAAATGCAAAAATTCTTATTGAAGATACTTGAATTCTTTCTTTGGGAAAAAATATTTGCAAAACTCCATCTCTAAACTTAATTCTTAAATCCACTACTTCTTTATAGGAAATAGTATTAAACCAATGTTCGCCTATTTTAGGTTTTAACTCTCTCCTTAAAGTACGATCCATTGGACTAAACCACCTTTCAACTTTAATGTCTGGTAGTTTTTCATTTTCTAAAAATCTCACAGAAAAGCTAAAATTTTTATTGTATAGATCAGTAACTATTTTTTTATTGTATTCATTTTCATTATCATAAATATCTATAATAGTGACTATTTCACTTACCAAAGCTCGTGTTAAACCTTTGTTAGTTTTTATCCATAAACTGTCAAAAAAAACTAAAGATATGGTAATCTGTAAAATTATTATTGGAACAGCAACAATTAATAGTCCTCTATAAAATAATCTTTTTGGTAGTAAGTTTTTTACAAATCTACTCAATCCATAGAACATATCCTTCTCCTCTAATTGTTTGAAGATATTTAGGGCTTTTAGGATATTCTTCAATTTTTTTTCTCAGTCTTGTCACAATTACATCTATAGATCTTTCTTTACTTAAATCTATTAAACTTGCAATTTCATCTCTTTTAAAAATTTTTCCTGGAGAATTAATCATTTTCTCTAAAATTATTTTTTCTGTATTGTTAATTTTTATATTTTGATCATTTTTATAAATAAATTGTTTTTTAAGATCTATTTTAATATTACCAAATTCAATAACTCTTTTTAATTCTAGAGATTTAGTTTTACTTAAAATATTATTAATTCTTAAAATTAATTCTTTTGGCTCAAAAGGTTTTGTTAAATAATCGTCAGCTCCTACTTCAAGTCCTTCTATTCTTTCCGATGGTTCCCCTTTTGCTGTTAATAATAAAATTGGTGTATTAATTTTATATTTATATTCATGAGTAAATTCTAATCCTGTTTTACCAGGCATCATTATATCCAATACTATTAAATCAAATTTAATTATTTTTGTTTTTTCAAAGGCATCATTCGAATTTTTCGCTGTAGAAACAAGATAATTATTTTGATTCAAATATTCTTTTACCAAGTCTCTTATTCTATCATCATCATCAACAATTAATATATGTGCTTTAAATTTTTTCATTAATAATTTTTTTAAGCACCTTATCAAAACTTACTACATCGTTAGATTCTGAACTTAAAAATGCATCGTATATTCTTTTTTTTTGTGCTGTAAATATTTCTTCAAAAATCTTTTTGCCATTTTCAGTTAAATATACATGCTTAACTCTAGTATCAACATCATCTCTTTTGAACTCTATCGCATTAATTTCTACTAAATCATTTAATACTCTATTAAGACTTTGCTTTGTCACTTTAAGTTTTCTTAATAAAGATGAAATAGTTATACCCTCGTACAAAGAAATTAGATGTATTACTTTGTTGTGAGCAGTTCCCAACGCATGTTTGTCTAAAACCTTTTTGGCATCAGCGACAGTTTCCCTATATCCATTGAATATTTTTTCGATATATTCTTTTAATTGATGATCTTTTAGATATAAAAGTTTTTTCATAATGGTAAGTTATATTGACATATTATATATACAAAGATATTTTTTTAAAAAAAAAATCAAATGATACCGTTCGATAAAAGAGAGGGAAAAATCTGGTACAATGGTGATCTTGTTCAGTGGCAAGATGCGAAATTACACGTAATAAGTCATGGACTGCATTATGCAAGTTTAGTTTTCGAAGGACTTAGAGTTTACGACGGTGAAATTTTTAAATTACAAGAACATACTGATAGATTATTTCACTCAGCTAAAAGAATGGACATTTCAATTCCTTACACAAAAGATGAAGTTAACAAGGCTTGCAATCAAATAATTAAAATTCAAAATGTTCAGAATGGCTATGTCAGGCCTTTTGCTTGGAGAGGTAGTGAAATGATGGGTGTTTCTGCACAAAAAACAAAAATAAATGTTGCAGTTGCAACTTGGGAGTGGGGAGATTATTTCGATCCAAAGTTGAAAACAGAGGGAATTAAATTGAATATTTCAAATTGGCGAAGACCAGCCCCAAATACAATACCTTGGGACAGCAAAGCAGCCGGCCTTTATATGATTTGTACACTTTCAAAACACGAAGCAGAAAGACAAGGATACAGCGAGTCATTAATGTTAGATCATGAGGATAATGTGGCTGAGTCTACAAGTGCAAATATTTTTTTCAAAGACAAAAATGGCGAACTTCATACCCCCATACCAGATTCTTTTTTAAATGGTATTACTAGACAAACTGTAATCGAATTGGCAAAGTCAAAAAATATTAAAGTGCATGAAAGAAAAATTAAACCAGATGAATTGTCAAGTTTTGAAGGATGTTTCCTAACTGGTACAGCTGCTGAAATAACTCCAATATCTCAAATAGCTGAAAATAATTATAAAGTATGTGATATAATTTTAGACTTGTTAGACAGTTATGGAAAATTAGTCAGAAAAAAGAAAGCTGCTTAATTTTTATTGTCCTCAGATATTGCGTGGTCAATCCCTTTCCTTAAATACTCATAGGCTGTATACAAAGTAAGAAAAGCAGATAGCCATAATAAAATAATTCCAATAGTTTGCGCATTATAATCTTGAAAGTTTATAATTTTATTTCCAGTATCACCTGTAAGCAATACAGAGATTGAAAACATTTGAAGAAAAGTTTTTACTTTTGCTAAGCTTGAAACTGGAAGTTTAATACTTCCTTTTGCTAAAAATTCTCTTAAGCCAGAAATTAATATTTCTCTTGTAAGTATTATTATTGCAGCTATTACTTCATAGTTTTTAATAGTACCATCCATAACTAATAATATTAATGCTGTAGCAACTATAATTTTGTCAGCAATTGGATCTAATAACTCACCAAGTTTAGATTCTTCTTTGAACATTCTTGCTAAAAGTCCATCTAAGAAATCAGTAAATGAGGCAATTACAAACAAAGCAAAAGGAATTATATCTCCATAAAAGCCAGGTAAATAAAAAGTAAATACAAATATTGGAACAATTATTATTCTACCAATTGTTAAATAATTTGGAATTTTGATTTTCATTCGTGAAAGAAATTATATATCTTTTTAGCAACTTTTTCTTCAACTCCTTCAACAGTTTTTATTTCATCTAAGCTAGCTGACTCTACAGCTCTTGCTGAGCCGAAATGGTTTAAAAGAGCTCTTTTTCTTATAGATCCAATACCATCAATTTGATCAAGTAAAGACTTACTAATACCTTTTTTCCTTTTAGCTCTATGAGCGCTAATAGCAAATCTATGAGATTCATCTCTCAATCTTTGTAAGAAAAATAGAGTAGAGTCATTCTTTTCAAACTTAAATTCTTTGCCATTATGAAAAAAAGTTTCATTTCCACTATTTCTAAATTTACCCTTGGCAATTGCTATCATAGGAATATCATGTAATCCAAGTTCATTAAGTGTTTCTCTTGCTACAGAATATTGTCCTTTTCCTCCATCGATTATAACTAAATCCGGCATAGTCAGATAATTATCTTTTTCTTGTACAGCTCTTTTAAATCTTCTATTTAAAACCTCCCGCATCATCCCATAATCATCTTGTTCATTTTTTTTAATTTTAATATTAAATTTTCTATATCTTTTTTTTATAAAACCTTCCTCACCAAATGTAATAAGCGCACCAACACTATTAGTACCCTGAATATGACTGTTGTCATAAACTTCAACTAAATGAATATTGTTTTCTAAATCAAATTTTTTAGATACTTTATCAAATAACTCTTTATTATTTTGGCTTTCGTAAATTTTTCTATTTAAGCTGTCTTTTGCATTTTTGATTGCTTGATTTACAACTTTAAGTTTCGATCCTTTTTTCGCTACTGAAATATTTATTTCTTTATTTTCTTTTTTTGAAAGTGTTTTTTCAATTAAAACTTTTTCTTTAATATCTTCACTTAAAATAATAGAGCTCGGCACACTTTTGTTTTCATAGAATTGAGAAACAAAGGAGTTAAGAATTTCTTTAATGTTATCATCTGGATCATGTTTCGGAAAAAAAGCTTGATTACCCCAGTTTTGTTTTGATCTATAGAAGAAAACTTGAATACAAGTTTTTCCAGACTCTTTGTAGCCAGCTATTACATCTGCCTCTACTAAATTTGCCTCATTTATTCTTTGAGATGACTGAATAATATTTAAAGATTTTATTCTATCTCTTAATAATGCAGCTTTTTCAAAATCTAAATCCTCACTGGCTTTTTCCATTTGGTTTGATAAATTTTTTTGAATTTTTCTTGATTTACCTGAAACAAACTCTATAGCGTTATCAACAGAAAGTTTATATTCGTCTTTTTTTATATATCCAACACATGGCCCAGAACATCTCTTAATTTGATAAAGGATACATGGTCTTTCTCTTTTTTTAAAAACTGTATCGTCGCAAACTCTAAGTTGAAAAATTTTCTGTATCATTTTGATAGTCCAGTTTGCGGATCCAGCCGAAGCGAAAGGTCCAAAATAAAAACCCTCTTTTGTTTTTTTTCCTCTATGTCGTCTAATTTGAGGCCATTTATCTTGATTACCAATAAAAATAAATGGAAATGATTTATCGTCTCTTAAGAGAATATTAAATCTAGGTTTGTACTTTTTAATTAAGTTTGCTTCCAAAAGTAGCGCCTCACTCTCATTTGAAGTGCTGGTAATCTCAATTTTAGTTGTTTGAGATAACATTCTTTCAGTTCTGATAATATGGTTTTTCTCTGATACATAACTCTTTAATCTATTTGGTAAGTTTTTTGCCTTGCCAACATAAAGTATCTCGTTTTTAGAATTTAACATCCTATATACCCCAGGAAGTTTGGGTATAAGCGGTAACTCTTTTTTTATAGCTTCTTTACCGATATCAGAGCTTATCATGGCTTCTTTTTTTTGAAATTTGAATACCAACGGATGAACAATCTTTCATGATTTCTAATTTCTCAATTTGAAGACTTATTTTATCAATTCTTTTGTCTTTGAATAGCTCATCGAATACATCTTCCGCTAATGTTTCAAGAAAATTATAATGTTTATTTTTGATCAGTTTTTTTATCAATTTTACAATTTTTGCATAATTTACGATTGATTTAATATC
This sequence comes from uncultured Pelagibacteraceae bacterium, assembly GCA_902584995.1. Classification (GTDB taxonomy): domain Bacteria; phylum Pseudomonadota; class Alphaproteobacteria; order Pelagibacterales; family Pelagibacteraceae; genus Pelagibacter. The sequence goes on from CACICF010000008.1 coordinate 36,045, forward strand.
TTTGTCGTTAGAAGGTTTTTTGTCTTCATAATTTACTTCTAAATTAAATTTTACTTTCTGGGGAGCTTTTTTTTCAAAATCAAAATACCCAAGTTTTAGGTCAAGAATAAGCTCCCTAATAAGTACCTTTTTTTCATAATTAAATAGAGCTTTATTTTTATCGATTTTAACAATTTTTAGATTATTTTTTTTCATTCATTTCCACCCATTATATCCGGGGTTTGCCAGTTTAGGTTTTGACCACTATCTATTGCTAACACTTGTCCAGTAATAGATATATTTTTTATAAAAAAGTCAACAGCATTACATATTTGTTCAACATCTACCTGCCTTTTTAATGGAGTTGCCATGTATTGTTTTTTAAAATGTTTTTCACTTTGTCTCTTATTTTTTATTGTAGGACCTGGCGCAATTCCATTTACTCTTATTTTTGGAGCTAAGCTCATTGCGCTAGTTTTGGTCAAAGTATAAAGACCTGTTTTACTAATAGTATAAGAAAAAAAGTATGGTGTTAGTTTGAACACTCTTTGATCAATTATATTTATAATATTGTTATTTTTTACTCTAACATTTTTAGCAAATTCTTTTGATAGAAGAGCAGGTGTTCTTAAATTAGTTCTCAAATGATGTCCCCAACTATCAGTGGTAAAATTTTCTAGTTTGTCGTTTTCAAAAAGTGATGCGTTGTTTATCAGACAGTCAAAATATTTGAGTTTATTTTTTGCAAACTTAACAATTTTATTTACATCTTTTTCTACACTTAGATCTCCTTTTACCAAATAAACCTTTGTACCATTTTGTGATAATTCTTTTTTAAGGATTTCTGCTTGTGTTTTTGATTTATTGAAATGAATAACTATTTCTACTCCTTTACCAGAGAGTTTTCTAGCTATAGCAGCTCCAATTCTGGTGGCCCCACCTGTAATAATTATTTTATTTGCTTCCATTTCTTCTTACCTTTTTGAGCTCTAGTACCCGGCATACCCATTGTAGATCTTCCTTTAGGGTATATTTTGTTCTTTAAGTTATATTGTTTCACTTTAGGATTAAGTGTAACTTCTAACTCAGTACTTTCAAGTTTTCTAATCTCATCTCTTATTTTAGCAGCCTCTTCAAATTCTAGATTTGTGGCAGACTCTTTCATTTTTTTATTAAGTGCCTTGATATGTTTCTTTAAATTACCGCCGACATTTGCGCCTGTACCAATTGTAACATAATCTTTTTCATAGACGCTCTCTAATACATCACTAATCTCTTTTTTGATTGTGGAGGCACTAATTTTATTTTTTTTATTATATTCAAGTTGAATATTTCTTCTTCTTTCGGTTTCTTTTATTGCTTTTTTGATACTTTTAGTTTCTTTGTCAGCATACAAAATAACTTTTCCATCTAAATTTCTTGCGGCTCTACCTATTGTTTGAATTAAGGACGTTTCAGACCGCAAAAAACCTTCTTTGTCAGCATCTAATATTCCAACTAAGGCACATTCGGGAATATCAAGTCCTTCCCTTAATAGGTTTATACCAACCAAAACATCAAATACGCCTAGTCTTAAGTCTCTCATAATTTCTATTCTTTCAAGCGTATCTATGTCTGAGTGCAAATATCGAACTTTTATACCATTTTCATGGAGGTACTCTGTTAGATCCTCAGCCATTTTTTTTGTTAATGTCGTAACTAATACTCTATAATTTTTTTCTATAGTCTTTTTGCATTCATGCATTAGATCATCGACTTGATTTTTAGCAGGTTTGATTTCAACGGGAGGATCTATTAATCCAGTAGGCCTTATAACTTGATCTATAAATTTTCCTTTTGTTTGTTCTAACTCCCATGAACCAGGTGTAGCAGAAACAAAGACTGTTTGAGTTCTCATCATATCCCATTCCTCAAATTTTAGAGGTCTATTATCCATACATGATGGAAGTCTAAATCCATATTCTGCCAAAGTACTTTTTCTTGATCTATCTCCTTTAAACATTCCATTTAATTGTGGTACCGTGACGTGACACTCATCAACAAATATCAATGTATTGTCAGGAAAATATTCAAATAAAGTGGGAGGAGGTTCACCGGGCTTCCTTCCTGATAAAAATCTTGAATAGTTTTCAATACCAGCACATGAACCAGTTGCCTCTATCATTTCAAGATCAAATTTTGTTCTCTCTTCTAACCTTTGAGCCTCTAGCAATTTATTTTGTTCTTTATGTTTTTTAAGTGTTATCTCCAACTCTTTTCTAATATTAATTACCGCTTGTTCAATCGTTGGCTTAGGAGTTATGTAGTGACTGTTTGCATAAACTTTAACTAAATTTAGTTCTCTAACAAGATCACCTGTTAAAGGATCAAATTCTTCAATTTTTTCTAGCTTATCTCCAAATAAGCTTAGTCTCCAAGCTCTATCCTCCAAGTGAGAGGGAAAAATTTCTAAATATTCGCCTCTCGCCCGAAATGTACCTCTATAGAAATTTTGATCATTTCTTTTATATTGAAGAGCAATTAAAGATTTGATTATTTGTTCTCTATTATAATCATAATTTTTTTGAAGAGTTAAAGTCATTTTACTGTAAGCTTCAACTGATCCTAAACCATAAATACAGGACACACTTGCAACAATTAAGACATCATCTCTTTCTAAGAGTGATCTAGTAGCTGAGTGTCTCATCCTGTCTATTTGTTCATTTATAGATGCTTCCTTTTCTATGTATGTGTCTGATCTTGGAACATATGCTTCTGGGGTATAATAATCATAATAGGACACAAAATATTCAACGGCATTATCTGGGAAAAACCCTTTCATCTCCCCATAAAGTTGAGCAGCGAGGGTTTTATTTGGAGCAAGTATAAGAGCGGGCCTATTTGTTTCTTCAATTACTTTAGCCATAGTGAAGGTTTTACCTGATCCCGTAACACCTAATAAAACTTGATTAAACTCATTCTTCTTAGCGCCATTTACTAAATTTTTAATTGCTTCTGGTTGGTCACCAGCTGGTTTAAAATCAGATTTAATTTTAAATTTCTTTCCACCTTCAAGTTTTCCACCAATTTTTGGATTTTTACTTTGAATATCTGTAATTAAATCTTGATAAGTATTTTCCATATATTAAATAAAGTAATAGAATATAAACAATTTTCAATGAGCATAATATCTAACAGTCTTAAAAGAATTAAACCATCTCCTACCATTGCAGTTACTCAGAAAGCAAGAGAATTGAAAGCTGCTGGTAAAGATGTAATTGCTCTAGGTGCAGGCGAACCTGATTTTGATACACCTAATAATATAAAAAAGGCAGCAGTTAAAGCGATTAGAATAGGGGATACTAAATATACGCCAGTTGATGGAACACCCACAATTAAAAACGCGGTAATTAAAAAGTTTAAAAGGGAAAATAACTTAACTTATACCTCGGACCAGATAACAGTAGGTACTGGTGGAAAACAAGTTTTGTATAATGCTTTTGTAGCAACATTAAATAAAGGTGATGAAGTTATTATTCCAGCTCCGTTTTGGGTATCGTATCCAGATATGGTTTTACTTGCTGGAGGTAAACCAAAATTTATTAAATGTGGGGAAGAAGATGGTTTTAAATTAACTCCATCAAAACTTAAAAAAGCAATTACTAAAAAAACAAAATGGATAATTTTAAATTCTCCTTCAAATCCAACTGGCGCAGCTTACACAAAAAAAGAAATTATTAATTTAGGAAAGATATTATTAAAAAATAAGAATATTTTAATCTTGAGTGATGATATTTACGAGCATGTAAAATTTGATAATTTTAAATTTTTTACAATAGCACAGATAAAAAAGCTCAAAGATAGAACACTTACAATGAATGGTGTAAGTAAAGCATATGCCATGACTGGTTGGAGAATTGGCTATGCAGCTGGTCCTAAAAATATTATCGCTGCTATAAGAAAAATTCAGTCACAATCAACTTCTAATCCATCATCTATAAGTCAGGCAGCTGCTGTTGAAGCTTTAAATGGAACTCAGAGTTTTATTAAAAAAAGAGCTAAATCTTTTTGTGACAGAAGAAATTTTGTTGTGAATTATTTAAATAGTATTCCAGGGATTACTTGCTTAATGCCAAAAGGCGCGTTTTATGTTTTTCCAAGTTGTAAAGGCTTAATTGGAAAAAAAACAAAAATAAAAAATGATACAGATTTTGTACAAAAACTTCTTGAAAAACAGAATGTAGCTGTAGTCCAAGGTTCTGCATTTGGTCTTGATGGTTATTTTAGAATTTCATACGCAACATCAATAAAAAAATTAAAAATTGCTATGAAAAGGATTAAGATTTTTTGTGAAAGTTTAGGCTAAATTTAGCCTAATTACTGATTTTGCTGCATCAATTACTGAAACTTCTGGTTCTATAAATTTCATTTGTAGAATCTCCTCAGCATATTTTGTATCTGTCTGCATTTTAAGACCTAAATCAGGAACTAAATTTTTTGCACTTGAGTCTATATAACTAATAAGCTTTACCATAAAATTAGGTAATTCTTTCTTAGGAAGTTTCTTGGAATGACTTGGAATGTTTTCAGCCATTATTTTTGATAATTCAAGAATTGATCTAGTTTCAGATCCAACAATTAATCTTCTACCTTCAGCCTTTTTATTATTTAATGATAAAACATGTGCTTTGGCTATATCTTTAACATGTGATATCATCACTGAAAATTTTGGAGCAGCTGGATATTTTCCTTGAAGTAATTGTTTAATATATTCCATTGATGTGCAACTTTTCTCATTTAAAAAGTCTCCTAAAACAAAACCAGGATTTATACAAGTTAGTTTATTTTTAATACCTTTACTTTCCATAAGTTCCCAAGCAGCTCTTTCAGCTCTAGTTTTAGATACAAAATAATCTGTTGTTTTGTCCCATTCTAAGTCAGTCCAATCATTTTCACCAAATGTATAAGGGTTTGCTCGGTTTGGTTTTCTATACATACAAACAATAGACGATGTTTTTACAATATGTTCTACATTTGCATTTATTCCTGCATTTAAAACTCTCAAAGTTCCATCTTTTGCAGCTGGAGTAAGTGACTCTCTATCATTTGAAACTTTTAATGGAAAAGGAGAAGCAACATGAATTATATATTTGCAACCTTCAGCGGCTTTATCCCACCCATTATCTTTTAATAAATCTAATTCTACAAAGGATAGGTTTTCTGTTGAAGCATTATTTTCCTCAAGTGTTTTTTTTGTTATTTCAACTGAATTAATATCTCTAACTGTTCCTAATACCTCATAACCAGAATTTAATAATTCAATAGCAATATATTTCGCAATAAATCCGCTTATACCAGTCAATAAAACCTTTTCACTCATGTAATTGTAAAATTATTTTGATTTTCTTTTTTTCTCTAAGCCAAAAACAGGAGAATTTCTAAATCTCAGAACTAGTATAGCTAGTGCAATGAGTACAATTGCTCCAGCTTCATACAGCAATACTTCTGGATTTATTGATTTTCCTTGCAGTATAATAAATCTAGCAAGAGCTGTTATAGCAATAAACAATGGCAATGTTATTTGAATGGATTGACTCTCCCAAAATACTCTGACCATAGCTAAAACCTCTAAATAAAGAAATAGTAATAGCAAATCAGCTAAAGTGACTTTTCGAACTTCAATCATTTGATATATTTCTATACCAAACGCAATAACAGTAGCCCCAAGTATTATTACTAAAGCTAATAACTGAATTTGTTTTACAATATTCTCCATAAAAATATTTTATAAATGATATTTTATTAATTTGCAGCTAAATATTTCTCTGCCTCTAATGCAGCCATACAGCCCATTCCTGCTGCAGTTACTGCCTGCCTATAAATTTTATCTTTCACATCTCCAGCTGCGTAAACTCCTGGAATATTAGTCTCAGTAGAATCACTTTTAGTAATTAAATAACCTGTGCTATCCATTTCTAACTGATCTTTAAATAAAGATGTAGCAGGATCGTGTCCAATAGCTATAAATAATCCATCTATTTTTAATTCTGATGTTTCATTATTTTTAACATTTTTAATTTTTAATCCTTTTACATTTTTTGGCTCTTCATCACCTATTACTTCTTCAACAACAGAGTCCCAAATAATCTCAATTTTTTTATTTTCCATTAATTTTTTTTGCAAAAGTTTTTCAGCTCTAAGTTCATCTCGTCTATGAATTAATTGTACTTTTGATGCGAATTTTGTAAGAAACATAGCTTCTTCTACTGCAGCATTTCCTCCCCCAACAACTGCAACTGTTTTATCTTTGAAAAAAAAGCCATCACATGTTGCACAGGCTGATACTCCAAATCCCTTAAATTTTTGTTCAGATTCAATGTTTAACCATCTTGCTTGTGCTCCAGTAGAAATAATAATTGAGTCAGCAGTATATTTTTGCCCTCCATCACCAATTGCCTCAAACGGTTTAGATTTTAAATTTACTGATTGGATATGATCTTCAACTAAATCGGTTCCAACTGCCTTTGCCTGTTCCCTCATTTGTTCCATTAACCATGGTCCTTGGATAACATCTGCAAATCCAGGGTAGTTCTCAACATCAGTTGTTATAGTTAATTGACCACCCGGCTGCATACCTGCAACCAACATTGGTTTAAGCATAGCTCTCGCAGCATAAACAGCAGCAGTATAACCAGCTGGCCCTGATCCAATTATTAACACTTTTGTATGTTTAGTTGGTTTTTCACTCATACAGGTCTATATAGTAAATAATGAGCAAATTAAAAGGTATATTATTGACTGAGGGCATGCACGGCATGCTTAGTCAAGTAGAAGGTTTGGCTAAAGCTCTTGATCTTGATTTTACTCACCACAAGGTTGAACTTAAAAGTTTATGGAGTTTAATTCCACCAAAATTCACGCCGATTTCTCAAAATGTTTACAAAAAAATAAACCATTCAGATTTTGATATAATAATTTCTTGTGGAAGAAAAAGTATAATCCCATCAATCCATTTAAAAAGTATCTCAAACAAAAAAATTTTTAATATTCATATACAAGATCCAAAAATAAACTTTGATTATTTTGATTTTATTGTAGCACCTGAACATGACGGAATTAGTGGTTCAAATATAATTAATACGAAAGGTGCAATTCACTATCTTACAAAAGACGAAATAGATGAAAATAAGGATTACTTAACCTCGTTTATAAGAAAAGATAACAGAAAGATTTGGTGCTTAATTATGGGTGGACCAACAAAATACTATGATTATTCAACAAAAAATATGAAACATATTTTTTCAATTTTTTATAAACTTTTAAAGAAAAAAGATTTTCAACTTGTCGTAATTCCATCAATGAGGACACCATTAAATACCATTCATTATGCAAAAGAATTTTTTGGTGAAAATCATACAGTTATAATGGATGTAGATAAAAAAGCCTACTTATCTGCTTTAGCCATTTCAGAGAACATCATAGTTACTTGTGACTCAAGCTCAATGATCTCTGAAGCTGCTTTAACAGGAAAACCTATTTATATTGCAAATATTTTGCCTAAAAAAAATGATATTCGGTTCCAAAGATTTCGAAATTTGTTTAGAGATTTAAATATTACTAGAAATCTTGGAGAAGATGTTGAAAATTGGACCTATCAAAGTCTTGATGAAACTAATAGGGTAGCAAAAATTATAAAAGAAAAAATTAATTATTAATGTCATTTTTAAAATCAATACTAAACGACTCAAAAAAATTTGATAATCCATTTGAGCATTGGGAATTAAATAAACCTCTAACAGATGATCAAATAAATGAGATAATAAGTGCAGATATATCTGACCCAGCAAAACATAACCTTAATTATGATGGAACCAGAGCTATTGATGGAGGTGAGGGAAAATTTAGAGAAGGAATTTCAGATGGTGGAAAAGCTTTAAAATTTCGATGTTTTGTAACTTATGAAAATACCAGAGAATTTCCCGGACTTACAAATTTAATTAAAGAACTTCAAAGTAAAGAAACTTATCTAAAAATTTCTGAATTAATAAATAAAGATTTGTCCAATTCTTATGTACGAGTTGAGGTTATATGTGATCGAGAAGGTTTTTGGCTGAAACCACATTGTGATATTAAGGAAAAACTTATGTCATGTTTATTATTTGTTAACAAACATAATGAAAGTGAGGAACTTGGTACAGATTTTTATGATAGTGATTTAAAGCTGATTAAAACATTACCTTATAAAGATAATTATGGATATTTTTTTTCTAGCGGACCCAATACTTGGCATGGAATGGAAAAGAAAGAAATAATTAAAGAGAGAAGGTGCTTACAAGTAAATTATGTGACTTTTAAAACTGATTGGAAAGTTGAAAATTAATTCTCCCAATCAAATCTGGGAAATGTATCAAATACTTTAAAAATTCCCTCAGACCAGGTGTTGCAGACTTTAGAATAATCTTCATCATTTAAACTTAAACATTTTAATGAAGCTAATTTATTTTCATCTTTTTTGTAAATTGCAAAATCAATGGGAGGACCAACAGTTAAGTCACTTTTTAAAGTAGAGTCCATAGAAATTAGTGCACACCTTGATGCATCTCCAATTGATACATCTGGTTTAATAACTCTATCAAGTATTGGTTTGCCATACTTAACCTCACCAATCACTAGATAAGGTTTGCTATCTGCTGGTCTTATATAGTTTCCCTGAGGATATATTAGGTATAGCTCTGGCTTTTGTCCTTTGATTTGACCACCTATTATAAAAGTTGAACCTAAAAGGACATCATCAGTATTTATTCCTTGAGGAGACGAGTGTTTTATATTTAGACTTCCTACATAAGATGCAATTTGTTCAAAGTCTTTACATGTATTTAAATTAAGTATTCCTGATGAACTTTTTAAATCCTTCTCTACAGATTTGTAGACAGCTTGTGATGTCCCTAAATTACCAGATGTTACCATTACGATTGTTCTATCACCAACATCATGAGTAAACATTTTTGAATAAATATTTACATTATCTAAACCTGCATTAGTTCTTGAGTCTGATGCAAAGACCAACCCTTCGTTTGTTTTAATTCCAATACAGTATGTCATGAGCGATTTTTATTTAAAAATGACATAATTATCAAATATTTTATGTCATAGCAGCTATTTGTATTTAGCAATTGTTTTGCAATTTTTTTTATCAAAGATTGTAGAATGTCTGTATCTCTATGGAAAAATTATGACTCAAAATCCGCTTATGATGGATATTTGACAGAAGAAAATAAAATTAGAAAACATGCTAGAATAATGACTGGCATATTAGAAAGACATGGAACAAAAAAACTTCAGGAAATTGAAAAAAATTGTCAAAGCACCATAAGTGCAAGAGGTATTAATTTTAGGGTTTATGCAGCAAACAATAGAGCAGAGGAAAAAAAATGGCCATTAGACATCATACCAAGAATTATTCCAAAGTCTCAATGGAATAAAATATCTAGAGGATTAATTCAAAGAGTAAAAGCATTAAATTTATTTATAGATGATGTTTATAATAAAAAAAAAATTTTCAAGGATAAGGTTGTGCCTAAAGAATTAATATTTAATTCACCTTATTATTTAAAAGAATGTGAAGGTTTTTCCCCAAAGTATAAAGCTTGGGCAAATATATCAGGTATTGATTTAATAAGAAATATTAATGGAGAATATTTAGTTCTTGAAGATAATTTACGTGTCCCATCTGGCGTATCTTATATGTTGGAAAATAGGATGGTAATGAGGGACGTATTTCCTGAATTATTTACTCGGTATAAAGTTTCTTCTATCCACCAATATTCTAATAAACTTTACCAAAGTATGATTGAGTGTATTCCAAAGAAAACTGATAATCCTCATATGGTTGTTTTGACACCAGGCATTTACAATTCAGCTTACTTTGAACATTCATTTTTAGCTCAACAAATGGGAATAGCTTTGGTCGAGGGTAAAGATTTATTTGTTGAAAATGATTTTGTTTATATGAAAACAGTTAAAGGAAAATTAAAAGTTGATTGTATATATAGAAGATTAGATGATACTTTTCTTGATCCAAAAGTATTTAACAAAGAATCACTCATCGGAGTTCCTGGTTTATTTAAATGTTGGAAAAAGGGAAATGTTGGCATTATTAACGCTCTTGGAACTGGAGTTGCAGATGATAAGGCCGTTTATTCTTATGTTAACAAAATGATTGTCTATTATTTAGGTGAGCAACCTAAACTTAACCAAGTAGAAACATTTTTGTGTGAAAACAAAGTTCACAGGCAACATGTAATTGAAAATATAGCTAAGCTTGTTGTTAAACCAGCAAATGCCTCAGGTGGATATGGAATAATGATTGGTCCGAAAGCACCAAAAAAAGAGCGAGAAGAGATGGTAAAAAAGATTAAAAAAAATCCTCGAGAATTTGTAGCTCAACCCTTAGAAATATTATCAACAATACCAACTATTTGTGAAAATGGTATTGAGCCAAGACATTTAGATTTAAGGCCTTTTATATTAACTGGCAAAACTTCTTATGTTACAACTGGCGGTCTAACTAGAGTTGCTTTGAGAAAAGGAAGTACCATAGTAAATAGTTCTCAAGGAGGTGGGTCTAAAGATACAATGGTTGTGGATGCTTAGTTTTCTTGAAGAGGTTTAACTTTAAGTTTTTTTGTTTTTAGAGCATTTATTGCTTCTAAAAACGAATATGCAGTAGACATATTTGTGCAATAAGGAATTTTATTAGCCAAGGTTCCTCTTCTTAAAGCTTTTGCATCACTAATTCTATTTTCACTATTTCCACCCCCGGTATTAATTACCAATGAGATTTTTTTTGAATTAAGTACATCTACTATGTGAGGTTTGCCACTACTTACTTTATTAATTTTTCTGCACTTCATACCATTTTTAATTAAAATATCTGCAGTCCCTTTAGTTCCTGACAAAGAAAATCCCAATTTTAACAACCTTTGTGCAATACCAATTATTTCTTGCTTATGAGAGTCTTTTACAGATAAAAATGCTAAACCTTTTGTTGGTAATGAATTTGCTGCTGCTATCTGACTTTTGGCTATTGCCATACCAAAGTCATCATCAAACCCCATCACTTCTCCAGTAGATTTCATTTCTGGTCCAAGCAATAGATCACTATCAGGAAATTTATTGAATGGGAATACTGCCTCTTTGACTGCAAATTTTTTATTGGTTTTATATTTTAATTTATACTTTGAAAGTTTTTCTCCTGCCATTATTCTGGATGCAATTTTAGCTAGCGGAACCCCATTAGCTTTTGAGACAAATGGTACAGTTCTACTTGCTCTAGGGTTTACTTCTATAACAAATATTTCATCCTTTTTTATTGCAAATTGAATATTTAAAAGTCCTTTAACTTTTAGTGCTAATGCTAATTTTCTAGTTTGGATTTTAATTTCTTTTAAAAGATTATCTTTGATTGATACTGGAGGTAAGCAGCATGCCGAGTCCCCAGAATGAACTCCCGCCTCTTCAATGTGTTGCATGATACCTGCAACATAAACATCTTTACCATCAGAGATAGCGTCCACATCAACTTCCATGGCATGATCTATAAATTTATCTATTAAAATTGGATTTTGTTCTGAAGCTTCAAATGCCTCATTAACAAACTTTTTAAGTTGGCTTTTATCATGAACTATCTCCATTGCTCGCCCGCCTAAAACGTATGAGGGCCTTACAACAACTGGAAGTCCAATTTTTTCACTTATTTTAATTGCCTGATCAAATTTATTAGCTATTCCACTTTCAGCTTGTCTTAAATTTAATTTGATTAAAAGATCTCTAAATCTATCTCTATCCTCTGCTAAATCAATTGAACCATATTGAGTACCAAGTATTGGTAATTTGTTTTCATGTAAAAATTTTGCTAGTTTAATTGGAGTTTGACCACCAAATTGAGCAATAACTCCAACAAGATTTCCTTTTGATTTTTCTTTTAAAATAATATTTTGAACATATTCCTCTATAAGAGGTTCAAAGTATAACCTATCACTTGTATCATAATCTGTCGAAACAGTCTCAGGATTGCAATTTACCATAATTGTCTCAAATCCAGCCTCCTTTAGAGAAAAGCTTGCCTGACAACAGCAATAATCAAACTCTATTCCTTGTCCAATTCTATTTGGACCTCCTCCAAGAATAATTATTTTTTTTTTATTACTAGGATCAGCCTCACACTCAGTATTCAATGAAAAATTTCTTTGATATGTTGAATACATATATGGAGTAAAGGATTTAAATTCAGCTGCACACGTATCTACTTTTTTAAAGACAGGCAAAACTTTAAGAGCAACTCTTTTAGATCTAACTATTTTCTCATTAATTCCTGTAAGTTTTGATAATTTTTTATCTGAAAAACCAATGGATTTAATTCTATTAAACTCATTGTATGTTTTTGGAACTCCTTTCTTAATTATATTTTTTTCTTCATCAACAAGATCTTTGATTTGATTTAAGAACCAAGGATCAACTTTTGATAGATTATATATTGTATTTAATGAAATATTTTTTCTAAAAGCTTCCCCAATTAATAGTAGTCTGTTTGGAACGCTAATTTTTAAATTTTTTAAAATCTTTTTTTTTGAATAATTAAAAAAATTGTCCAATCCAGATAATCCAGTTTCTAATGAAACCAAAGCTTTTTGAAAGGACTCTTTAAAGTTTCTACCAATTGCCATTGCCTCACCAACTGATCTCATTGAAGTTCCAAGTACAGCTTTGGTGTCAGAAAATTTCTCAAATGTAAATCTAGGTATTTTTGTTACCACATAATCAATTGTTGGTTCAAATGAAGCGGGCGTTACTTTTGTTATCTCATTTTTTAATTCATCAAGAGTATATCCAACTGCAAGTTTAGCAGCTACTTTTGCAATTGGAAAACCTGTGGCTTTGGAGGCTAGAGCTGATGATCTCGATACCCTAGGGTTCATCTCAATTATAACCATTCTTCCATTTTTAGGATTTATTGCAAACTGCACATTTGACCCTCCCGTCTCAACCCCTATTTTTCTCAAACAAGCAATAGAGGCATTTCTCATTACTTGGTATTCTTTATCAGTAAGCGTTAATGCTGGAGCGACAGTAATTGAGTCTCCAGTATGTATTCCCATTGGATCTACATTTTCTATAGAACAAATGATTATACAGTTGTCATTTCTGTCTCTTACAACCTCCATTTCAAACTCTTTCCACCCCTCTAAAGACTCTTCAATTAAAACTTGATTTTGAGGTGACTCATTCATTCCATTTCTAACAAGTTTAAAGAATTCCTTTTTACTTTTTGCAATTCCTCCACCTAATCCGCCCAGTGTGAAAGACGGTCTTATTATTGCTGGCAAACCAATTTCTCTCAAACATTTTGAGGCATCTTTGAAATTATTTATGATCCTTGATTTGGGTAAATCTAAACCAATGTCAGACATATTTTTTCTGAATTTTTTTCTATCTTCAGCATTTTCAATTGCTCTTGATTTTGCACCTATTAACTCAATTTTGTATTTTTTTAAAAGACCAGATTTTTCAGCACTTATTGCTAAATTTAAAGCTGTCTGGCCGCCCATAGTAGGTAGAATTGCATTAGGCTTTTCTTTTTTAATTACCTCTTCAAGAACTGGAATTGTAATAGGCTCTATGTAAGTTTTGTCAGCAACTCCAGGGTCAGTCATAATAGTTGCAGGATTCGAATTTATTAATACCACCTCAAAACCTTCATCTTTAAGTGCTTTGCAGGCTTGTGTACCTGAATAATCAAATTCGCATGCTTGTCCAATTATTATAGGACCTGCACCAATAACTAATATTTTTTTAATGTCTTTTCTTTTTGGCATATTTTTTTACATCTTGAATAAAACTTTTGAATAAATATTGACTATCCTGTGGTCCAGGATTTGCCTCAGGATGGTATTGAACTGAAAAAACTGGTCTACTTTTTAATTTTATTCCTTCAATAGTATTATCAAAAAGTGACTTATGAGTTATTTGAATTTTTTTAGATAAACTTTTTTCTATTACAACAAAACCATGATTTTGGCTTGTAATCTCAACTTTGTTATTAATTAAATTTTTTACTGGATGATTTGCTCCTCTATGACCTAACTTCATTTTTTTTGTTTTGGCATTTAGCGCCAAAGCTAAAATTTGATGGCCCAAGCAAATGCCAAAGATTGGATAATTCCACTTTATTAATTTTTGTATGGTTTTAATTGCATATTTACCAGTTGCTGCTGGATCACCTGGACCATTTGATAAAAAAATTCCATCTGGTTTTAATTTTGAAATCTCCTCAGCGGTTGTCTTGCAAGAAACTACTTTTACATCACAATTATAATCGGAAAAATATCTTAAAATATTTTTTTTTATTCCATAATCAATTGCAACTATCTTAAATATTTTTTTGGTATTTTTTTTATACCCGTTCTCTTTTTTCCAAGTTTTAAAACCTTTCCATGAATAAGTTTTTTTTGTTGAAACTTCTTCTGCAAGATCTAGGCCATCTAGCCCAGGCCATTTAATTGAATTATTAATTAATTTTTTAATGTTAAATTTACCTTTTTTATTATTTGATATCGTGCCTTTTGGAGCACCTTTATCACGAATAAAATTTGTTAAACTTCTTGTATCTAATCCAGTTAATCCAACTATTTTGTTTTTTTTAAGCCACTCATCTAAGGTTTTTAAAGCTCTATAATTTGAGGGAGAAGTAATCTCAGAATTAAATATTGCACCTCTCGTCCAAACTTTATCAGACTCTAAATCTTCATTGTTAGTTCCAACATTTCCAATATGAGGAAATGTAAAGTTAATAATTTGACCAGCATACGAAGGGTCCGATATAATCTCTTGGTATCCAGTTAAAGAAGTGTTAAAGCAAACTTCTCCAGTGGCTGTACCCTGATATCCAAGACCAATACCTTTAAAAACTGTCTTGTTATCTAGGACTAAAATACCTGTTGGAAATTGATGTTTAATTGCAATTTTATTTTTTTGTTTTTCTTTCAATTACAACTCATGAGTTAAAGGTCTATACAATAAAACCTTTTTTTGCGCAACACATCTAATGTATATTATGTAAAAAATTTTTTTTTCTTTTTGAAGAATTTTTTTGGTGCGATAAAATTATACTATGAGCTTAAGAGAAAAAATCGAAACAGACTATAAAAGTGCATTAAAAGCTAAGGATAAAAATAAAATATCAACTTATAGGTTAATTTTGTCAGGAATTAAGGATTTGGATATTAGCAACAGATCTCAAGTTGATAAAAAAGAGACGGATGACGAAGACGTTAAAAAGCTTTTAAAAAAAATGATAAAGCAAAGAACCGAATCAATAGAAATGTACAAAAAAAATAATAGAAATGATCTTCAAGAAGTAGAGGAGAAAGAAGTGGAAGTAATTAGTCAATATTTACCTCAACAACTTAGCGATGAAGATACTAGGAAGATATGTTCCGAAATTATTAATTCTACTGGAGCAAGTTCAATTAAAGATATGGGTAAAGTGATGGGTGAATTAAAAAAAAATAATGCTGATAGTATTGATTTCTCTAAAGCTGGAGCAATGATAAAAGAATTGCTGAACCAAAAATGAAGTATCCAAAAGAGTATTTAGAGGAAATAAAAACAAGATTAAAAGTTTCAACAGTTGTATCTAAAACTGTAAATTTAAAAAAAAGAGGCAAAGAGTATGTAGGCTTGTCTCCCTTCAAAACTGAAAAAACCCCTTCTTTTACTGTAAATGATGAAAAGGAGTTTTATCATTGTTTTAGTACTGCAGAACACGGAAATATTTTTGATTTTGTAATGAAAACACAAAATTTAAAATTTGGGGAAGCTGTTAAGTCACTTGCAAATCTTGCAGGCATGCAGCCTTATACTTTTTCTAAAGAAGATGAGATTAGAGAAAAAAAATGGAATAATTATAAGTCTATATTAAACAAATATGTAGATCATTATCATGACGAGTTGTTAAAAAATTCAAATTCAATTAGGGCTAAAGATTACCTCAAAAAAAGAGGTTTAACTAAAGAGGAAGTTCAAAAATTTAAGATTGGATTTGAAACAAATGACTTAAACTTCCAACAAAATATTTTTAAGGAATTTAACGAAAATGAAATCAAAGACACTGGCCTTTTTTATTTTGACGAAAATAAAAAAAAATATGTTTCAAGATTTAGAGACAGAGTAATATTCCCTATAAAAAATATTTCTGGTGATCCTATTGCTATTGGTGGAAGAATTTTAAATGACAATAAGTATTTGGCAAAATATATAAATTCTCCTGAGACTCCCTTTTTTAAAAAAGGATCAAATCTTTTTAATTTGGATTTTGCACGCAAATTATCAAATAACGTAAACAATATTTTTTTAGTTGAAGGTTATATGGATGTGATCGGATTAAGTAAAAATAAAATAGATAATGTTGTTGCCAATTTAGGGACATCTTTGACAAATAGGCAAATTTTAACTTTAAATCAATTTTTTGATGAAATAGTTATATGTTTTGATGGTGATGATAGTGGTTACAAAGCTGCATTAAGAGCAGCAGAAAATTCTATAATTGAATTAAAACCTGAGAAAAAAATCTCTTTTTTATTTTTGCCCGAAAAACACGATCCAGACAGCTTTGTAAATAAAAATGGTAAAGACTTTTTTCTTGAATTTTCTATAAATAATTCAGTTTCTATTCATAAATTTATTTACAACCATTATTTTAAAGAAATGGATGATAACCCTTCTTCTAGAGCTATTTTTGAAAAAAAATTGAGATCTATATCTTCAACTATTAAAGATGAATTTATCAGAAAATATGTACTTGAATATTTTTTAGATAAGATTTCAGAACTTACACCAAATACTAGTTCAAAATATAAAAAAAATTATTCAAAGATTACTAAATCACTCAAATCAACACAAAATTATTACAATGAAACTAAGTCTTTCAAAGCAATTGATATTAAAGAATTTTCATTCCTATACATTTTGTTAAAAAAACCAGAATTAATAAAAGATAATTTTGATTTAATTGAAAATGTGAAATTATTTAGCAGTGAAAATAAGTTGTTACTAAAGGAAATATTAGTTCAAACAAATAACTTTGAAAATACAGATATTGAAAAAATTAATGTCGATCAGAATTTAATAGAGAGAGTTTTAAAATATGCATCAATTAAGCATATTATGATTAAAAATTTTAATGATGATGAAAAAATACTTGAAATTTTATCTGAGATCACAAGAGATTTGAAAAATTATGAACTAGAAATAAGAATAGAGGAATTAGAATCAAGATTTTCTAAGGATTTAAGTGAAGTGACGTTTAATGAGCTAAAAGAGCTGAAAAAACAGCAAAAAATCAATTAAATAATAATCAGAATCCCATAGATTTTTTCTATTTTAGCATTATATACATTCTGAACTTTTTTATTGTGGAACGTATAATTACAAAATCATTTGCAAGACTCATGGGCAGAGGTGTCCATAGAGGTTTTATAACCCATGAAGAATTAAATAAATCATTAGGGAAAAGAAATTTATCCACAGAAAATCTGGAACAAGCTTTCATTCATATACTTGATGAGAAAATAATTCTTGTTGAAAAGAAAGCTGATTTTAAAGTTTTAAGAAAAAAAGATAATGGTTCAAAGGAAGAGGGTAAATCAATAGAAAAAAGTGATGATCCAATAAGAATGTATTTAAGAGAGATGGGTGGTGTTGAACTTCTATCAAGAGAAGGTGAAATTGCAATTGCTAAAAGAATTGAAGCTGGAAAAGATGTTATGCTAAATGCTCTTTCTCAAAGCCCTATTACTGCACAACAATTTTTTGAGTGGAATACAAAACTACAGAATGATGAAATCTTAGTAAGAGAAATTATAGATATTGATACTAATTATATGGAGGATGAGGACACCGGACAAAGTGCAAAACAAAAAAAATCTGATGAAAACGGAGAGAGTCATAATAATGAAGAATCAAATAGTAACACAGAGGATGATGAGTTTAACCCAACTCTTGCCGCTATGGAAACAGAGATTAAACCAAAAGTTTTACAAACCGTTTACAATTTAACAAAAGAATATAATAAATTAATAAAGTATCAAAAGGAAAAGTTAGAATGTTTGCTTAACTCAAAACAGTTTTCAGCTTCAAAGGAAAAAAACTATAAGAAAATAGTTGAAGATATTTTAGAAAATATTAAAACTTTACAATTATCTCCCTCAGTTCTAGAGGAATTAGTTCAAAAACATTATATAGAGAACCGTAAAATAATATCTTTGGAAGGAAATCTATTGAGACTTGCTTTAAACGAAAAAATTTCTAGAGAAGAGTTTATAAAATTTTATATTGGTAATGAAATTAATCCCAACTTAAAAAGTTTTTTAGATACCAATGACATTTGGAAGAAATTTTTTCAAAAGTACAAAGTACAGTTTAAAGAAATAAGAGACAGATTGATTGAGATAAGTAATAAGCTTGGAATATCAGTTACAGATTATAAGCTTATGGTGAGTAGAATTCAAAAAGGAGAAAAAGAGTCAAGAATTGCAAAAAAAGAAATGGTTGAGGCTAATTTAAGGTTAGTAATTTCGATTGCTAAAAAATATACAAATAGAGGTTTACAGTTCTTAGATTTAATTCAAGAAGGTAATATAGGATTGATGAAAGCTGTTGATAAATTTGAGTACAGACGAGGATACAAATTTTCTACATATGCTACATGGTGGATAAGGCAAGCAATAACTAGATCAATTGCCGACCAAGCTAGGACTATAAGAATTCCAGTTCACATGATTGAAACAATAAATAAAATAGTTAGAACACAGAGATTAATTTTAAGTGAATTTGGAAGAGAAGCTACGCCAGAAGAGCTTGCTAAAAAATTAAGAATGCCATTAGAAAAAGTTAGAAAAGTTTTGAAAATATCTAAAGAGCCGGTTTCACTCGAGAAACCTGTTGGTGATGAAGAAGACAGTAGCCTTGGAGATTTTATTGAGGATACAAAAGCCCTAGCACCTTTAGAACAAGCTATAAAATCAAATTTAAGTGAGGCTACGACAAAAATATTATCTACATTAACCCCAAGAGAGGAAAGAGTTCTAAGAATGAGGTTTGGTGTTGGAATGAATACAGATCATACACTAGAAGAGGTCGGACTACAGTTTTCTGTAACTAGAGAAAGAATCAGACAAATTGAAGCCAAGGCACTTAGAAAGTTAAAACACCCAAGTAGATCAAAACAATTAAAAAGTTTCTTAGAAAGCTAATGGGCCGTTAGCTCAATAGTAGAGTACTGCATTGACATTGCAGGGGTAGTTGGAGCGTAACCAACACGGCCCACCATCAACAATTATCTTCAATTGATAACTTTACAAAAATGATATATTTAAATGTAATTTTGGGCCTGTAGCTCAGTTGGTTAGAGCAGTACACTCATAATGTATTGGTCCCAGGTTCGAGTCCTGGCGGGCCCACCAATTATTTAATAATAAATTCTTCTAAAGATTTGAAAAGAAAATTAATGTCTTCACCATTATTTTGCATAATAGATTTAAATTCTTCCTTTTGTGTTCTTGCTAAACTTAATCCCTCTACAATCAGATCTCTAATCAAAGGCCTTTCAGGATTTTTTGTGTAAATTCTCCAATCAATTTTAACTTCAGGGTTATTTGATGTTTCCTCTAACACAGTACTAACAATGGTATATTTTTCATTAATTTTTTTTTCTGACACAACATTAATTTTTGGGTCTGAATAATCTACTAGTCTACTAGAAAAACTTTTAAGAAAATAACTTTTAAATAGTTTTCTATATTTTATTTTTTGGTCTTCATTTAGATTTTTACGATATTTTCCTAAAGTGTACATTCCAATACCATCAATATCTACATTTAATTCAGCAATATTGTTTAACCTTATTATTTTTGATTCTACTGGATCCGAACTTGATAAAATAATTGATGCTTCATTTACCAGTTCATTTATTAATTCACTTGGCTCTTTTGCATATAAAGGCTTAAATAAAAATAAAATAAAAAAAAAAATGTAAAAAAATCTTAATTTGATCATCCAATAGTTATTGAGTATCTATTTCTTCCCAATCATCATCATTCATAGTCTCAGTAGTTTCACTTGAATTTAGAATTTTTCTTTTTCTGTCCTGTAAGTATAAACTCCTAACAGAAGCGTATAAGTCTATAGAGTTTTTTTCAAGACTATCAAATGCCTCTAAATTTTTAGCTCTAAAATCAACACCTGCTGTCAATCTAGAGTAATAATAATCAGAATTTTCAAAGTATTTTGTATCATTGGCTATAGTAACATTGTACCATGCATCACCACCACCGAAATTTACTAAAGAGCCCAAGCTATCCCTGACTGTTGTTGGTCCAAGCACCGGTAAAACAAAATAACATCCCTCTTTAACCCCCCAAGTTCCAAGAGTTTGACCATAATCCTCTTTATCTAATTTATTTAGTCCATAGTATGAAGCTACATCAAATATTCCAGCAATGCCAAGAGTTGAATTAATTGAAAATCTCAAAGTGTTAATTCCAGCTTCTTTAAACTGACCTTGTAATATATTATTTGGGATAGTAACAACATTACTCAAGTTATTTAGTGCATTACTTGTACCTGATCTAATGGGTTTTGGTAAGTATCTATACCCTCTAGCAACTGGCTTGAAAAATACTTTGTCTAATCCTTGGTTAAAAGCAAAGATACCTCTGTTTATTGTTTCAAAGCAATCTTTAACTTCCGGGTCTTGATTGTTGGTTTTACTATTTATGTCTAAATTTCCATCAGAGCCAGCGAAAACGTTTGATGTTAAAATTTGAAAAATTGCCGAAATTATTAAAAGTTTGAAAATATTTTTCATTTAAGCCGTTTATATTATATCTTTTACTTATTTAAAGATTAAATTGTTTGAAATAATGCAGAAAAATGTTGAAAAAATGACTATTAATTATTCACCAAATTTTGATCTCAGAAAAAGAGATAAAAATAAAATAAAGTACTTAATTTATCATTACACAGGAATGAAAAATGACAATTTAGCTATAAAAAAATTAACAAGTTTTAATTCTAATGTAAGTTGTCATTATTACATAACTTCAACTGGCAAAATTATACAAATGGTTCCAGATTTATACAAAGCCTGGCATGCAGGTGAATCAAGGTGGGCAAATAACAAGTCTCTGAATAAAAATTCAATTGGTATAGAAATTTCCAATCCTGGTCATGAAAACGGTTATAGAAAATTTAATGATAGGCAGATCAAAGCTTTAATTAATATTTCAAAAAAAATAATTAAAAAATATAAAATTAATAAAAAAAATATTTTAGGTCACTCAGATATTGCCCCTTTAAGAAAAAAAGATCCAGGTGAAAAATTTCCTTGGAAATTTTTATACAAAAATAAAATTGGTTTTTGGCATAATTTAGATTCAAAAAGAATTAAAAATTTAAGAGGTAACATGTCAGAAATGAATTTAGATAATTTTACAAATTTTTTAAAAAGAATTGGATATAGAATTGAATATTCAAATAGCAGACAATTAAAAAGATTAATTCAAATTTTCCAAATGAGATTTAGACCCGAGCTAATTAATGGAAAATGCGATTTAGAATGTTATGAAATAGCAAAATCCCTTAGAAATCTTAAATAATAAATAATTGAATTTTTTAAAAAAATTTATAATGTCCGATTGCCAGATAAAAGACTTATCGCTTTAATTTATTAAAGAGGAAAGTCCGGGCTCTACAAAGACACAGTGCCAGTTAATGGCTGGCGGGGGCGACCCTAGGGATAGTGCCACAGAAAATAAACCGCCTTATCAAGGCAAGGGTGAAAAGGTGTGGTAAGAGCACACCGGCTAAGCTGGTAACAGCTAGCGCATGGAAAACCCCACTGAGAGCAAGACTGAGTAGAGATGACATTGTTAGAAATAACTAAAAGCAGTCTTTGGCTAGTCATCTGGGTTAGTTGCTTGAGCCTTAAAGTGATTTGAGGCCTAGAGAAATGATAAGTTTAAATGACAGAACCCGGCTTATATTTTATCTGGCAAAAATTGTACTTTTATAATTCTTTTATATTTTTAAGTTAAATCATTTTTTTATTTTCTAAAATTGTAGATTTGGAACAAATCAAGAATATTTATTAATAATATTAAGTATTGACGATTATATTTAAAACCCATAATATCCCATAATATCCCAAATATGGAATTTATGGATTATGTTTTTATCGATTTACGAAAACAAATTGGACAAAAAAGGAAGGGTGTCAGTGCCAGCTAGCTTCAGAAGCTATCTCTCAAACTTGGGATATAATGGAATCATATGTTTTCCATCATTTAATAATCAATCTATTGAGGCTTGGCCTCAAGATAGAATTGAAAAAATTTCAAATGCAATAGACTCTTTAAACCCATTTGAGGATAAGAAAGATTATTTTGCAACATCAATACTTTCAGAAAGTATTAACTTACAATTTGATAGCGAGGGTAGAATTCTCATTACAGAAAAATTATTAAAACATGCAAAAATAAAAAATCGCATGTTGTTTGTTGGTCAGGGAAAAACTTTCCAAATATGGGAGCCAACAAGCTTTGAAAAATTTAGGGTCACTGCTAGAAAAAAATCTTATATGAACAGGGCTAACCTTAAATGGGAGCAAAAACTTAATAACTAAACGGGGGATAAATGACAATTAATTTTAAAGCACCAGATATAAAAGAGTTAAAACCTAGAATACTAGTTTTAGGAATCGGAGGAGCTGGAGGAAACGCCATAAATGGAATGATAGAGGCAGGTTTACAAGGCGTTGAGTTCATAGCAGTAAACACGGACGCGCAAGATTTGAGATTAAGTCATGCACAAACGAAAATTCAAATGGGTTTGAATTTAACAAAAGGCTTAGGTGCTGGAGCAAAATTAGATATCGGAGAAGCTGCTGCAGATGAATCACTTAATGAGATAGTAAATGTCCTTCAGGGTGCAAATATGGTTTTCATTACTGCTGGAATGGGTGGTGGAACAGGAACCGGTGCTGCACATGTTATCGCTCGAGCTGCTAAGGAATTAAATATACTTACAATTGGAGTAGTAACTTTACCTTTCTTATATGAGGGTCCTTCTAGGATGAGAAAAGCAAATCAAGGTCTTGAAGAATTAAGAAAACATGTAGATACTATTATAGTAGTTCCAAATCAAAATTTATTCAAAATAGCTAGTGAACAAACTACATTTGAGGAATCTTTTGAGCTTTCAAATGATGTTTTACTTCATGGAGTTCAGAGTATTACTGATTTAATGGTAAGACCTGGTTTGATTAATTTAGATTTTGCTGATGTTGAAACTGTTATGAGTTCAATGGGCAAGGCTATGATGGGAACTGGTCAAGCTGAAGGCGAAGGTAGAGCTGTTAAAGCAGCTGAGATGGCAATTAGCAATCCATTAATAGATGATTATACATTAAAGGGAGCGAAAGGCCTATTAGTAAATATAACTGGAGGTAAAGATCTTAAACTTTTTGAAGTTGATGAGGCAGTTAATAAAGTGAGAGCTGAGGTAGATGCAGAGGCAGAACTTATAATTGGTGCGATTACTGATGAAAAACTCGACGGCATAATGAGAGTTTCTATCGTTGCAACCTCTTTGGACGGTCAACAGCCAGAACCAAAATCAGTAATCAATATGGTTCATAGAATACAGAATAGAAATCCTGGATACTCTGATTTTTCCAATAATGTTGCAAATCAATCATTTTCTTTCTCTAATCAAAATAATTCTATAATGACCAACGGTGCTAATGCGCTCAAATTTGAGGAAGAGGCAAAAGCTGAAACTGAAAGTCAAGAGGCATCCGCAATAAGTTCTGCTGAGGAGTCTGCAAGTTCAGCTATTGTTGAGCAGGAAAATAACTCAGCTGAAGATCAAATATCTAAAGTTTCTGAACAATCAATTGAAACACAAGAAACTGAATCTTCTCCATCAAATGGACTAGAAAACTTTAATTTTGATGAGGAAACACCTGAACTATTTAATTCTGAAGGAGAAACTGAAGATCAAACTTCTTTAACACCAGAAATAAGTGAAACAAAAGAAGAAGATGATGATTTAGAAATCCCAGCATTTTTGAGAAGACAAAAAAATTAATGGTCTTCAAAAAAATAAATGAATGCCACCATAAATCTGGAAAACAAACATTTTCCAGTTCTGCTAAATGAATTAATTAGCATTATTTCCCCTCTTTATGGTGGCACATTTATAGACTGCACTTTTGGACAAGGCGGATACTCAAAAAAAATTTTAGAAAATAAAGAAAATAATATAATTGCAATAGATCGAGATAAAGATGTTTTGAACATTGCATCAAGATTTGAAAAAAAATACAGCAATAGATTTAAATTTTATAATATTAAATTTTCTAAATTAAATAAAATAAAACTAAAAAATAACAATCTAAGAGGTATAATTTTCGATTTAGGATACTCCATCAACCAAATTAAAAATTCTAAAAAAGGATTATCATTTAATGATAAAGGTGAACTAAATATGAGAATGGGAATAAATGAGTTTTCAGCAAACGATTTTATATCAACCATGGATGAAAATAATCTTTCAAGAGTTTTTAAAATATTAGGTGATGAGAGATATTCAAAAAAAATTGCTAGAGAAATTGTCAAAATAAGAAAAATTAAAACTATTAAAACCGAGGATTTGGTCCAAATTATTGATAGTGTAAAAAAATACCAAAAAACAAAAATTCATAATTCAACTAAAATCTTTCAAGCACTAAGAATTTTAGTAAATAAAGAAATAAGCGAATTAATAAATGCTTTAATAAATTCGTTTCACTTAATTCCTGTTGGTGGTGTAATTGCTGTTGTCACTTTTCATTCAATAGAGGATAAAATTGTCAAATTTTTCTTTAAACACTATTCAGAGGAAAGAAATTCTTCTAGATATATGCCAAATGAAGAAGTACCAGAAAAATGTTTTAAATTAATTAATAAAAAACCAATCTTACCTAGCTTTAAAGAGGTAAGCCAAAATCCACCATCAAGATCTGCTAAACTTAGATATGCAATAAAAGTAAATCAAAAATGTAATTTTAATGATTTAAAAGAAAAATTCAAATATCTGACTGATGTTGAGGAGTTAAGGTAATTTGATGAAAAAAATATTTTTTTTTACCCCAATAATAATTCTAATTTTTGCTACAACGCTAACAAAAAACTCAACAAAAAAACTTGATAAACAAATTTTTGAAATTAATGAAAATATAAGAATTTTGGAGGATCGTTATGAGCTCACTTTACTTGATTATAATATCCTAACCTCACCAAAAAAATTAACCGAGTATCAAAAATTTTATTTCGAGGAAAAATTAATACAAAAAAAAATAGAAAATTTGAACACAATTACAATTGTAAATGATAAATTAAAAATAGAGAAAATGGTTAATATTGATGAGTGAGACAAGTCAAAACTCTCAAAATTCAGTTAAATATAATGAGAGCTTTTCATTTAACGAAAATAAGTCATATTTGAAAATTTCCTTTGAGAGAATAGCATTTATTTTTTTTGTATTTTTTATTTTGGCAGTTATCTTTTCGTCAAAAGTAATATTACTTAGTGTTAAAAAAATTCCAGAAATTAAGAAAGTAACAAAAAAAGAGAATTTTAGATCTAGTATTTTGGATAAAGATGGAAATATTTTGGCAAAAAGTGTCCCAATTATTAATTTGGGTATAAATCCAAATTTAGTAATAAATAAAGAAAAATTATTGATTTCTTTAAAATTAATATTTCCAAACAAAAATTTTCAAAAAGAAATATATGGAAAAAAATTCTTTTACGTAAAAAAAAAAATTAGTCCAAAAAAACTTGAACAAGTCCTACTTTTAGGAGATAAATCATTTATTCAAGAAGACAGCATAGCAAGAGTTTATCCCAATGGAAATTTGTTCAGTCATGTAATTGGACAAATTGATAATGATAATAATGGTATATCAGGGATTGAAAAAACATTTGATTATGAACTAACAACTTCAAAAGAACCTTTAAAATTAACACTTGATAAAGATTTACAATATTTAATTAAGGAGGAATTATTAAAATCTAAAGATATATTTCAAAATATAGGGAGTGCTGCAATTTTAATGGATATCAATAATGGCAATATTTTATCCATGGTTTCACTTCCTGACTTTGATCTTAATAAAAGGGAAAAAATTAGTGACAAAAAATATATAAATAGAGCAACAAAAGGTGTTTATGAGTTTGGATCTGTCTTTAAAACATTTACACTAGCTGCAGGCTTGCAATATAATGTTGTAGAACCAGACACGGAGTTTAAGGATCTTAAAAAAAGAATTACATGCGCAGGTAATTCTATATCTGAATACGATGATAAAATACCTTCAGATTTAACTGCGGAAGAGATTTTAATAAGATCTGGAAACATTGGTTCTATTAGAATTGCAGAAAAAGTTGGTATAGAAAATTATAATGAATTTTTACAAAATATAGGAATTATATCTGACTTAGAATTTGATATCTCAGAGGTGGGATCAACTCAACTAGGTAGATGGGGCAAATGTAAACTTGCGACAGTGGCCTTTGGTCATGGGATTGCTACAACTTTATTGCAACTTTCAAAAGCGTATTCTATTATAAGTAATGGAGGATACGATATAACTCCAACATTAATAAAGAAAGAAAAATTAAAAAAGAAAAGAATATTAAAAGAAAATTTGTCAGAAACAATTAACCCGATACTTAGAAAAATTGTATCGACAAAAGAAGGAACCGCAAGCTTTGCAAATGTAAAAGGTTATGAAATAGGAGGAAAAACTGGCACTGCGGATCAACCCTCAGATGGTGGTTATTCAAAAAAAAAAGTTAATACTTTTGCCTCAGTTTTTCCTATATCAGATCCAAAATTTGTATTAGCTGTAATGTTAGATGAGCCAAAAGTAAATAAAGAATTTGTCTATCATTATAGAGATGATAGATATCCTTATAAAGGTAACTGGAGGAATACAGCTGGTTGGACTACTGTTTGGGTCACAGGTCAGATAATTGATAAAATCGGGCCAATTTTAGCCACAAAGTATTAAGAGCGTAAATCATGTTACTGAAAGACTTCTTTCCAAACCTAAATAAAAGATATCATAAAGTCAGTTTTAAAGGAATAGCTTTTAATTCAAAGGAAATTAAAAATGGATATATTTTTTTTGCATTTAAAGGAAGTAATACAGATGGAAATTTTTTTATTGAAGATGCTATTAAAAATGGCTCAAAAATAATAATTTCGAACAAACAAAAAAAAACTGGCTGGAAAAATAATATTTTATTTTTAAACTTTAAAGATCCTAGAAAATTACTGGCTCAATTTAGTTCAAAAATTTTCAATAAAAAACCAAATAACCTGATAGCAGTTACTGGAACAAATGGAAAGTCTTCGATTGCAAATTTTTATTTTCAAATTGCAAATCTAAATAATGTCAAAGCAGCTTCAATTGGAACATTAGGTATTAATGGTATAAAAATAAAAAAAAAAAATGCAAATACTACTTTTGATACAATTGAAATTAACAATACTTTACAAAAGTTAAAAAACAAAAAAATTGAAAATGTTATTTTGGAAGCCTCAAGCCATGGATTAAATCAGAATAGATTATATGGTTTAAAGTTTGATATTGGCATATTTACAAACTTATCAAGAGACCATTTAGATTATCATAAAACCTTTCAAAACTACTATAACTCTAAGTTAATCTTATTTAAAAAATTAATGAAAAAAAATTCATGTGCTATTTATGACAATGAATTAAAAATTGCTTCAAATTTAAATAGAATAATAAAATTAAATAAAATCAAAAAATTTACGATGGGAAGTTCTGAATCAAGTTTTATAATCTTAGATCATCAGTTTTTAAAAGATGAACAGAAAATAACATTCAAATTTAATAATACAAAATATTCTTTTTCAACAAAATTAATTGGAAGAATTCAAATTAAAAATTTACTTATGGCAATTATGGCAGCAATAAAGAGTAAAATACCATTAGAAAAAATTTTAAAAATCACTAAAAAAATTAAACCAGTAAATGGAAGATTGGAGAAAATTGGAAGACTCAATAATAAAGGAATTGTGATCCTTGATTATGCCCATACACCTGAGGCTTTAGAAACCTGTATAAAAAGTATTAAGGAGCAGTTTAAATTAAGAAAAATCAACTTAGTTTTTGGTTGTGGAGGTGATAGAGACAGGCCCAAAAGAAAAATAATGGGAAGAATTGCTAATGAATATTGTAATAAAATATATTTGACAGATGATAATCCAAGAAATGAGAATCCAAAAAAAATAAGAAAAGACATAAAATCAAATATTTTGAGGAATAAATTATTAGAGATTCCTTCAAGAGAAAACGCAATAAAGTCAGCGATTTTGGATATTAAGTCAAACGATATAGTTATAGTTGCTGGAAAGGGACATGAGGTTTACCAAGAATATACTTATAAAAAGTATTTTTCAGATAAGAAGTGTATCGAAAAATACATTAAAGAGAAAAATAAAAATTTAAACAGTAATTGGAAGTCTAATATTATTTCAGAGGTTACAAGAACAAATGTAGGAAAAAATATTAAGATTAATGAAGCTTCAATTGACTCAAGAAAGATAAAAAAAAATAATATCTTTTTTGGGATAAAAGGAAAAAATTTTGATGGAAATAAATTTGTTGATCAGGCTTTGAAGAATGGAGCATCGATCTCGATTAGTGAGGGTAAATTAAAGAGTAAAATCAAAAATAGAATATATGTTAAAAATTCTTTAAAAATATTTTCAGAAAGTGCTAAATTAATAAGAATATCATCCGGCATCTCTTCAGTAGCAATTACAGGTTCTGCGGGCAAAACTTCATTGAAAGAGATGTTAGGACAAACGATAAGTAAATTATGTCAAACTTCTTATTCAAAAAAATCTTTTAATAACAAATTTGGAGTCCCTATTTCTTTATTTAATATTAATGAAGGTGATAAGATAGGTATTTTCGAAGTAGGGATGGATAAAAAGGGAGAAATCGATTCTTTAACTAAAAAAATATCACCAAATATTGGAGTAATTACAAATATATCGTATGCTCACATTAAAAATTTTAAAAATTTAAATAGTATAGCTCAAGCTAAATCAGAGATAATTAATAATATAGTAGAAAATGGTTCAATTATATTAAATGCCGACGATCAATTCTTTAACTTTTTTAAATCTAAAGCTGAAAAA
>CACICF010000009.1 GCA_902584995.1 uncultured Pelagibacteraceae bacterium
CCGACTCGTATGCTCGGGCTTTTCTAGTTGGACTTTTAAACACTTTATTAGTCTCATTTATAAGCATAATTTTTTGTACAATACTTGGTGTTATTATTGGTGTAGCAAGATTATCATCAAATTATTTGATAAAAAATTCTGCAGCATGGTATGTAGAATTTTTTAGAAATATTCCATTATTATTGCAAATATTCTTTTGGTATTACGCGGCTTTGAGAGCATTGCCTTTACCAGAAAAAGCTAATGCATGGTTTGGAGTGACCTATATGACTGTAAAAGGTTATTACATACCATCTATGGTATGGGAAAATTTGAATGTATTTCTATATTGTGGTCTTGCAGCAATAATTTCAATTATTGTATTAAGAAATTATGCAAATAATTTAAGGGATACACAAGGCAAACAAATTCCAGTACTTTTGTATTCAACAGCTTTATTAATTGTTTTACCGCTTTTATCCTTTTTATTTGGTGGAGTGAGCTTAGATTTTGAATTACCTCAACTTAAAAAATTATCAAAAATTTCTTATATTTATGAAGGTGGAATTAGTCTACCTCCTGAATTGATAGCTTTAGTTTTAGCTTTATCTTTATACACTTCTACATTTGTAGCAGAGTGTGTAAGAGCAGGTATTGAGGGTGTAAGCAAAGGTCAGAAAGAAGCAGCAGCCTCTGTCGGTTTGACACCCAATCAAGTTTTAAAACTAGTAATTATGCCACAAGCTTTAAGAATTATTATACCACCAACAACAAACCAATATTTAAATTTAACTAAAAATTCATCTTTAGCAGCGGCTATTGCATATCCTGATTTAGTTCTTGTATTTGCGGGTACCGCACTAATGCAAACAGGTAAAGCAATCGAAATTGTTTCGATAACAATGTTAACTTATTTGACAATAAGCCTAACCATTGCAGCTATAATGAATTGGTATAATAAAAAAATTGAAATTAAAGAAAAGTAAACAATGCAAGCAATAAATTTTTTAAAACCTAATAGAGACAATATTAAAAATTACTCTATTATTGGTTCTGTTTTAATTTTAATAAGTTTAATTGATGTAATATCAAATGCTTTTCTTAAAACAAACTTAACATCTTTTTTACCTGGTTCTTTAACGACATTATTTCCTTTAATCTTGGGTTTGATTGGATTAAATATGATGAGAATTGATTACTCTGGAAATAAAACATTAGACTTATTAAATAAAAATATAAATACTAATAATTTTAATGCTCTATTAACTTTATTAATACTTTTTTCTATTATAAAGGCTCTACCCCCATCTTTAAGTTGGATGATTTTTGATGCTAATATTTCAGGAGACTCAAAAGATGCATGCACAGGCACTGGCGCCTGTTGGACTTATATCAAAGTTTGGTTTAGAAGATTTATGTATGGAATGTATCCAAATGAATTTCATTGGAGAATTAATACTGCATTCATTTTAGTAATAGCTCTAGGCTTCGTTGGATATTTTTTAAAAGAAAATTTAAAAAAATATTTAGCTTTATACTATGTAATAATTTATCCAGTTATTGCATATCTGGTTATTTACTATTTAATTTCTGGAGGATCTTTTGGACTGCAGTGGGTTGAAACAGGTGCGTGGGGAGGTTTATCACTTACATTTATAGTTTCATTTTTTTGTTTAATATTCTGTTTTCCTTTAGGAATGATATTTGCGCTTGGTCGTAGATCAAATCTTCCGGTTATAAAATATATATCTATTTGCTACATTGAGTTTTGGAGAGGAGTTCCATTAATTACAGTTTTATTCATGTCTTCTGTAATGTTTCCAATGTTCTTACCTGAAGATTTTTTTATGGATAAATTAGTAAGAGTAATTATTGCAATTACATTATTCGAAGCCGCTTACTGCGCAGAGGTTATCAGAGGGGGTTTGCAATCTTTACCTAGAGGTCAATATGATGCTGCAAAATCTTTGGGAATGGGTTATTGGAAAATGCATATTTTTGTAATCTTGCCTCAAGCACTAAAATTAGTGATACCTGGAATTGCAAATACATTTTTAGCCTTAGTTAAAGACACTCCTTTAATTTTTGTAGTTGGTTTGGCCGAATTAGCAGGAATGCTTGCTTTAGCAAAAACAAATCCAAAATGGCTTGGCTTTGCGATGGAGGGATACATTTTTGCATCAATAATATTCTGGATTATATGCTATGCAATGAGTAAATATAGTTATAACCTAGAAGCTAAATATAAAACTGAGAGATAATAGATGTCAGATCCAATTATAAAAATTCAAAATATGAATAAATGGTTTGGTGATTTTCAAGTTTTAAAAAATATTAATTTAGAAGTTGAAGCAAATAAGAAAATTGTAGTATGCGGTCCGTCAGGCTCAGGTAAATCAACATTGATTAGATGTATCAATAGATTAGAAGAGCACCAAGAGGGTGATATAATCGTTGATGGAAACGAACTATCAGAAAAAACAAAAGATATTGAAAAAATCAGAGCTGAAGTTGGTATGGTTTTTCAACAATTTAATTTATTTCCACATCTCTCAATATTAGATAATTGTACTCTTGCACCTATTTGGGTAAAAAAAATGCCAAAAAAAGAGGCTCAAGAACTAGCATTAGACCAACTTAAAAAAGTTCAAATAGATGATCAAGCAAACAAATTTCCTGGACAACTTTCAGGTGGTCAACAACAACGTTGTGCTATCGCTAGAGCATTATGTATGCAACCAAAAATTATGTTATTTGATGAACCAACATCAGCATTAGATCCGGAAATGATAAAAGAAGTGCTTGATGCAATGGTAAGTCTTGCAAAAGGTGGAATGACGATGATTGTTGTTACACATGAGATGGGATTTGCTAAGGAAGTTGCGGATGAAGTTATTTTTATGGACGAAGGCATGATAATTGAGAAGGCAGAAACAAAAGAATTCTTTGCCAACCCAAAGAGTGACAGAACAAAGCTTTTTTTAAGCCAAATTCTTTAAAATAATTCTAAAGATAAGCTAAAAAGTTACTTGACAGGTTTAGAATTAATTAAAAAAACCATTTTTTTTAAAAATTATTTTACTTGCATAAAGTTTTCTATTTAGATTAACTCTCAATAATATTTTATTTAACGAGGGGTCTTAAATGGAAGAAAATTTTAACAAACATCTTGGCAATAAGCTTAAGCTAAGACGATTAGCACTAGGTTTAACTCAAACTAAAGTAGCAAAAGCTATAAACGTAACATTTCAACAAATACAAAAATATGAAAAAGGAACTAATGGCGTTAGTTCAATTAGATTATTGCAACTTTCAAATTATTTAAAAGTACCAATCAACTATTTCTTTGAGGATTTTTCAGAATATTTAGTAAATTTAGAAAAATCTAAAGAAGGACATATGAATGTAAACTATAACTTTTTAGTTAAAGTTTATTCAGAGTTAACACAAGATCAAAAAGTTAAATTTGGAAAGAATTTACAACTTTCGCAAATAGATATAAATAAAGCTGTTTAGTTAATTTGGCTCCTCGGGCAGGACTCGAACCTGCGACCAATTGATTAACAGTCAACTGCTCTACCAACTGAGCTACCGAGGAATATTTTTCTCACAACTTACTTTTTTTAAAACTTATCTCAATACTTTTTTTGGAGGCAACGCCCGGAATCGAACCGGGATACAAGGATTTGCAATCCTCTGCGTAACCATTCCGCCACGTTGCCGTCAAATATAAAATATTTGTTAATCGATCTTTGTATAATTCATTTTGATGATTAGTCTATAAATTTAGCAACGATTTTCATTATTGTTTATTAATTTGATTAATTTATAAAACAAATCAATGAGTTTTGATAAATATGAGCATAAAAATGTAGAAAATAAAATCTACGACTATTGGGAAAAAAACAATTTATTTAAACCTAAAGAGAATTCAAAAAAATTTTCAATTGTCATTCCTCCACCAAATGTAACTGGTAGTCTTCACATGGGCCATGCTTTAAACAACTCAATTCAAGATGTTTTAACAAGATTTCATAGAATGAATAATTATGAAACTTTATGGCAACCTGGAACAGATCACGCCGGTATTGCAACCCAGGCATTAGTTGAAAAAAAACTTGCAAAAGAAGGTATTAAAAAAAACGATTTAGGTAGAGAAAAATTTATTGAGAAAGTATGGGAATGGAAGAATGAATATGGAGATATAATAATTAATCAACTTAAAAAACTTGGATGTTCATGTGATTGGTCTCGTAATGCTTTTACAATGGATGAAAATTTATCTAAGTCAGTCATAAAAGTATTTGTTGACCTTTATAATAAGAAATTAATCTACAAAGCAAAAAAACTTGTAAATTGGGATGTTGTTTTAAAAACAGCAATATCTGATTTAGAAGTTGATCAGCGTGAAGTAAATTCTCAACTTTATTATATAAATTACCCTATAGAAAATTCTGATAAATTTATAACAATTGCAACAACTAGACCTGAAACTATGTTGGGAGATACTGCAATAGCTGTAAATCCAAAAGACGATAGATTTAAAGATCTAGTAGGGAAGTTTGTAATTATTCCTTTAGTAAAGAGAAAAATAAAAATAATAACAGATAATTATGCTGATCCTGAACAAGGAACAGGAGCAGTAAAAATTACACCAGCTCATGATTTTAATGATTATGATGTAGGTATAAGAAACAAGTTAGAAGTAATTAATATATTTACGCCTGATGGAAAAATAAATGACAATGCACCTGACCCATATAAAGGTTTAGATAGATTTGCAGCAAGAAAATTAATCTTAGAACATCTTGAAGAGGGCAAATTTTTAGAAAAAATAGAAAAGTTAATAAACAAAGTTCCTTATGGGGATAGATCTAATTCTATTATTGAACCTTATTTAACAGAACAATGGTTTGTTGATGCTAAAACTTTAGCTGTAAAAGCAAAAGAAGTAGTTAATAATGATAAAACTAAATTCTTTCCTGAAAATTGGTCAAAAACATATTTTCAATGGATGAATAATATTGAGCCTTGGTGTATTTCTCGTCAATTATGGTGGGGACATCAAATTCCAGCATGGTACGGACCTGATGGAAAAATATTTGTAGCTGAAAATGAGGATGAGTGCAAAAAACAAGCAAAAGAATTCTATTCAAAAGATGTGGAATTAAAAAGAGATGAAGATGTTCTAGACACTTGGTTTTCATCAGGTCTATGGCCATTTGCGACTTTAGGTTGGCCAGAAAAAACTCCAGAAGTTGAAAAATTTTATCCAACAAGTGTTCTTGTTACAGGTTTTGATATCATATTTTTCTGGGTTGCTAGAATGATAATGATGGGAACTCAGTTTTTAGATAAGGAACCTTTTAAAAATATATATGTTCATGCTTTAGTTAGAGATGAAAAGGGTCAAAAAATGTCTAAATCAAAGGGCAATGTAATTGATCCATTAGAACTTATCGAAAAATATAGTGCAGATGCTTTGAGATTTACTCTTTTATCAATGGCATCGCCAGGTCGAGACGTAAAATTATCTGAAGACAGGGTTAAAGGTTATAGAAATTTTTTAAATAAAATTTGGAATGCAAATAATTTTTTAACACAAAATAAGTGTGATTTTGGTGATGTGAAAAAACCTGAAAATATAAACTTAACAATTAATAAGTGGATACTTTCTGAGCTTGTAAAAGTTAAAAATGACACGGAAAATAGTTTGAAAAACTATAGATTTGATGAAGCAGCTAAGATTATTTATCAATTTGTATGGCATTCATTTTGTGATTGGTATTTAGAGTTATCTAAAACAGTTTTAAACTCTGATAATGAGGAAGATATTAAGGAGTTAAAACAAACATCAGCATATGTTTTTAAGGAAATTTTAATTATTCTTCATCCATTTATTCCATTTGTAACCGAAGAGATATGGTTAAATAATAAGCTAGATAAAGAAGGCAAAGATTACTTGATGTATGCCAATTGGCTAGAAGATGATTATCATGAAAAAAAATCGTATGATGAGATAAATAATATCATTAATTTTATTACATCAATTAGATCATTTAAAAATGAATTAAATATAAGTCCTGGATCATTTATTGAAATTTCAACAGAAAATACAAATAAAGAATATAAAAACTTTTTATCTTCTAATGAAAATATAATGAAAAAAAATGGAAGAATTAAAAATTTTCATGAAAAAGATTTAGACAAACCATCTGCAAGTATAGTCATAAGCGGTGAGTTATTTAAATTATATTTTGATGAAAATGTTGATTTAAATATGATCAAATCAACATTAGAAAAGAAAATTACAAAAATTAGTGAAGAGATGAAAAAAATTGATGTTAGATTATCAAATAAATCCTTTGTGGATCGTGCACCACAAAATATAGTAGAGCAGGAGAAAAGCAACTTTGCTAATCTTGAAAAAGATGTTAAAAAAATAGAATTAACTCTTAAAGGTTTATAATGAAAAAATTTAATAAAAAGAAATTACCTAGTAGACACACAACAATTGGTGCAGATAAAGCCCCTCAAAGATCATTTTATTACGCAATGGATTTAACCGAAAAAGATGTAGCAAAACCATTTGTTGGTGTTGTTTCAACATGGAATGAAGCAGCTCCTTGTAACATTAATTTAATGAAACAAGCTCAATCAGTTAAAAAAGGAGTTAAAGCATCAGGCGGAACTCCAAGAGAATTTTGTACTATTACAGTAACTGATGGTATTGCGATGGGTCATGAGGGAATGAAGTCATCATTAATATCAAGAGATGTGATAGCAGACTCAACTGAACTTACGGTTAGAGGACATTGTTATGATGCATTAGTTGGATTAGCAGGCTGTGATAAATCATTACCTGGTTTAATGATGTCGATGGTACGTTTAAACATTCCAAGTGTATTTATATATGGTGGATCAATTCTACCTGGGAGATTTAATGGAAAAGATGTAACTGTTGTAGATGTATTTGAAGGAGTTGGAAAATATACGTCAAAAAAAATGACAGCTCATGCATTAAGAAAATTAGAATTAAAAGCATGTCCAAGTGCAGGTGCTTGTGGTGGACAATTTACTGCAAACACAATGGCATGTGTTTCAGAAGCAATAGGATTAGCTTTACCTTTCTCAGCAGGAACACCAGCACCATATTTAGAAAGAAATAAATATGCAATAGACAGCGGTAAAGCTGTAATGAATTTATTAGCAAAAAATATTAGACCTAGAGACATAGTAACAAGAAAAGCTCTCGAAAATGCAGCAACAATTGTTGCGGCAACAGGTGGATCAACAAATGCAGGTTTACACTTGCCAGCTATCGCAAATGAAATTGGAATTAAATTTGATTTAATGGATGTTGCAAAAATATTTAAGAAAACTCCTTATCTTGCAGATTTAAAACCTGGTGGAAAATATGTTGCAAAAGATATGTGGGAAGCAGGAGGAGTTCCAATGTTATTAAAAACTCTTATGGATGGTGGCTACATTCACGGAGACTGTATGACAGTTACAGGTAAAACAATGAGAGAAAATTTAAAAAATGTCAAATTTAGAACTAATCAAAAAGTAATGAGATCCTATAAAAATCCAATTTCACCAACAGGAGGAGTTGTTGGATTAAAAGGAAATTTAGCTCCAGAAGGTGGAATTGTAAAAATAGCTGGTTTAAAAAAATTACAATTTACAGGAAGAGCTAGATGTTTTGATAATGAAGAGTCTGCATATAAAGCAGTAATAAACAGAAAATACAAAGATGGTGATATCATCATTATTAGATATGAGGGACCTATAGGAGGTCCTGGAATGAGAGAAATGCTTCAAACAACTGCAGCAATCTACGGTCAAGGAAAAGGGGAGAAAGTAGCCCTCATTACAGACGGTAGGTTCTCTGGGGCTACCAGAGGCTTTTGTATCGGTCATGTGGGCCCTGAGGCCTCCGTAGGCGGTCCTATAGCCCTTTTAAGGAATGGGGACATCATCGATATAGACGCTAAAAAGGGCACGATTAACGTAAGACTTACAAAGAAGGAATTAAGTGCAAGACGTAAAAAATGGAAACCAAGAAAAGTGAATTTTGGTAATGGTACATTATGGAAATATGCACAAACTGTTGGACCAGCTTATAAAGGTGCACCAACTCATCCAGGTGGTAAAAACGAGGTTAGAACGTACGCTGATATTTAATGAAAATTAGACCTGTAATACTTTGTGGTGGCGCAGGAACAAGACTTTGGCCAGATAAAAAAAAACATCAAGCAAAACAATTTATTGATTTTGGCGGATGGAGTTTAATTCAAAAAACTTTAGAAAGAGTAAATAAACCAATTTTTGATTTTCCTATAATCAGTACAAATTTAAAATACTTAAAACAAGTCAAATTAGCTTTAAATAAAAGTAAAATAAAAAAGTTTAAAATAGTTTTAGAACCAGCTAAAAAAAATACCGCACCAGCAATATTAGCGTCTGCATTAATAAAAGATATTCCATTAGAGCAACCATTAATGTTTTTTGCAGCAGATCATTTAATTGAAAGATCTTATATTTTAAATAAATCTTTATTAAAAAATAAACCAAATTTAGATAATCAAAATTTATTTATTTTTGGAATAAAACCTACAAACCCATCAAGTGAATATGGGTATTTTTTAACTAAAAAAAATAAATCCATAAATAAAGTTACTAAATTTATTGAAAAACCAAAATTATCAAAAGCAAAGGAAGTAATTAAGAAAAAAGGTTACTGGAATTCTGGCATGTTTTATTTAAGAAAAGACTCAATAATCAATAACTTTAAAAAATATCAAAATAAAACTTACAAAAGTTGTGTTGAAGCGATTAAAAAAGGCAAATATAAAAATAACACTTATTACTTAAATAAAAGAGCTTTTGAAAAATCAATCGAGAAATCTTTTGATTATGCAATTCTAGAGAAAACCAAACAAATTAACGCTATCAAACTAGACATTCCTTGGTCAGATCTTGGTAGCTGGAAAGAAATTTTAGGGATGTATGACAAAAATAAAAACAAATATATTAAGAAAAAAAATGTCTATTACCGTCCATGGGGTAGGTATACCAATCTATTTGAGGGCAAAGAGTTTTTAATTAAAGAGTTATACGTAAAACCAAAAGGCATTTTAAGTTTACAAAAACACCATCATCGAGCTGAACATTGGTTAGTTACACAAGGCAATCCTAAAATAACTCTGAATAAAGATATAATTGTTAAAAAACCTGGTGAACATATATTCATTCCATTAGAAGCAATCCATAGAGTTCAAAATCCAGGAAAAAAACCTGTAAAAATTGTTGAAGCTCAAGTTGGTTCAATTCTAAAAGAGACTGATATTGTTAGATATCAAGACATTTATGGTAGAGCAAATAAACTTTAATTAAATTGTAATAATCTATAAATATTTTTGTCATAAACATTAATTATAAAATTCTAATAAAATTTTAAATTATAAAACATCTTTATTTCCCCTTAATTTTAAAATTTTGTTGATTAACTACTTTCCCCTTTTTTAATTACAAAAAGGGGAAAGAAGATTTAGAAATTAATTATTTACAGATGCGGAACTCTCGATAGTCTTCTTTTTAGCTAGTTTTTTTGTTTTTTTTTCAGCAACTCTTTTTTCAATACTTGCAATTTTAATATTAATTTTAGATAATTTTTTTTCTTTCAAATTGATCTTATTTTTGAGTTTTTCTATTAACTTGATAACCTTTTTTTTTCTTTTTTCATTTTTCTTTAACTTTTTACTCATAATGACCTCCTGTGTAATTTTATAATAATTATATTTAAATTAAATATCTTAGTAAAATGATTTTTTGATAAATTCTCTTATTTAAAAGTTATGCTGTTAATATGTTAAAATATTTTCCTGATTTCCTTAATTCTACTTTATCACAATATTGATATTTATCACCATCAATTTGAATTGGAATTTTTTTCCCTTGTCCATCAATTTTTAGCTCACTGGAATAAGATGTTATAACACTCGTAGACTTCGATAAATCTCCAAAAAAAATAATCAAATAAATATAATAAAGTATTTTTATTCTAGTAAGGTCTTTGAATACATAAGTAATAATTTTGTTATCAAATATATTTGTTTTATTAATTTTGTAGTGTCCTGCATAATAATTGGTATTAGAACATAACACCCAGTCAGCTATATGATTTTGACCATCTATGTTAACTTTTAATTTTTGATTTTTCATTAACAAAAATTTTTGCAATCCTTTATATCCAAAAATAATTTTACCTAACAGTTTTTTTAGAGAACTATTAATTGAATGGACTATCGTTGCATCCCAACCTATACCTGCCATTAAAATAAAATAATCATTATTGATTTTTACTAAATTAGTTTTTTTTAAATTGTTTGATTGTAAAATTTGAACAATTTTACTTATTTTTTTACTCATATTTAGTTCAGCTTGAAGTAAATTAGCAGTTCCAGCTGGTATATAACCAATAGCAAAATCTTTTTTTGGAACAAAATTATTTTTAATAAGTTTGTTTATTGCAAATGATACTGAACCATCGCCACCAGCAACTACAAGTCTATCTATATTTAACTTAGAAATATTTTTAAATACTCCTTCTGCTTTATCCACGCTCTCAGTTTCAAAAAAAGAAACATCGTTATGCTTAGAAAGTTCATCAGAAATTTTTTTTATAAATTTAGATTTTCTGCCAGAGGAAGCGTTTTTGTTGTAAATAATGCAATATTTCATAATAAATTTTAATATTTTCTTAACATTACTATGGCACAAAGAATTAAACGATTCTAGTGCAAATTGAATTAAAAAAAAGGATTAAATGAAACCTATATTAAAATACAAAAGTATATTCATTTCAGATGTGCATCTTGGTACTAAAGGTTGCCAAGCAAACAAATTGCTTGAATTTTTTAAAAATACAAGATCAGAAAAACTTTATTGTGTAGGTGATATAATAGATGTTTGGGCACTTCAAAAAAATTTTTATTGGCCACAAGAACATAATGACGTAATTCAAAAAATATTAAGAAAAGCAAGACATGGAACAGAAGTTTACTACGTTATAGGTAATCATGATGAAGTGTTTCGAAAATTTATTCCTATGCATTTTGGACAGATAAAAATGATCAATAGAGTAATTCATCAGTCTGTTTTAAATAAAAAATATTTAGTTGTTCATGGCGATGCTTGGGATGGTGTTATGAGATATGCCAAATGGTTGTCGAAGTTAGGCGCAATAGCCTATGAAATGCTATTGAAATTAAATGTAGTGATTAACTTTTTTAGACGTCTAAGAGGTAAAGGCCAGTGGTCTTTAGCAAAGTTTCTTAAATATAAGGTAAAAAATGCAGTTAAATATATGGGAGAATACGAAAAAACAATCGCAGAATATGGAAAGAAAAAAAAATTTGATGGAATAATCTGTGGGCATATTCATCACGCCCAAAATGAAAATTATGATGGTGTTAATTATTTAAATTGTGGAGACTGGGTTGAGTCTTGTACTGCTTTAGTTGAAAATTTTGATGGAACGTTTGAAATAATTTATTGGGATAAATTAAGAGAAGAATTTTTAGATAGTCGTAATAATTCAGATAAAGAAGTAATTGAAACTCCAGGTCTGAAAAAGGCATCATAATGAAAATATTAATTGTAACAGACGCTTATTTTCCACAAGTAAATGGTGTGGTAAGAACTTTAAATGAAACAGGAAAAAAACTTGAAGCAATGGGTCACGAAGTTGAGTATTTAAATCCCCAACTTTTCTTCACTGTGCCTATGCCTAAATATAATGAAATAAGACTTTCTGTGAATATTTGGCCAAGAGTAAGCCATTTAATAAAAAAAATAAATCCTTCAGCCATACATATAGCTACCGAAGGTCCTTTAGGATTTATGGCAAGAAGATATTGTCTTAAAAATAATCTAAAGTTTACCACAAGTTTTCACACAAGATTTGATAAATATATGAAATTATATTTACCTTGGGTTCCTGAAAAATTATCACAGAAATTCCTAAGCAACTTTCATAACAAAGCAGAAAAAATTTTGGTTACAACCGAATCTATGAAAAAAGAACTAATTCAAATTGGAGTAGATGAAAGTAAAATGGTTGTTTGGACAAGAGGTGCTGATCATGGATCGTTTAAAAATCCAAAAAAAATCAATTTAGAATATAAAAGGCCTATATGGATATATGTAGGTCGAGTAGCTATTGAAAAAAATATTCGTGCTTTTTTAAATCTAAAATTAGAAGGAACAAAACTTCTTGTTGGTAAAGGACCAGATATTGAAAAGTTAAAAAAAGAATTTCCAGATGCTCACTTCTTAGGTGAAAAAACTAACGGTGAATTAGCTTCATATTTTACATCATCTGATGTTTTTGTCTTTCCAAGCAAAACAGATACGTTTGCAATTGTAATATGTGAATCCCTCAGTTGTGGTACACCAGTTGCAGCATATCCAGTTCCTGGTCCTAAAGATATTTTCAAAGATAGTGAAATTAATTGTTTAGATGAGGATTTAGAAAAATCTGCAATGAAAGCTCTTAAAGTTGAAAGAGAAAAGTGCCTAGAATACTCTAAAAACTTTACTTGGGATAAAACCGCAGAAATTTTTATTAATAATATCTCCCCTAATTAAGTAACTAAAATTTAAATAATTGCATATTAAATTTTTAATATGTTAATTATATACTTAACTTTTAGAACATCATGATTGGCCTCTTTGAAATACTATTAATCTGTGTAATTATATTTCTACTAATAATAATTTATTCAAACAGAAACACAAAAAATACTGATGATAAAATTATTATCTCAAAGTATGAAAAGGATGATAGCAAAACATTTATATTAGATGAATTAGAGGATCAATTTATAGCATTAGATAAATTAAATATTATAAAATATGCCAATCCAAGTGCCGAAAAAAGATTTGGTAAAAATATTTTAAATACACATCTCGGCACAATTTTAAGGCATCCTAATCTAGATGAAAAAATTAGAGAAGTTAAGTCTTCAAAAAAAACCAGTAATTTAGATTTAGAAATAAATTTGCCTTCATATCAGTATTACAGAATTTATGTGATTCCTGGACCAACTGTAATTTTTACAGAAAAAGACTCTGTTGTTTTATTTTTAAAAGATCTTACTGAAATTTCAAAAGCACAAAAATTTAGAACTGACTTTGTTGCTAATGTTAGCCATGAATTAAAAACTCCTCTTGTTTCAATTAAAGGCGCTATAGAGACAATAGAGGGTCCTGCTAAAGATGACGAAATAGCAAAGATAAACTTTCTTAAAATAATCTCTTCACAAAGCAAAAGAATGGAAAATTTAATAAGTGATCTATTAATATTAAGCAGAATTGAACTCCAGGAGCATATAAGACCTAACAAAACAGTTAATTTGAAGAATATATTAACAAAAGTAAAAGATATTCATTTTACTAGCTTAAAAGAAAAAAATATTAATCTTGAAATGAATTTAGATAATTTAAGTGATGTTATTGGTGATGAAGATAAATTAATAACAGTTTTTTCTAATTTATTAGACAATGCTATTAAATACTCAAAAGAAAAATCAACTATAAATATATTAACTTCTCCAAGCAAAGGGAAACTCATAACAAAAGGAATTAAAATATCTGT
Source organism: uncultured Pelagibacteraceae bacterium (assembly GCA_902584995.1). GTDB lineage: Bacteria > Pseudomonadota > Alphaproteobacteria > Pelagibacterales > Pelagibacteraceae > Pelagibacter. Next base: position 13,643 of record CACICF010000009.1, read on the forward strand.
ATCTGATCAAGGTATTGGAATTCCCGAGGATCAAATTAACAGGGTAACTGAAAGATTTTATAGAGTAGATGTTGAAGAGAGCAGGAAAGTTGGTGGAACAGGTTTAGGTCTTGCAATTGTCAAACATATAATTTCTCAACATAGAGGTGATTACGAAATAAAAAATCTTAATGGTAAAGGAACCGAAATTAACATTCATTTACCCAGTGAATTATAAACTTCATATAATTTAACAATTTTCACAATATAATTTAATTTGTAAATAACGGATTTTTTAAATAAAATTGTTAAATGAAAAAAATAATAATAAATTTTTTTATTTTTTCTTACTTATTTTTTAATTTTATATCAAATTCTTACTCTGAAGACTCTAATAAAAAAGACATTACAACACTTTTAAGAAACCAACAACTTACTGTATTTGATATTGGTATTTTTAGAATGAAAAATGACTTAGAAAATACGAAAAGCACTGTCAATAAACATTTTCCATCTGACAAAGTAAATGTTGATCATATCTATACTGAGGTTTTAACTTCATTCTGGAGAGATACAATTGATTTGATTGTATCAATCCCAATGAACAAAAACTTAAAAAAAGAAAATTATATGTCTGACATGCATAGATGTAAAAATATTTTCTTTTCTGTAAGAGATCATTTGTTAAGAAAACAAAATGAGAGTAATTATAATTTTAATAGGGCCTCAAGTTATATAATTACTACTTTTTCTACCCCCACAAGTTGGCCTTCATGGAAATATGATCAAAATCAAGTAAAAGACCTTATATCAATGATACAACTAGAAGTTACTTTAAGACCAACAAAGAGCTTAGCACTAAGTGAAAATGTCAGCCCAATTCGTTGTCGAGGAGATTTAGCTGCAGATAATGATACCTTAATCATTTCTAAAAAATACAACTAAAAAGTTACCTATTTAACAAAACTGTAACAAATTTGTAATACTAGAGTCCTCAATAAAATTTATTAAGCGAGTCGTTAATTAACTTTAATTCACGAAAGGATATTAAAATGAAAAAACTAACTATAGTTCTAGCTTCAATAGTTGCCATTTCTGTTGCCACTATTGCTCAAGCAAGAGATCAAATCAAAATAGTTGGATCATCTACTGTATTCCCTTACGCAACAATAGTTGCTGAAAGATTCGGGCAAACTGGATTTAAAACACCAGTAATCGAGTCAACTGGTACAGGTGGTGGTGCAAAATTATTTTGTGCAGGTGTAGGAGAAGCTCACCCTGATATAACAAATGCATCAAGAGCAATGAAAGATAAAGAAAAAGCTCTTTGCAAAAAAAATGGTGTTAATGAAATAGTTGAAGTTATTATAGGTAACGATGGTATTACTTTAGCATACAGTGTTGATGCTGAACCAGTAAACTTCACTAAAGAACAACTTTGGAAAGCTTTATCAAAACACTCAGTTGTTGATGGTAAATTAGTAGACAACATATACAAAACATGGGATCAAATAGACCCAAGTTTACCAAAACAAAAAATTTCAGTTATGATTCCCCCAGGAACATCCGGAACAAGAGATGCTTGGAATTCGTTAGTAATGAAAAAAGGTATGCCTAAAGAGGCTAAAGCGTTATACAAAGCAGGTTTCGAAGCTGGAAATAAAAAATATAAAAAACCACAAAAACTTTACAGAGAAGATGGTGCTGCAATTGAAGTTGGAGAGAATGATAGTTTAATTATTCAAAAATTATCTGAAGACAAAGAAATGTTTGGTTTCTTTGGATTTAGTTACTTCTTAGCTGCTAGAGATAAATTGCAAGCTGCAAGTATAGAAGGTGGTCAACCATCACTAGAATCTATCCAAGACTATAGTTATGCTGTTGCTAGACCATTATTCTTTTACGTAAAAAAAGCTCATGTTGGTGTAATTCCAGGATTACATGAATTTGTAAAAGAATTCACTACAACTAAAGCTATTGGTAAAAGAGGTTACTTAGCGGAAATAGGACTTGTTCCACTTGATGCTGAAACTTACAGAACAGTTAGAGATAATTCGAAATCTCTTACTGCAATGTCAATGGAGTAATATAATATTTGTTAATAAACTCAAAAGGGGCCCTATTAAATGGGCCCTTTTTTTTGTATAAATCTAAAGGAGCCAATAATTGAATTCAGTAATATTTTTAACAATCGTTCTTTTAGCTTTATCCAGTTACTTCTTTGGAAGAAAAAAAGCTATTTTAATTCAATCTAACAAACGGTTAACAGCTCTTCCAAAATTTTATGGATACTATCTTGCTATATGGTGTGGCGCACCTGCTTTTCTTTTGTATGCTTTATGGTCGATATTTGAACCTAGCATAGTAAGATTTTTTATACTTAGTGATTATTCTTCGCAAGGACTTCTAGAAGGAGAGTTGAATTTATTTTATGAAAAAGTAAAATCACTTTCTCGAAACCAGTATTCAGGAGAACTTACTGCAGAGTTACAAAGATCAGCAGAAAAATATTTAAACTTTAGAGACATAGCAAAGTGGTCTAAGGTCGTTATAGTTTTATCATTATTAATTGCATCAACAGGTTATGCGTATACAAAGATTTCAAACAACACAAAAACAAGAGAACCAGTTGAAATATTTCTTAAAGGAGTATTTTTTTTATCATCACTGGCAGCGATATTAACAACCATTGGTATTATTTTTTCCCTTTTGTTTCAAACAATAGAATTTTTTCAAGTTATCCCACTATTTGATTTTGTATTTGGAATGCACTGGTATCCTGCAAAAGCTTTTGTTCGAGATGCAAGTGAAGCACTTGATCCATCAATGTATAGTGATACTTTTGGTGCAGTTCCGATATTTGCAGGCACCTTTTTTATAGCTTTGATTGCAATGTGTGTTGCAATACCAATTGGTTTGTTAAGTGGTATATATATGGCGGAATATGCGAGCAAACGTTTAAGACAATATGCCAAACCTGTCATTGAAATTTTAGCAGGAATTCCAACTGTTGTTTATGGTTTTTTTGCTGCTTTAACAGTTGGACCTTTTTTAAAAGACCTTGGATTATCATTAGGACTAGAGGTGTCAGCAGAAAGCGCACTGGCAGCCGGTGGTGTTATGGGAATTATGATTATTCCATTTATATCAAGTTTAAGTGACGACGTAATTACAAGTGTTCCTCAAAATCTTAGAGATGGTAGCTATGCCATGGGAGCAACAAAATCTGAGACAATAAAAAGAGTAATTTTTCCAGCTGCTTTACCTGGAATTGTTGGATCTATTTTATTAGGTGTTTCTAGAGCTATTGGTGAAACAATGATTGTTGTAATGGCATCAGGGTTGGCAGCAAACCTAACTCTTAATCCATTAGAGTCCACTTCAACAATAACTGCTCAAATTGTTGTTATCTTAATTGGTGATCAACAATTTGGGGATCCGAAAACCCAAGCAGCTTTTGCACTGGGATTAAGTTTATTTATAGTTACTTTAGTTTTAAATATTGTTGCCTTATCTGTTGTGAAAAAATATAGAGAGAAATATGAATAAAGAAGAACGTTTAATTAAAAGATACAAAGCTGAAAAAAGATTTCAATTTTACGGTAAAGCTGCAATATTTATGGCTTTATTATTTCTAGTGGTATTTCTAACAAAGATATTTTCTACTGGTTACACAGCATTTCAAAAAACATGGTTGGTAATACCAGTCAATTATAATGCAGATTTATTATATTTGGATCCAGATAAAAAACCAACAACCGAAGATATTAATGATGCAGACTTTTATGAGTTTGGGATAGAAACATTTATCAATCTCGATCCAGATGCAAGTGAGGATCAAATTATGGAATTAAAAAAAATGTTTGCATTTACTTTTGAGAGAGAATTAAAATATTATCTTCTAGACAATCCTGATAGCTTTGGAAAAACAGTTGATGTAAAATTAACAGCCTCTGACGACTTAGATCAAGTATTTAAAGGAAATTATCCAAGAGATATACCTGAAAATAGAAGAAGAGCATCTGATTATCAATTAAAAATTTTTGATAAATTAAATGAAGATGGAAGAGTTATAAGTGAATTTAATGCCAGTTTTTTTACAAATGCTGATTCTAGAGAAGCTGAGTTAGCGGGAATAGCAAGCTCATTTATGGGTTCATTATTTTCCATACTTGTCTGTCTGTCAATTGCCTTTCCTGTTGCCTTACTAGCTGCAGTTTATCTAGAAGAATTTGCACCAAAAAATAGATTTACAGATTTTATAGAAGTAAATATCAATAATTTAGCAGCAGTTCCTTCAATTGTTTTTGGATTATTAGGATTAGGTGTTTTATTGGCCGTGTTTGGTTTACCTAGATCAACACCCTTAGTTGGAGGTATAACCCTTTCGTTAATGACTCTTCCAACAATTATAATAGCAGCCAGAGCATCATTGAAGGCTGTTCCACCCAGTATAAGAGAAGCAGCTTTAGCAATGGGAGCTAGCAGAATGCAAACGACGATGCATCATACCGTGCCATTGGCTTTACCTGGAACTTTATCAGGTACTATAATTGGCTTAGCTCAAGCATTAGGTGAAACAGCGCCTTTAATATTAATTGGAATGGTTGCTTTTGTTAACACAATACCAGGAACCCCTATGGATCCAGCAGCTAGCTTGCCTGTTCAAATCTATATATGGGCGGAGAGTGCCGAAAGAGGATTTGTAGAAAAAGTGTCTGCTTGCATAATGGTATTATTATTTTTCCTAATTTTTATGAATTTAGGAGCACAATTAATTAGACATAAATTTGAAAAGAAATGGAACTAAAATATGAATAAAATAGAAGCAAAAAATGTTGATGTCTATTATGGAGCGAAACAAGCTTTATTTGATATCAATATGGATATCGAAGCAAATAAAGTAACTGCTCTTATTGGACCTTCTGGTTGTGGTAAATCAACATTCTTAAGATGTTTAAATAGAATGAATGATGTGATCGATATTTGTAAAGTCAGTGGTGTCGTAAAAATTAATGACTATGACATAAATCAAAAAGATACAGATGTTGTAAGGCTTAGAGAAAAAGTTGGAATGATTTTTCAAAAACCAAATCCTTTTCCAAAAACCATTTATGAGAATATTTCTTATGGACCTGAGATACATGGGATAGCTCAATCTAAAAGTGAAATGGATAATATTGTTGAAGAGAGTTTGAGAAAAGCAGCACTTTGGGAAGAGGTAAAAGACAGAATTCACGAACCAGGTACTGGTTTATCAGGTGGACAACAGCAAAGACTTTGTATTGCAAGAACAATATCAATTAAGCCAGAGGTAATACTCATGGATGAGCCATGTTCAGCTCTTGATCCAATTGCAACAGCACAAATAGAGGAGCTAATTGATGAATTAAGAAAGGAACATACTATAATAATTGTTACTCACTCAATGTCCCAAGCTGCAAGAGTCTCTCAAAATACTGGTTTTTTTCACCTTGGTAAATTGATTGAAGTAGGTTCTACTGATAAGATATTCAAGAATCCGACTCAACAACAAACGCAGGATTACATAACAGGAAGGTTTGGATAATGAATGAAAAACCACACACAGTAAAATCTTACGAAGACCAATTAAAAAAATTAAACAATGATTTAGTTGAAATGGGAGCAAATTGCGAAACCGCTTTAGGTAATGCAATGAAAGCAATATCAACAAATGATCATAACCTTGCTGATGATGTTATAAATTCAGATGTAGTTATAGATAATTTTGAGTCTCAGATAGAGAATGAGGTAGTAAATTTAATTGCTTTAAGACAACCAATGGCTGTTGATCTTAGAGAAACAGTTGCAGCTCTAAAGATGTCTTCAGACTTAGAAAGAATAGGTGATCTTGCCAAAAATATTGCAAAAAGAACAAAACTTATAAATACGCATTTGCCAAATAATTTAATTGAAGCAATGAATAGAATCTGCATTTTGGTTCAAAAACAATTAAAAATTGTTTTAGACTCATATCTAAGTAGATCAAGCGATGTAGCTCGAACAGTATGGGAGAGTGATGAACAAGTTGATGATTTAACAAATAAATGTATGGAAGAAGTCATCTCACTACTTAAATCAAATACGGAAAATATTGAATATGGCTCACATCTTTTATTTGTAACTAAAAACATTGAAAGGATAGGAGATCATACAACCAACATAGCTGAGCAAGTATTTTATTTAGTTACAGGTGATTATTTAGAGGGTGAAAGACCTAAGGGTAGCGACTCAGTATTAACAAAGTAATGAGTGCACACATATTTATTGCAGAAGATGAGGCGCCAATTTCAACTCTATTAAAATATAATTTAGAAAAAGAAGGTCATAAGGTTTCTTCAAGTGAAAATGGAGAGGACTCTTTAAAATCAATAAAACAAAAAATGCCAGACTTAATCTTATTAGATTGGATGTTGCCAGATTTATCAGGTGTCGAAATATGTAAACAGTTAAAAAGGGATAAAAAATATAATGACATTCCAATTATTATGCTTACTGCAAAAGGAGAGGAGGAAGATAAATTAAAAGCATTTGAAACTGGAGCTGATGATTACGTCACTAAACCATTTAGCCAAAAAGAATTAAATGCAAGAATTAAATCTTTGTTAAGAAGGGCTAAACCTTTGTCATCAACTGATGTTGTGGAATTTAAAGACCTTAAAATTGATAGATTGGCAAAAAGAGTTTATAGAAATGATAAGGAAATAATTTTGGGACCCACAGAATTTAAATTATTAGATTTTTTTATCAAAAATCCAAAAAGAGTTTATTCAAGAGAACAATTATTAAATAATGTTTGGGGTGAAAATATTTATGTAGAAAGTAGAACGGTTGATGTTCACATAAGAAGATTGAGAAAAGTTTTAAATGTAAGTGGATTAGAAAGTTTAATTCGCACAGTGAGATCTGCAGGCTATTCGTTAGATAACTAAATCTTTAGGCCTTACAAATTCAGAAATAATTCCTTTCTCTTCAATATTTATCCAATCATTTGTATCGAAAACTATTTTAGCAAATGCACAAGTTGGGAATTTATAATTTAATAGTTTAAAATTACTATTATCTTTATTTTTAGTTAATTTTATAACTAAATTTTTAAGAGCAGGTTCATGATTTATTAGCAATACTTTCTTAAACCTTTTATGGATATTTTTTATATACCCTATAATTTCATTTTCATTAACTAAATAAAGCTTTGAGGAACTTTTAATTTTTTTTGGTTTATTTATTTTTTTCAGTATTAAATTTAGAGTTTTTTTTGTTCTTTTTGATGAAGATAAAAGCACATAATCAAAGGAATATTTTTTTTTAACAAAAAATTCACTTATAATTTTTGCACTTTTGATGCCTCTTTTATTTAGTGGTCTTTCAAAATCACTTAAATTTGGGTCTTCCCAACTAGATTTTGCATGTCTCATGACATATAATTCGCGCATTAATTCTAAATATATGACTGCATTAAAAAAACAAGACAAAGAAGAGCTTAAATCTAATTATATAAATAGAGAATTATCATGGTTAAAATTTAACGATAGGGTTCTTTTTGAGGCGCAAAATATTGAAAATCCTCTTTATGAGAGAGTAAAATTTTTATCTATTGCAGGCTCAAATTTAGACGAATTTTTTATGGTTCGAGTTGCTGGACTATACAGTCAGATTAAACAAGAAGTCGACTCACTAAGTTCAGATGGACTAACACCTGAAGAACAGATGGAGATGGTTATCAATGATACAAAAAATCTATTAAATAAACAAAATACCATATTTAATAATCTATCAAATCAGCTGAAGAGTAATAATATTTTATTAACTAAGCCAGAAAACCTTAACACAAAGGAAAAAAAGAAATTATTAGAAATATTTAAGGAAGAAATCTATCCTCTACTTACACCATCAGCGATTGATCCTGCTCATCCTTTTCCATTTATTATTAATCAAGGGAGAGCTTTAGTTATGAAGCTGAAGAAAAAGAAAAAAAAGAGAATTCTTAATTCAATTATTGTAATTCCTAAAGCTTTATCAAGATTTATTGAAATAGACGGAGGAAAATCATTTAAGAAATTTTTAGTTCTAGATGATGTTATTGGTTACTTTGCCTCTGAAATTTTTCCAGATCATTTGTTAGAAAAGAAAATGATATTTAGAGTAATAAGAGATAGTGATGTAGAAATTCAAGAAGAGGCTGAGGATTTAGTCAGATCATTTGAACTAGCATTAAAGCGAAGAAGAACTGGTGATATTGTTAGATTAGAAATTTTAGAAAAAAGCGACAAAGAACTTGTAAAATTTATTACAAATAAATTAGAAATTAATCCAAATTATATTTATGAAGTAGCAGGTTTAGTTGGAATCCAGGATATAGACCAAATTTGTAAAATTAAAAATTCTAAATTAAAATTTAAAAACTTTACACCAAGAGACGTAGAAAGATTAAAAGAATACAATAATAATTTTTTTGAGACAATTAAGAAAAAAGACCTAATAGTTCATCATCCATTTGAAACTTTTGATGCTGTAATTGAATTTTTAAATCAAGCGGCTATAGATAAAAAAGTAATTGCTATTAAACAAACATTGTATAGGACTACTTTAGATTCACCAATTGTTAAAGCATTAATTAGTGCTGCCGAAAATGGTAAAACAGTTACTGCTTTAATTGAAATCAAAGCTAGATTTGATGAGGAAGCAAATATACAGCTGGCAAGAAGTCTTGAAAAAGCTGGAGTTCAAATTGTTTATGGTTTTGCAAAATACAAAACACATGCTAAATCATCACTAATACATCGACGTGAGGGTGGTAAAATTCAAACATATTTCCATTTGGGTACTGGCAATTATCATCCTGTAAATGCAAAAATATACACAGACTTATCTCTATTTAGCTCTGATAAAAAAATGGCTACAGATGTTGAAAAATTCTACAATTATGTGACTGGTTATTCAAAACCAAGAAATTTAAATAAAATTTCCATTTCTCCAGTAAATTTAAGAAAAACTTTAAATCAGAATATAGATAAGGAAATAAGTAATGCAAAAAAAGGGAAACACGCTGAGATTTGGGCTAAAATGAATTCATTAGTTGATCCACAAATAATTGATAAGTTTTATGAGGCTTCTAGTGTCGGTGTAAAAGTCTTTTTATTTGTAAGAGGTGTATGTTGTTTAAGACCTGGTATTAAAAATAAATCGGAAAATATTATTGTAAAAAGTATCATTGGAAGATTTCTTGAACACTCAAGAATTTATTGTTTTGCAAATGGAAAATTTATGCCCAACAGAAATGCAAAAGTTTATATTTCATCTGCAGATTTGATGCCAAGAAATCTTGATAGAAGAGTCGAACTTCTCGTGCCAATTGAAAATCAAACTGTGCATGAACAGGTTTTAGACCAAATAATGATGGCCAATTATCTCGACACGAATCAGAGCTGGGAACTTTATCCTGATGGAAATTATCAAAAAATTAAATATAGTCGAAAAGATTCTTTTTCTGCACATGATTATTTCATGAATAATCCAAGTTTATCAGGAAGAGGAAAAGCAAAACTAAAAATTAAACCTAAAAAATTAAACTTAAGGTTGGTTAAAGGTGGAACTTAAAGTAATTAAAAATAAACAAAATTTAAAATTAAGACAATCAAAATTAGCTATTATTGATATAGGTTCAAATTCTATAAGAATGTTAATTTACGATGATTTTACATCATCAAGAGTACCTTTTTTTAACGAAAAAGCTGTTTGTGAACTTGGTAAAAACTTAGATAAATCAAAAAAACTTCACAAATCAGGCAAGATATATGCTTTAAAGGTCTTAAAAAGATTTTCAGAAATTCTTAATGTTTCAAAAATTAATAACCTTAAAATTATTGCAACAGCTGTATTAAGAGAAGCTACAGACGCAAAGCCCTTTATTGATGAAGTAGAATACTTATTTAAAAAAAATATAAATATTTTAACTGGTGAAGAAGAAGCCGAATCATCAGCTGAAGGAGTTAAAATTGGATTTGAGAATGTGGATGGACTTGTTGCTGATTTAGGTGGTGGAAGTTTAGAGCTTGCTAGAGTTGAAAACAATGTTGTAACAAATAAAACATCACTTCCGGTTGGTGTTTTAAGGTTAATTAACAATCCTATTGTTAAAAAAAGAAATTTATCTAAATATCTCAAAAATCTCTTAAGAGATGAAAAATGGTTATCTAAAAAAAAATTTAATAATTTATATTTGGTGGGAGGTACGTGGAGAGCTTTGTTTAAATTACACTTATTTCAAAATGAATATCCAGTCCATATTATTCATCAATACTCAATTGAAAATGAAAAACTCACAAAATTTTTAGAAAAAATTTCTTCATTTAATAAATCTAAATTGAAATCAGTTGAATACATATCAAAGTCTAGAACACCTTATCTTCCTTATAGCTCAATAATTCTAGAAGAAATTATGAACATAGCAAATCCAAAAAATGTTATTTGCTCAATTAGCGGTATTAGAGAAGGATCTCTTGCCAAAGATTTATTTAAAAACTCAGATAGTAATTTTGTTTTTAATAAATCATTAGAGCATATTTCAAAAAAAAGAGGCGATTTAGGATCTACATATAAGAAATATTTTGATTTTATAAAACCTATATTTGAGGGAAATGAGCATTTTAATCAAAAATTGCTTCATCTATCTTGTGTACTAAGTCATATGGATTGGGGTTTGGGAGCATTCCAAAAAGCAGAGTTGGTTTTTCAAGAAACATTAAATACGCCTTTATTAAAACTTTCACATAAAGAAAGAATACAATTGGCACTTTCTTGTTACTGGAGATATTGTAGTATAAAATACAACCCAAAGATAGAATACTTAACGTTTTTAAATAACAACGAGATATATTCTTGCAAACAAGTTGGTGCAGCCTTAAGATTTGCTAATTCTCTTACATCAATATCTACAATTTTTTTAGAAGAGTTTAAACTTTATAAAAGAGGTAATTCAGTATTTTTAAAAATTCCATCCCAGCACCAGGAAATTATTTCAAAACAAGTGACTAAAAAATTCAAAGCCTTATCAAGGGAATTATTTCTAGAACCTAGGGTAATTTATTCAAATTAATTTAATATTATTTTAATTTAACTTTAATTATATAATTAAAAAATATAATGAAAAATAATAAAATAGAAGCAATTGTTTTTGATTTAGCAGGCACCCTAATAGATTTTGGTAGTTTGGCACCATCAAAAGTTCTAATTCATATTTTTAATAAGATTGGAATACCAATTAGTAGAAAAGAAGCTATTGGTCCTATGGGTATTGAAAAAAGAGCACATATAAGTCAATTAATTAATACAAAAAAAATAAATCTTCAGTGGAAAAAAAAATATAAAAAAAAACCTAGTAAAAATGATATCGATAAATTATTTAAACTTTTTAATCCAGAATTAAAAAAAATTATTAAAAAACATTCTAAATTTATTTCAGGCAGTAAAAGAACCATAGAATTTATAAAAAAAAAAAAAATTAAAATAGCTACAAATACTGGATATTCTGATGATATTTTAAAAACTATATTGCCAGAATTAAAAAAACAAGGATTTACTCCAGATATTTCTTATAGTTCATCGCATACAAGAATTGGAAGACCCTCAGCTGAAATAATATATAAAATTTTTTCTGAATTAAATATTACTAAGGGATCAAATTGTATAAAAGTTGATGACACTATTCCTGGATTGTTAGAGGGAGTAAATGCTGGGATGTGGGTAGTGGGTGTTATTTTTTCAGGTAATGAATTTGGTAAAACAGAAGTCGAATTTAATAAACTTTCTTTTAAAGATAAAACTAAATTTAGAAAAAAGATCAAGAAAAAATTTGAGAAAGTAGGTGCTCACTATGTAATAGATACAATTAAAGATTTACCTAAAATTATCAAAATAATTCAAACTAGAATTAAATAAAATTACTTAGTGAAAAGCATTTTCTAAGACAGTGGAAATTACAAAAGCTTCTTTTTGTGCGTCCATGGACCTTTTTTTGTTTTAGGTAAAAATTTTTCAAGATCAATAAGGACTTTTTCAGACAATTTTCTGTAGGTGGTAAGTTTTCCTCCATAAATATTCAATAAAGGTAATTTTTTTATAATTTTTAAATCAAAAACATAATCTCTTGTGACTTTTGAGGCTGTTTTAAAATCTTCAATTAGAGGTCTTATCCCAGAATATGTATCTACGATGTCTTTTGATGTTATTTGTTTTTTTAAGTAATTATTTACTGAACTAATTAAATATCTAATTTCTTTTTTTGATATTCCTTTATTTTCAGGTGATTTCACCTCTTCTTCAGTAGTTCCAATTAAAGAAAACTTCCCTTTATAAGGTATTACAAATATTATTCTTTTATCAGTATTTTGAAATGTGAACGCAACATTTTCTTTGTACAATTTTTTTGTAATAATATGACTTCCTTTAACCAATCTAATTTTTTTCTTAGATTTAATTTTTATATTTTTATTTAAGGTTTCATTTATCCATGGTCCAGATGCATTAATCAAAATTTTTGACTTTACTTTTTCACCATTTTCAAGAGTAATAATCCATTCATTGCCAATAATTTCAGCTTTTTTAACTTTGTTGTATTCTAGTATTTTAGCGTTATTTCTTTTTGCATCTTTGGTATTTAATTTCGTTAATTTTTTATCGTCAATTTGTATGTCAAAATATTGGAAACCAGTTTTGTATTTTTCTTTAAGAATATTTGAAAATTTTTTTCTAAGATCAAATGTTTTTGATTTTGGTATATTACTTTTACCACCTAAATTATCGTACAAAAATAAACCAATTTTAATTAACCAGGCTGGTCGAATTTTATCTGCATAAGGAATTATAAAAGGAATAGGTTTTGAAATATGTTTAGCAATTTTATAAACAATTTCTCTTTCTCTCAAAGACTCTCTAACTAATTTGAATTCATAATTTTCTAAATAACGTAGACCACCATGTATTAATTTCGTTGACCAGGATGAAGTTGCTCCACCAATCTCACCTTTGTCAGCTAAACAAACTGATAAGCCTCTACCTGCAGCATCCCTTGCAATACCTGCACCGTTTATACCGCCACCTATTATGAATAAATCGAATATTTTAGACATTTAAATTATGATTTGTTTTAAAATATACAACCTCTTTTAGAAATATTATATATTTTTACATTTAAGTAATCAAAATTTAACGATACTTTAACATAAATAATTTATCATTAAAAAATCATAAATTAACAAAAGAGGTAAAATGAAAAAAATATTGAGTGTTTTAACAATTCTATTTACTTTCTCTTTTACATCACACAGTTATTCAAAAACAGAAATTCATTGGTGGTATGGAAATAGTGGATTTCTTGGTGATGTAATTATTGAAATTGCAAATAGATTTAATGCTTCACAAGATGAATACACCGTCATTCCTACAGGTAAAGGAAGTTATGAAGATAACATGGCGGCAACTATAGCTGCATTTAGAGCGGGAGACCAACCACATTATTCACAGGTTTACGATGCTGGTGCTGCAATTATGGTAGCCCAAGTTAAAAATGGCGTTGTTATTGGTTTTGAAGATATGGCTGAGAAATATGGAATTAAAGTAGATGCAGATAATTATATTCCTGGAATTAAAAACTTCTATGCTGACTCTGACGGAAAAATGATAGGTGTTCCTTTTAATAGTTCAACTTGCTTAATGTATGCAAATATGGACATATTGAAAGAAGTAGGAATAGAATCAGTTCCAAAAACTTATGAAGAATTTGAGGCTATGGCTCCAAAAATTAAAGCTGCTGGATATATTCCTTTAGTTCAAAGTCACTTTCCATGGATCTGGACAGAAAATTTCTTTTCAAGACATAATCTACTTATGACAGATGGAAACAATGGTTACGATGCTGTTCCGACAAAAACTTTATTTGCTGAAACAGATGCATTTGTTTATCATTGGAAAAAAGTAAAAGAATGGTACGAAAAAGGTCTCTACGGTTATAAAGGAAGAGCATGGGGAGATAATCAAGCACCATTTATAGCAGGTGAGGCTGCTTTTTGGTTTGGATCTGCTGCATCATTTGGTGGAATGAAAGGTGTTGTTCCAAATTTTACAGTTAATCATATTCCTTATTGGGATTCAGTAACTGGTGGCAAAGAGTATCCAACATTTATTGGTGGCGCAGCAAACTGGATCTTAAATGGTCATACAGAAGAAGAGTATAAAGGACTTGCTAAATTCATAGAATTTATGGGTTCTCCTGAAATGGATTTATACTATCACAACATGACAGGTTATTCTGCTGTAACTAAAGGTGGTATAGAATTAGCTGAAACTATAAACTTTTATAGAGCTTCTCCATATCACAAAGCTGTTGGTGAACAATTAAGCTTAGAAGGTTCAACTATTCCTGGTGGATATAGAGCTGGTAACTGGCCTCAAATTCGTGAAGTAATTTACGAAAATGTTGAGCCAATGTTAAATGGCAAAATATCAATCGAAAAAGGATTAGAGAACATGGATAAGGGTGCAGCTAAATTGTTAAAACAATTTGCTAAGACTCTTTAAAAAATAATATAAATTAGGAGGGTATTAATATACTCTCCTATTTATTTTATGAAAAAAGTTCAGTTTAAATCAAACTATTCACAGTATTTTTTTTTAGCACCACAGCTAGGTATTTTATTAATATTTTTATATTGGCCAATAATACAAACTTTTAGAGATGCATTTACCATGCAAGATGCATTTGGATTTGGAAGACAATTTGTATGGTTTGATAATTTTTTATTTATTTTTGATGACCCGGCTTATTTAATAGCTTTCAAGTTTACTATTATTTATAGCTTTGTGATTACACTTGTTACAGGAGCCATTGGATTGTTACTTGCTGTACAAGCCAATAATGTAATGCATGGAAAAAGTGCCTACAAAACTCTTTTGATTTGGCCTTATGCTATTGCGCCAGCGGTGGTGGGTGTTATGGCAAATTATTTTTTTAGTGAAAGATTTGGATTATTGTATCATCTATTTAACGATTTATGGGGTTTTAATTGGTATGAAAGTGTTTTTGATTCTTATATCTACTTAATAATAGCAGGATCATGGAAACAAATAAGTGCTAATTTTATTTTCTTCTTAGCCGGTCTTCAAGCAATACAAAAATCTGTTATTGAAGCATCCATAATTGATTGTAAAAGTAGTTTAAGAAGATTTTGGACAATCACTTTCCCTCTATTGATGCCCACAACTTTCTTTTTAATCATTATCAATATAACTTATGCTTTTTTTGATACTTTTGGAATAATTGACACTACAACAATTGGCGCACCCTCAGGTGAAACAAGAACTCTTGTTTATAAAGCATACATGGACGGATTTAGGGGGTTAGACTTAGGAAGTGCTGGTGCTCAATCAATTATGATGATGTTGATTGTTTTAGTTATTACAATTTTTCAATTTAGATACATAGAAGGGAAAATACATTACAATTAAAATGATTAGATATTTTTCATCAAACTTTTCTCATTTAATTCTTTTGATAGGCATTTTTATTATGATAATTCCTGTTTGGTTAATTTTTGCAAGCTCAACTCATACAGCTTCGATAATTAATACCCAAGGTCTTCAATTTTTTTTAGGAGATAAGTTTTTAGAGAATTATACAAAAGTTTTATTATATGAAGGTGGTTTTTTTAAAGAAATTACTGCATTAAAGATGTTTTTAAATAGTTTTTTAATGGCAACTGGAGTTGCGTTTTTATCAGTTATTTCATCTCTTATGACTGCATATGTCTTAGTTTATTTTAGAGTGAAATATGCAACATTATTATTTTGGATAATTTTTATTACTATACTAGTCCCTCTGGAGTTAAGAATTTTTCCTACCTATTCTGTTATGTCTACACTTAACTTAGTAAACTCATATTGGGGACTAATTATTCCAATTTCAGCTTCTGCTATAGCTACTTTATTTTTTAGACAGTTTTATAAAACTATACCTGATGAATTACTTGAATCAGCAAAATTGGATGGTGCAAATACTTGGAGATTTTTTATTGACTTTTTAGTGCCATTGTCAAAAACAATGATTGTTGCAATGTTCATATTTATGTTTGTATTCGGTTATAATCAATATTTATGGCCGATATTAGTAACTTCTTCTGAACAATATTGGACTGTTGTCATGGGATTAAAGATGATGTCTGGATCAATTGTTAACAAATTTGCATTTGTTATCATGTCAATGATACCACCAGTATTAATTATAATTGTATTACAAAAATATTTTATTAAAGGGATCTTTCAAGACAAATGAAGATTAAATTATCACAAATTTTAGCACACATTGTACTTATACTAGGTGTTTTATTAATGGTAATTCCGATTTGGTTATCATTTGCAAGCTCTACCCACGATACTGTAACTATTTTAAAAGAGGGAATGAAATTTGGTCTTGGCGATCAATTAACAAGAAATTATAACGAAGTTTTAAATGAGAAGGGTGGTTGGTCAGAGGAAGTGACTGCTGCAAAAATGTTTATAAATAGCTTTATAATGGCTTTGGGAATTGCAACCCTTAAAGTAATTATCTCAGCAATGTCAGCTTATGCTTTAGTTTATTTTAGATTCAAATTTGCTGTACCAATTTTTTGGTTAATCTTTATTACTTTACTTGTGCCTCTGGAGGTTAGGATTTTTCCAAGTTATAAGATTGTATCAGATTTAGGTTTAACTAATTCATACACAGGTCTTGTTCTTCCATTGGTTGCATCAGCCACCGCTACATTTTTTTTTAGACAGTTTTATAAAACTATACCTGATGAATTACTTGAATCAGCAAAATTAGATGGTGCAAATAGTTGGAGATTTTTTATAGATTTTTTAGTTCCATTATCTAAAACAATGATTGCAGCGATGTTTATATTCATGTTTGTATACGGATATAGTCAATATTTATGGCCGTTAATAATGACTACGAGTGAGGAATATTGGACTGTAGTAATGGGAATGAAAATTATATTTACTGAAAATTATGAGGGAGTTGCTTTACCAAGAACAGCAGAGAGATTTGCTTATATTATTTTATCAATGATCCCCCCAGTTTTAGTGGTAGTATTTTTGCAAAAATGGTTCATAAAAGGATTAATTCAAACAGAGAAATAAATGAGTTTTTTAGAATTAAATAAAGTTACTAAAATCTATCCAAACGGAACTAAAGCTGTTCATGAGACAAGTATGAATGTAGAAAATGGTGAATTCATGGTTTTTGTTGGACCGAGCGGATGTGGAAAATCTACTCTTTTAAGAATGATTGCTGGGTTAGAAGACATAACTGAAGGTAATATAAATCTTGATGGAATATTAATTAATAAAGTTGACCCTTCAGAGAGAGATGTTGCGATGGTTTTTCAGAATTATGCACTCTATCCTCACATGAATGTTTACAACAATTTGGCTTACGGATTAAAAAATAGAGGTATTTCAAAAGAAGATATTGAAAAAAAAGTTAATGAGGCAGCAAAGCTATTACAAATTTCTGAATACTTGCAAAGAAAACCATCCATGTTGTCAGGAGGTCAAAGGCAGAGAGTTGCTATGGGAAGAGCTATTGTAAGAAGTCCTAAAATATTTTTATTTGATGAGCCATTATCTAATTTAGATGCAAAACTAAGAATACAAATGAGGCTTGAAATAAAAAAACTTCAGCAAAAAGTTGGAGTGACAAGTATATTTGTAACTCATGACCAAGTAGAAGCTATGACCTTAGCTGATAGACTGGCAGTAATAAATAATGGCCTTATTGAGCAGCTTGGAACACCGATAGAAATTTATAATAATCCTAAATCTATGTTTGTCGCAGGATTTATAGGTTCGCCACAGATGAATTTTCTTGAAGGAGAATTAAAAAATAAAACTCTTACTTCAGAAGGTTTTGAAATTAATAATGTTACAAGTGATTTTAATGGACCAGTTATATTAGGAATTAGACCAGAGCATATGTCGCAAACTGATAAAGGTTTAATAAATTTATCTGTAGATCTGGTAGAACAATTAGGTTCAGATAATTTGATTTATGGAGAAATAAAAAATAAAAAAGATTTTTGTTTTAGATGTCCTGGAAGTCAAATTATTAAAAAAGGAAGTAAATTATCTTTGAACATAAATGATAACAATTATTATGTCTTTGATAAATCTAATGGTAATCGAGTAAATTAATTTTGATTTTATCAAAGCCAAATTATATTAAAATTTACGGCCATAGAGGCGCTAGAGGAGATCTTCCTGAAAATACTCTAGAAAGTTTTAAATATTTATTTAAAAACAATATTAATGCATACGAAACAGATATTTTGATTTCCAAAGATCTTATTCCTGTGATTACACATGACTTTAGATTAGATCCAAGTTTTACAAAAGATAATGAGGGAAATTGGATAACGGATGAAAATATAATAATATTTGACTTAAGTTACGATGAGCTTTTAAAATTTGATGTTGGGGCTTTAAATAAATTATCTAGATATGGAAGAAGATTTGTTAATCAAAAAACTTTAGAAAATCAAAAGATACCAAAACTTTCTGAGTTATTAGAATTATCTTCAAAAAACAAATCTGAAAATTTATTAATAAATTTAGAAATTAAATCTACACCTGACGAGGAAAATTTAACTCCAACCCCAGAGGAAATGGTAAAACTTGTTATGCAAGAAGTAAATAAATCAAATTTACAAAATAAAATAATCATTTCTTCATTTGATTGGAGAACACTGACAGAAATCAAAAATCATTACCCTGAAATTTCAAGAGCTTATTTAAGTTTTCAACAACAGACAGGAATTAAAATTAAAAATACAATTTACAATAGATCTCCATGGATGAGTTTCTTACCTTTTTTTGAAAAATATGAGTTACCAAAAATTATAAAATCACAAGGTGGAAAGGCTTGGCATCCATACCATAAAGATATTACAAAAAAACTAGTAGAAATTTCTCATCAGGAAGATTTGCCAGTGAACGTTTGGACAGTTAATGAAGAGTACGATATGTTAAAAATGATTGAGTATAGTGTAGATGGTATCATGACAGACTATCCATTAAGGCTGAAAGAACTTTGTGATAAAGAAAATATAAACTGGTTTTAGTTTATTTTAATGGATTTAAATATAGTTAATAACCAAGAGCAATTTTTAGCAGGTAAACTTAGAGGGTATACTTTAAAAGGTGCAGAAAATAAATTTGACGATAAAGGAAAACCTTTACCATTTCCAGGGTGCACAATAATTTGTAATATTCCTCTTAATACATATTTATCTGATCAAATTATTGGTTTTCAAAAAAATTTAGAAAATTTTAATCCTGAAAAAACTTATTACTATTTACCTCCATCTAGTTTTCATATGACATTATTTGACTGTTGTAATTTAAATACAAAAAATACTTATTATTGGCCAACAGATATAGATCTTGATATGGATTACAAAGATATAGCTATTCAATTAAATAAAAGAATTGAAAACTATAATTTTCCAAAAGAAATCAATTTAAAAATAAAAACATTTTTTGGTGGCTACAGCATTGTTTTAGAACCCTTTTCCGAGGAGGACGAAAAAATTTTAAGAAATTGTAGAGATGAACTAAGTGATTTATTGAAAATTAAATTTGAAAATCATCAAAGATATACTTTCCATATTACATTAGCTTATATTTTGAGACAACTTAATGAAACTGAAATAAAAAATTTAACTAAATTTAATAAACAATTATCCTCTGATTTTAATAAAAAATTTCCAAAAATTACTTTCACAAAACCTGAAATGTGTACCTTTAAAAACATGCTGGAGTTTGAAAGTATTAATCCTTCTAGCCTGTAATAGTTTTAACTTATAGATATTCTTCATTATTATTTTAATTTTTGATTTTCAATAAATTTTTTAAAAACTGATTTAGAAAATTGACCTTAAATCTTATAGGTTCAATTTTTCTACGAGATAGTTTTATCTCTTGTCCTGTTATTGAAAAGTATTTTTTTAGCCACAAATACAGCAAAAAGTGCACCGATAATTTCTGCCAATATATAAACTGGAGTATACATATAATTAATTCCAGTAAAACTTTCTGTAAATGTTCTCGCTATTGCTACAGCAGGATTTGCGAATGATGTAGACGAAGTAAACCAATAACCAGCAGTGATATAAAAGGCTACACATGAGGCAACTACCACACTTCCTTTCTTTAAAGATCCAAAAATTATGAGAATTAATCCAAATGTTGCTACAATTTCAGATGTAAATATATGTACTCCGTCCCTTGATTTTGTTGATAATTCAAAAATTTGATGTTCAAAAAAGAAATTGGCGAGTGCTACACCTAACAAACAACCTAAAATTTGTGCAGATATATATGTAGGTAATAAATTTCCTTTTAATTTTTTTGTAAGAAACATTGCTAGACTTACAAATGGATTAAAATGTGCTCCTGAAACATCACTAAAAACAGTTATTAGCACAAAAAGTCCTGCGCCAGTTGCTATCGTATTGGCTAAAAGCATAATACCCGTATCATCTGTAAGATTTTCAGCCATTATTCCTGAGCCAACAATAATCATTACAAGGAAACAACTACCAATAAACTCTCCAAGAAAAAACTTACTATATTTCATTGTTAATCCAATTTTCTATTTTCTTAAATATTGTTTGATATGTATCATTAAATACTTTTTTTTGATTTGTTGTATCAGTATCTAAATTAAATTTTTTTACTGGATCTTCAATATCCCAATGAATAATTTGATTTTTATCAGGCCAAATAGGACACACTTCATTGTTAGCATTGTTACACACTGTAATTACATAATCTAATTTAATATCTGAGTTAATAAAAGTATCAAAATTTTTTGAACTGTAATTTGATAAATCAAATTTCTTCTCTTTTAAAAATTTTTCTATAATTGGATTAATTTCTCCTGAAGGATTACTACCTGCGCTATAACCAATAAATTTATCATAATATAAGTTATTAATTATGCTCTCAGCTATAATGCTTCTAGCTGAATTACCTGTGCAGACAAATAAAACTCTTTTCATTAGAATATCACTTTATAAATTCCAATTACAAAAAGAGGTATTTGTAATCCAAAATTTGTTAATATAGCCTTATCTTTTGAAATAAATCCAGCTATAGTCCACCCCACAACACCTAGTCCATGAAAATAAATATTTATAGGGTAGATATTAAGATTAGTAAGTAAAATTCCAGTTAAGACTAAAAATGTACTTATCCATTTTAGATATTTTTTTATAAACATAATCACTCCTTGATTTTGTTTATGTCAGTTTTGTTAAGGATTTATGAAATTAAGTAATTTTTACTAATTTATTTAATGCATCTTCAAGATAATCTAATCTATCTTGACCCCAAAAAATCTAATTTTTAATGCACTTCTTGCATAAACCAAAAAATTCTAAATTATATTTGCTATATTTCATGCCTTTATTATCTTTATAATGTTTCAAATGCTCAGATAATTTATGATCATGAATCTCTTTTACATCTTCACAGTTTTCACAAATTGAAAAAACTGTTGCTTTGGTAATTTGACATTTTGAATTCTTGCAAGCTATAAAGGCATTCCTACTTTCTATTTTATGTATTTTTCCAATCTCTACCAATTTGTCCAAAGCTCTATAGACTTGTAAAGGAGCATTAATTCCTTTTTTTTTAACATCAAATAAAATTGAGTATGCTTTTAATGGTTGAGAAGATTTTTCAATTATATCTAAAACTATTTTTTGATTTTTTGTTAATACTTGTTGATTTTGCATTTTCTATTTTTATCAATTGATCATTAGTTTTTCAATTGTATCGTTTGTTTAATTTTGAATAATGAAATAATAAATAAAATCAAAGCAGCTGCCACGATTGAGGGCCCTGATGGTGTATTGAATTCTAACGAAGAAAATAATCCTAAAAATACTGACAACAACCCTCCAATTATTGAAAATATAACCATCTTCTGAGGGTTATCAGATATGTTTCTAGCCATTGCGGTTGGGATAATTAATAATCCTGTAATAAGTAATAATCCAACCATTTTGATAGAAATTGCAATAATTGCAGCTATTAATATTGTAAATATTGCTTTAGCCCTGTCAGGTTTTAGACCTTCCGCTTCAGCTAATTCGTAGTTTACTGTTGAAGCAAATAAAGGTTTCCAAATTAATTTTAAAACCAATAATATTATAGCTCCACCAATCCAAATTATAAGCAAATCATCTGTTGTTACAGCTAATATATCTCCAAATAACAATCCCATGATATCAAATCTAATAAATGTTAAAAAGCCGATAACAACTAAACCAACGGCAAGTGATGAGTGAGCTAGTAGTCCTAGCAAAGCATCACCAGGTAAATTAGTTTTTCTTTCAAGTTTTACTAAAATTAATGCAATAATTGATGAAGTAATAAAAATTGCAACAGCAATATTAAAATCTAGAGTGTATGCAATTGTTACACCTAGTAAAGCTGAGTGGGCGAGAGTATCCCCAAAATATGATAATCTTCTCCAAACAACAAAACATCCAAGAGGACCTGTTACCAAAGCAATTCCAATTCCTGCAACTAAAGCTCTTATAAAAAAATCATCAAACATTTAATTTTTCTTTATCTTTCCATCAATTGAATGTTCATGGTCATGTTTGTGCTCATAAACAGATAGTGTTTGAGAAGCTTGTTCCCCAAATAATGCTTTGTACTCATTATTTCGTGCTACGTCTTTTGGAGAACCTGAACAACATACGTGTCCATTTAAACAAACAACATGATCAGTAGCACTCATTACTGTGTGTAGATCATGAGAAATTAATAATATTCCACAATTAAGTTTTTCAGAAATTTTTTTAATTAATTCATAGAGAGCAATTTCACCTGTGAAATCAACTCCTTGAACAGGTTCATCAAGAACTAATAATTCTGGTTTTTTTGAAATAGCTCTTGCAAGCAAAACTCTTTGAAATTCACCCCCTGATAAATTTCCTAAATTTTTTTCTTTAAGATGTATAACACCGGTTAATGTCAAAGCCTCATCTATCAATTCATCTTTAATATTATCTGTCAAAACCATTAAATCTTTGACTCTTAAGGGGAGAGTCCAATCTATCGATATTTTTTGAGGGACATATCCTATATTGTTTGTTAATTTTTCAACATTTCCCTCTATGTTTTTGTATATACCTAAAGCAATTTTAGCTGTTGTACTTTTCCCAGAACCATTGGGCCCAATTAAAGTTACTATTTTTCCTTTTTCAACCTCTAGCGAAACTCCTTTTACGAGCCACTTGTCATTTTGTTGGATCCCAACATTATTTAACTTTACTAATATATTTTTTTTTAAACTCATATATCCACTTGACTTCAAGATGTTATATTATTACATAGTGTTATATTATAACAAAAATTAAAAAACAATATTATGAAAAAAATAACAAAATCCACAATAATCTTATCATTCTTATCATTTTTAACTTTTTTTACATCAGCAAATGCTGATATTAAAGTTGTAGCATCAATAAAACCTATTCACTCATTAGCTAGTTATTTAATGGATGGAGTAGCTAAGCCAGATCTCATAGTTGATGGTTATGCATCGCCACACGGTTTTGCTTTAAAGCCCTCACATGCAAAAATGTTACAAAATGCAGATATTGTTTTTTGGGTAGGTGAGGATATAGAAAATTTTCTAGAAAAGCCTTTAGATTCAATTGCTAAAAAAGCAGAAAAAATCGAGTTATTAGAAATTAAAGGATTAAACAAATTAAAATTCAGAGAGAGAAATATTTTTGACGACCATGATGATCATGGACACGACGATCATGGCCACAAGAAAAAAGATGATCATGATGACCACGATGATCATGCTAAAAAAGAAGATGGTCATAAAGAAGATGACCATGATGACCACGACCACAAGAAAAAAGACGATCACGACGATCATGACGATCACGAAGGACATCACCATGGTGAACATGATCCACACATTTGGTTAGATCCTATTAATGCTAAAGTAATCTTAAATGAAATGGTTGAGCATTTAATTGAAAATGATGCAAAAAATGCTTCAACTTATAAAAGTAATTTAGAAAAAGCTCTTAAAGATATCGACAAACTTACTATTGAGGTTATGACTGATTTAAATCAAAGTACATCTTCGATAGTTTTCCATGACGCTTATCAATACTTCGAAAAAAGATTTAATGTTAACGTTCTAGGTGCTTTTACAGTTAACACTGATGTAATGCCAGGTGCAGAACAATTAGCAGAAATTAGAGAGGTAATAGAACATGATAAAGTTGCATGTATATTTTCAGAACCACAATTTAATCCTGATATAATTAATGCTGTAGCTAAAGATATGGATATTAAAACTGGTGTTTTAGATCCATTAGGTGCAACACTTACCCCTGGAAAAACATTATATTTTGACTTGATTAAAAATATGTCAAAATCTTTCAAAGGTTGCTAATTAAGAATTGAACTTCTGCCATAAATAAGATCTAATAATATTTATGGCAACGGTTCCTTTAAGTCTTGAAGATATTTATAATTTAGCTAATAAAACTTTATTAGCTAATGGATGTGATGAAGAAACATCAAATATTTTATCTGATTTGATAATGAAAGCAGAGAGAGATGGTTCTCTTTCTCATGGCTTATTCAGATTACCCGCTTATGTTGCTGGATTAAAAAGTGGAAAAATTAATGGAAAAAATAGACCTAAAGTTTCTAAAATTACACCAAGCGTTGTTAAAGTAGATGGTAACAATTGTTTGGCACCAATGGTTTTAAATAAAAGTTTGCCGGAGTTAATTAAAGCTGCACAAGAAAATGGAGTAGCGGTTTTATCTATAACAAATTCACATCACATGGCAGCGATGTGGCCTGAAACAGAGGCAATTGCAGAAGAAGGCCTAGTTGCTTTTGCATGCACATCTTATAAACCAGCTGTTGCACCTGCGGGATCTATCAAACCTTTATTTGGAACAAATCCTATTTCATTTGCTTGGCCTAGAAAAAATAAACCTCCAGTAGTTTATGATATGGCAACCGCATCTATGGCAATGGGTGAGGTTCAAGTTGCAAAAAGGGAAGGTCACAAAGTTCCATTAGGCACAGGATTAACAAAAGAAGGAAAGGACACAACAGATCCAGCTGAAATAGCAGATGGGGGTGTTTTATTGCCTTTTGGCGGCTATAAAGGCTCAGGGATTGCGATGATGGTTGAATTGCTTGCTGGTGCCCTTGTTGGAGATAATTTTAGTTATGAGACGGCTGAGAAGGATAATAATGATGGCGGTCCACCAAGTGGTGGAGAGTTCATTTTAGCAATATCTCCAGAAAAATTATCAAATTCAGATTGGGACACACATTCTTCAAAGTTTTTTGAAAAAATGAAATCAATGGGGGATGTTAGACTTCCTGGTGAAAGAAGACATAAAAATAGATTAGATAAAGGACCAAGACATATAAATGAAGACTTGGTTAATAAAATTAAATCTTTAAGTTAATTCTAATTCAATAGGGGTGTGATCTGAGGGTTTCTCTCTACCTCTTGGATATTTATTAATTTTAATATCCTTAATATTTTTTAATAATGAATTGGTTACTAAGAAGTGATCAATCCTCATACCATTATTTTTTTGCCAAGCTCCACTTGTGTAATCCCAAAAAGTATACTCTTCTTTATCAGGATAGATATATCGAAATGCATCATGAAATCCTAAATTATACATTTCTCTTAATTTCTTTCTAATTTCTATTCTATACAATGCATCGTTTTCATACCCTTTAGGATCATGAACATCTTCAGCAGAAGGAATAATATTAAAATCACCTGCAATGATTATATTTTCATTTGTTTTTAAAAGAGATTTCAATTTTTTTATTAAACTATCTAACCAATATAATTTATAATCATATTTTACAGTATCTACTGGATTTCCATTTGGAGTATAAATATTTATTAGTTTAATTACTTTTGATTTATATTTTATATCAGCCGTAATTATTCTTGATTGTTTATTTTTATCTTTAAAGATATCTTTTTGAATATTATCTAATTTTTTTTTTGAAAGTATTGCAACACCGTTATAACTTTTTTGCCCAAATACGTAACTTTCATATTTAATTTTTTTAACGTCATCATAAGGATAAGTTTCATCTTGAGTTTTAATTTCCTGGACTAATACTACGTCAGGATCAAATTTTTTTAGGTATTCTTGAACGTTTAATATTCTTGCCCTAATAGAATTTACATTCCAAGAGCTAATAATCATTAAAGAGAGAATGAAACACCACAACCACAAGACGACTTACTTTGTGGGTTACTAATTTTGAATTGGTCTCCAATTAATTCTTTTACAAAATCTATTTCTGATCCTTTCAATAGATCTGCTGAAGTTTTATCGATTAAAATCTTTTCGTGTCTTAAGTCATCATCTTGAGGACTTTTATCAAATGAAAAATCATACTGAAATCCAGAGCAACCACCACCTTTGATAGCGATTCTAAAAAAAGAACCTTCCTCTTTAGATGCGAGTAGGTTATTTATTTGTTTTAACGCATTATCTGTAAATTTAATTTCTTTAATCATTATTTATCACTGTTATTACTAATATAATTAATATTTGCCAATTTTAAAGAATGAATAATTACTCAAAATTAGGTTCTTTTAGATCTCGTGGACGCTTGATAAAAGAGCCAAATAATAGGTTTAGAACTCCATTTCAAAGAGATAGAGATAGAATTATTCACTCAGCTTCATTTAGAAGGTTAAAACACAAGACACAGGTATTTGTGAACACAGATGGAGATCATTATAGAACAAGAATAACCCACTCAATGGAGGTTGCTCAGATTGCTAGATCAATATCAAGATATCTCAATTTAAATGATGATTTGGTAGAAACACTTAGTTTAGCCCATGATATGGGGCACACTCCTTTTGGACACGCTGGTGAGGACGCTTTAAACGAGTCAATGATTAATCATGGTGGCTTTGATCATAACCTTCAAACTTTAAGAATTGTAATGTTTATTGAAAATAAATACTTAAAATTTAAAGGTCTAAATTTAACTATAGAAACTTTAGATGGTCTTTTAAAACATAATGGACCTATCAATAATACTGATCACTTAGATACAATAATTGGACTTAAAAATTTTAAAAATAAAATGGATTTTAAAAAGAATTCATCTTTAGAAGCTCAAATTGCAGCTATATCTGATGACATAGCCTATAATAATCATGATATTCAAGATGGAATTAAAGCAAAACTATTTTCATTAAATCAATTATGTGAAATTAATTTTTTTAAAGAAATTTATAAATCTTATAAGACAAAAGTTAAAAATTCTAACAGAGATATTATTGTTTACCAAATAATAAGAGACTCAATTAATTTGATGGTTCAAGATGTTATTAAAAATACTTTAAAAAATATAAAAAAATACAAAATTAATAATATTAATCATGTCTATTTAAATAATAAAAAAATTGTCAATTTTTCAGCTAAATTTGCATCTATTGAAAAAGAAATTAAAAATTTTTTAAGAATTAATATGTATAATAATAAAAATGTACAAATAAAAAATAATAATGGTAAAAAAATAGTTAAACATTTATTTAAATTGATAGAAAGAAATCCAAAAAAATTTATAAAAAATAAATATATAAATAATGATAAATATAGATCTATTTCAGACTACATTTCAGGGATGACTGATAGATATGCAATACAATTATACAAAATGTCAAAATGAATATTTTTGAAGATTATTTAATAAAAATTGAAAATACTATTAAGAAAGCAAATCAAGATAATTTGTTGGAATTGCCAGAAAATTTATCTGGTATAAATGTGGATATTCCTCCTGCTAAATTTAATGGTGACGTATCTACTAATGTTGCGATGGTTTTATCAAAAATTAATAAAAAATCTCCAATTGAACTTGCAGAAATTATTTCAGGATTATTAAAAAAAAATGACAAAAATATTGATCATGTTAGTATTGAAAAACCAGGTTTTATTAATTTAAAATTTAAGAAAGAATTTTGGAGTGCTTTTATATTAGATGTGCTCAATAAACCTTCTTATGGAAGTAATTTAAACGGTAAAAAAAATAGCTTTTTAGTTGAGTTTGTTTCAGCAAACCCAACAGGACCACTTCATGTTGGACATTCAAGAGGTGCAATACTCGGTGACGTTATTTCAAATCTATTATCATTTAATGGTCACAAAGTTACCAAAGAATACTATGTAAATGACTATGGAAACCAAATTTCTCATTTTACTAAATCAGTTTATTTTAGAATAAAGGAAATTACTAATAACGAAACATTTCCAATAGAAGACAAAGATTTATATCCAGGTGCATATCTTATCGATATAGCAAAAAAAATAATTTCAAAAAATAAAGACATAAATTTTTATGACTACGATAAAATATCTGAAAAATTAAAGAAACTTTCGATTGAAGAGTCTTTAAAATTAATAAAAACAAATTTAGAAAACCTTGGAATAAAACATGATAATTTTGCTAGTGAAACAGAGGTTATAAAAAATAAAGAAGTTGACGAAGTAATAAAAAATTTAAAAGAAAAGAAATTTATTTATGAGGGAAAAATTAAAGCACCTGAAGGTGAAAATAACGAAAATTGGGTAGAAAGAGAGCAATTACTATTTAAATCTACTGAATTTGGAGATGATAAAGACAGGGCTTTGCAAAAAGAAGATAAGTCTTGGACATATTTTGCAAGTGATGTTGCATATCATAATACGAAACTGAAAAGAAATTTTGATGTGCTTGTTAATATATTGGGAGCAGATCACGCCGGTTATATTAAAAGAATTACTTCTGTCGTCGAAGCTCTTTCAGGAAAAAAAAATAAGTTAATTTGTAAAGTTAGCCAGTTAGTTAAACTGATAAAAGATAAGAAACCTTTTAAAATGTCTAAGAGAAAAGGTGATTATATAACAATTGAGGATTTAATTAATGAAGTTGGGAAAGATGCAACAAGATTTATCATGTTAAGCAGAAGTAGTGATGCTGAAATTGATTTTGATTTTGATAAAGTAAAAGAAAAATCAAAAGAAAATCCTATTTATTATGTTCAATATGCATATGCTAGAATTTCATCTGTATTCAGAAATACTCAGCATGAAATTAAAAGCGATATTAAAATAACTAATTCTGAATATAAATTTGGCGACCAAGAAATCAAATTATTCAAGAAGATTAGCGAATGGCCAAAATGTGTTGAAGTATCTACAGAAAAATTAGAACCACATAGAATATCTGTTTACTTATATGAATTAGCTTCAGAGTTTCATTCATATTGGAATATGGGTAAAGATGACATTTCAAAGAGATTTATTGAAGAGGATAACTCGATAAAAGAAGAAAAGTTAGTCTTCTTAAAGTCTATAGCCAACACTATTAAATCAGGAATGGATATTTTAGGCGTTGATACACCTGAAAAAATGTAATGATAAAAGAATTAAAATATCTTTTTTATTTAATAATCATTTTCTTCTTCATTTTTTTTACAGCAAGATATTATTTTTCAGACGAAAATATTAAAAAATCTTACAGGTCTATCTCATTGATTGATGACAAAATAAATCTTATTGAAAAAGATTTGATATTTTTAGAGAGTGATACTGAAAACATCATTGAATACGTAGAATTTAAAAAGGACAAAAAAACAAATAAATATTTATTTTGGAAACTTCTTTATAATGATAATTAAAAACCATAGATCATTTATATGTGGTGTAAAAGGTAAAGTTTTATCAAAAAAAGAAATTGAATTTTTAAAAAAATATAAGCCTTGGGGAATAATTCTTTTTAAACGAAATATTGGAAGTATTAAACAAACTATAAATTTAACTAATTCGATTAAAAAAATTTTTAACAATAAAAATTATCCAATAATGGTCGATGAAGAAGGTGGAAGAGTAAGTAGATTAAGAAAATTTATTGATAACTCAATTTTTACAGCCGAATATTTTGGCAACTTGTATAAAAAAAATAATAATAAATTTGATATATATTACAGTGTTTATGTTAAACAAATTGCTTACCTTTTAAGATTATTAGGTATTAATATCAATACAGTACCTGTTTTAGATATAAAAAGAAAAAAATTTCATAAAATTGTTGATGATAGATCATTTTCAACAGATAAAAAAATTGTCTCAAAAATAGGTGATAGATGTATTAAACTTTTTCATTCAAATAGAGTTGCCACAGTGATTAAGCATATCCCTGGACATGGTTTAGCTAAAGTAGATAGTCATAAAAATCTGCCAAGAATAACTAGAAATGTGCAATATTTGATCAAAAACGACTTTTATCCCTTTAAAAATAAAAGCTCTTTATTGGCAATGACAGGTCATTTGTTATTTGAAAAAATAGACCCGGAAAATAATGCAACGCATTCAAAAAAAATAAATAAGCTAATAAGAAATAAAATAAAATTTAAAGGTTTGATAATGACCGATGATATTTCAATGAAAGCAATTAAGGATAAGCTTGCAATAAGTGTAAAAAAATCATTTTTAGCAGGTTGCAACCTGGTATTACATTGCAATGGAAATTTGAGTGAAATGAAAATTGTTGCTCAAAATTCACCCAAAATAAACCAATTTATTATTAAAAAAACATCACAATTAACAAAGATTATAGGTTAGAGTATTTTATGCAATCAGATGATTCTTTAGACTTTAATGTAAATTTAAATAATTTTAATGGATCATTAGAGATATTACTTGATCTTGCAAAATCTCAAAAAGTTGATTTAGAACAAATATCAATTACAAAATTAGCTGATCAATTTCACCAATATATCACTGAAAAGGAAAACCTAAATCTCGAAATTGCATCTGAATATTTATTGATGGCTACTTGGCTCACTTATTTAAAGTCTAAATTATTACTTCCTGAAACAGATGAAGATGAATTTAAAGCACTTGAGGTAGCTGAAAAACTTAAATTGCAATTAAAAAAATTAGAGTTGATAAGACTATTGTCTTCACAAATGTTAAACAGAAAAAGATTGGGAAGAGATATTTTTATGCGTGGCTCTAAAAGCGGCGTTAAGTCTATTTATGACAAAAAAGTTTCTTTAACTTTGTTTGAGTTATTGAAGGCATATTCAGGAATTGTGATG
Source organism: uncultured Pelagibacteraceae bacterium (assembly GCA_902584995.1). Classification (GTDB taxonomy): domain Bacteria; phylum Pseudomonadota; class Alphaproteobacteria; order Pelagibacterales; family Pelagibacteraceae; genus Pelagibacter. The sequence goes on from CACICF010000009.1 coordinate 44,880, forward strand.
ACAAAAGATTTTCATACTATGAATATTCCCAAATTACCTGTTTTTACAACTGAAGATGCCATTAAAAGAATTAAAGAGTTTTTTGGAAATCTTAATGAATGGAAAAATATTTCAGATTTAGTTCCATCGGGTTTCAAAAATTCTCCTAATTTAAAAAAAACAGGTAAAGCTGGTATATTTGCAGGATCATTAGAATTAGTTAAAGAAGGCAATGTATCATTGAAACAAAAAGAATTATTTGATGATATTTTTATTAAGGAAAATTAATGAATAAAATAAAAAAAAATAATATTGTAAAATTTCCAACTAAACTTACTGAAGTAGAAAGAGAAATTGAGGCTATTATATTTGCTGCCGCAGAACCTCTATCAGTAGAAACGATTGAGTCTAAATTATCAAAACCAACTGACATTCAACAATCATTAGAAAACCTCAAGGATTTTTACTCCAAAAGAGGCATTAATCTAATTTGTATTTCAAATAAATGGTCTTTTAGGACAGCAGTAAATTTATCATCTTTAATGTCAGAACAAAAGACAGTTGAAAAAAAACTATCTAGAGCTGCGATAGAAACACTTGCAATCATTGTTTATCATCAACCTGTCACAAGATCTGAAATTGAGGAAATTAGAGGTGTTGCATTTGGAACAAATACTTTAGAAATTTTAATGGAATTAAATTGGGTTAAACACGAGGGTAGAAAAAATGTTCCAGGTAAGCCAATACAATATGGGACAACAGACGAATTTCTAAGTCATTTTAATCTTCAAAAATTATCAGATCTACCAACTGTCAATGAATTAGGTTCGGCAGGTTTAATTGATACTTCAAGTGTTGATGCATCAATTTTTGGAACAGGCAAATTTTTCAAAGAAAAACAAGTAGATAAAAAGGAAAATATATATTCTGATATTGATGAAATGTTAAGCAGTACACTTAAAACAGACGAAACCTAAAAATTCACTTTTAAATAATCAATAATAAGGTTATAAGCAATCCATGAGTATAGGTTTTTGGCAAATTGCAATTGTAGTAATCTTAGTTGTTCTACTATTTGGTAGAGGCAAAATATCCAGCTTGATGGGTGATGTAGCAAAGGGTATCAAAAGTTTTAAAAAGGGAATGGCTACAGATGTTAATGATGATAGCCAAAATAAAAATATTTCAGACAATCAAGACTCAAATAACAAAGAGTAAAAAATGCCATCAATTGGCTGGTTAGAAATCTTAATAATTGTTTCGATTGCAATAATTGTTGTGGGGCCAAAAGATTTCCCTTTTATGCTAAAAAAAATTGGTTCATGGATAGGTTCGGCAAAAAGATATGTTAGAGATGTCCAAGGCCAAGTAAGTGATTTAACAAATGAAACCTTAAGTGCTGATATAGAAGAAAAAACTAAATCTGAAAATCAAAAAAAGAATAAAGATGAGTAAAGATAAAGAAGGAAGTTTTATAAGTCATTTAACAGAGTTAAGAAAAAGATTAATTAATTCTTTGATATTTTTAGCAGTGCTCTTTGTAATTTGTTATTATTTTTCTGAATACATCTATGGTTTTCTTGTAGAACCATATGCAAATGCAGTAAAAGATGACGATGCTAACAGAAGATTAATATTTACTGCTCTTCAAGAAACATTTTTAACATATTTAAAAGTTTCTTTTTTTACAGCATTTTTTGTTACAAGCCCATTTATACTAATTCAAATTTGGAAATTTATTGCTCCTGGTCTTTATAACCATGAAAAGAAAGCCATAATGCCATATCTTGTAGTAACTCCTATTTTATTTTTACTTGGCGGCATGCTTGTTTATTATTTGATAATGCCACTTGCTATAAAGTTTTTTTTATCTTTCGAAAGTTTAGGTGCAGCTACAAATTTACCAATACAACTGGAGGCTAAAGTTAACGAATATTTATCATTAGTTATGAAGCTTATCTTTGCATTTGGGTTAAGTTTTCAATTACCAGTAGTATTAAGTTTATTGGCTAGAATTGGTGTTGTTAACTCAACTTTTCTTAAAGAGAGAAGAAAATATGTTGTTGTAATTATATTTGCAGCAGCTGCAGTACTAACACCTCCTGATCCAATTACTCAAATAGGTTTGGGAATTCCATTATTAATTTTATATGAATTATCAATAATATCAGTAGGAATAATTGAAAAAAAATTAGAAGAAAAAAATGCACAATATTAAAGATATTAGAAAAGACTTTAATAATTTTAAGGAAAAACTTAAAAATCGTAACATCGATACAGATCTTGATAATATTACAAGTCTTGATGAACAGAATAGAAAGCTTATCCAAGAAAAAGAAACACTTGAAATGGAAAAAAAAACTATTTCAAAATCTAAAGACCAAAAATTATTTGAAAAATCAAAAGATCTTTCTGTTAAAATTGAAGAAATTAACAAAAGTCAATCAAAACTGCAGAGCCAAATTGATAGCATATTGTCATCAATACCAAACTTACCTTTAAGCGATGTTCCAATTGGTCAGGATGAAAATGCTAATGTAGAGATTGAAAAAAAAGGTGAAATTAAAGAGTTTGATTTTAAACCAAAAACCCACTTCGAATTAGGTGAAAATCTTAATATGCTTGATTTTGATTTAGCCACAAAAACCACAGGCTCTAGATTTGTATTTGTAAAAAAACAATTAGCTCAACTCGAAAGAGCTCTATCAAACTTTATGATAGATACTCATACACAAAAAAATGGTTACACAGAAATATCACCTCCATTAATAGCTTCCGCTGAAACTATGTATGGAACTGGCCAATTACCAAAATTTGAAAATGATCAATTTGAAATTAAATTAGATGCAGATGAGGGAAGAAAGTTTTTGATTCCAACTGCAGAAGTTATTTTAACAAACATAGTAAAAAACCAAATTATTAATAAGGATGATCTACCAATTAGAGTTGTTGCTTCAACTCCATGTTTTAGAAAAGAAGCAGGTAGTTACGGCAAAGATACAAAAGGTATGATTAGACAACATCAGTTTTATAAAGTTGAATTAGTTAGCATAGTTGAAAATGATAAATGTGCCGATGAGTTAGAGCGTATGTCTAATGCAGCTACTATGATTTTAGATGAGTTAAAACTACCATATAGGAAAATCATTTTATGTACTGGTGATATGGGTTTTAGCGCCGAAAAAACTTATGATATTGAAGTTTGGCTCCCTTCTGAAAATAGATATAGAGAAATTTCTAGTTGTTCCTCTTGTGGATCATTCCAAGCAAGAAGGATGAAAGCAAGATACAAAGATAAAAACAATTCAAAAGAGTTTTTAGGAACATTAAATGGTAGCGGGTTGGCAGTTGGACGTACAATGATAGCAATAATGGAAAATTATCAAACTCAAGATGGTTCAATTTTAATACCTGAAGTTCTAAAGCCATATATGCCTAATATAGACAAAATTTCCATCAATTAAGAGTTGAGTTTGAATATAAGATGAGATAAATAGCCTTAACAAATTATATACGTTATGGATGCTGGAATTGGACAATTTATACCCTTAATTTTAATTTTTGTAATTTTCTATTTTTTCTTAATTAGACCTCAACAAAAAAAAGTTAAAGACCACAAAGCTATGGTAGAAGCTCTTAAAAGAGGTGATAAGGTTATCACATCTGGTGGCATACTTGGCACAGTTGAGAGAATTATAGATAACGAAAAAGTTGAAGTAAAAATTTCTGATAATGTAAATGTTGAAGTTGTTAGAGCAACTGGCATACAAAGTTTAGTAAGTTCCATCGAACCAAAAAAATAACATAACAAAAAAGTGTTATACTTTTCAAAATTACGGATAATATCAGTAATTATTTTTACGATAATTTTTTCATATTTTGCTCTTTCAAATTTTACAAAATTAGATGATAGATTTTTTTCAAAAAACATAAATTTAGGTTTGGATCTTCAAGGAGGCTCTTATTTGTTGCTTGAAATTGACAATCGACCCGTGATTACTCAGAGACTACAGGCAAAAATTATTGAGTTGAAAAGATATTTTAAGGAAAAAGAAATAAGCTTGAAGAATTTTTCTTTAAATGGAGATACCATTACTTTTGAAGCTCAAAAACAAGATCTTGAACAAGTATCAAAATTACTAAATGATAAGGAAAGTGATATTAACCAATACTATCAGAGTTACAAATCTCATGAATTTGATGTTATTGAAAATAATAATTTATTTAATCTTAATTATTCAAGATATGGATTAGTTTTATTAAAAAATGCATCCCTTGATCAAGCAATTGAAATCGTAAGAAGAAGAGTTGATGAAGTTGGAACTAATGAACCAAATATACTTAAAAGAAGTAATGACCGTATTCTTGTCGAGTTACCAGGATTAGATGATCCCAACAGAATCAAATCATTGTTAGGAAAGACAGCCAATCTTACATTTCAATTTATTTCACAAAATAGCGAAGAATCTTTTGGAACTGAAAAATTATCATTTGAAGATGATGATAGAGAGGCAATTGTAAGTAAAAGAATAATTCTAAGTGGTGATAATTTAGTAGATGCAAAACCTACTATGAATTCACAAACTAATGAAACAGTAGTTTCATTTAGTTTAGATAGAGTAGGTGCGAAAAAATTTGGAAAAGCTACCAGCACAGGTGTGGGCAAACAATTAGCAATTATTTTAGATGGCAAAATAATCAGCGCCCCAACAGTGAGAGAACCTATAGTTGGAGGATCTGGTCAAATTTCTGGAAACTTTACATTTCAATCAGCTACAGATCTTGCTTTATTACTTAGATCGGGTGCTTTGCCAGCACCTTTAAATATTATTGAAGAAAGAACTGTTGGTCCTGACTTGGGTCAAGACTCAATTGATGCAGGAATACTATCTTTGATTATTGGTTTCTTGCTAGTTATTATATTTATGATTTACAAATATAGAGCATTCGGATTAATTGCCAATTTAGCCTTAATTACAAACCTATTTTTATTAATTGGAATTCTTACATTATTCGAGGCAACTTTAACTTTGCCTGGAATTGCAGGTATAATTTTAACTGTAGGTATGGCGGTAGATGCTAATGTTTTAATTTTTGAGCGTATTAAAGAAGAAACTAAAAGTGAAAAAAATCCTATTATTGCATTTGATGCTGGATATACAAAGTCAAGAACAACAATCTTAGATGCCAACATCACAACGTTAATTGCTGCTTTTATATTATTTTTTATGGGCTCAGGTCCTGTAAAAGGTTTCTCAGTAACATTGGGAGTTGGAATATTGACAACGTTATTCTCTGTATATTTTATAGCTAGATTACTAACCTCTTTGTACGTGGTTAAAAATAAAGAAAAGGAGCAGTTATTATAATGAATAATATTTCCTTTAACAAATTCTATAGAAAATTTAATATCTTATCTCTCATTTTAATAATAACTTCCTTAATATTTCTTATCATTAAAGGTTTGAATTATGGTGTTGACTTTAAAGGAGGAACTTTAATTGAATTAAGAACAAATGATAAAACTAATAATATAACTATGATCAGAGATAGTTTTAATCAAATGAATTTGGGAGACGTATCAGTTAAAAAATTTGGTAATGAGACAGATTTTATAGTTAAATTTGAAAAACAAAATTCAAACGATCCAGAATTTATTAAAAATATTCAAAATAAATTATCCAGCTCTATAGGAGATGTCGATTTTAGAAGAGTAGAAAACGTTGGACCAAAAGTAAGTTCAGAACTTCTAAAATCTGGAATTATTGCTATAAGCTTATCTTTAGCTGCAATGCTGTTGTATATTTGGATTAGATTTGAGTGGCAATTCAGCTTAGGAGCAATATTAGCAATATTTCATGATGTTATTATAACTTTAGGAATATTCTCTATTTTCTCTTTAGAAATTAATTTATCAATAGTGGCCGCTGTATTAACTATAGTTGGGTATTCAATGAATGACACAGTTGTTATATTTGATAGAGTTAGAGAAAATTTAAGAAAGTATTCAGATACTAAAATTTATGAATTAACAAATATTTCAATAAATGAAACTTTATCAAGAACAATAATAACCTCAGTAACTACTCTTCTAGCTTTATTATCCATATATTTATTTGGTGGTGAAATTCTTAAAGGTTTCTCTTTAGCAATGATTTTAGGTGTAATATTTGGAACATATTCATCAATATATATAGCTAATCCAGTTTTAGTTGCACTAAACGTGAGCCAAAGAACAATTGTTAAAGAAGAAAAAGATTAATACAAATTTTGAGCTACAACCATCGATAACAACATCGGCAAAGATAGTAAAGTATTCGTTCTAGAAAATAACATTGCAGTTTTTGCTGATTTTGCCTTAACATCTGGTTCAACCGTTACAATACCCAAAGCTTTTTTTTGATTAGGCCAAATAACAAACCAAACATTAAAAGCCATGATTATTCCAAGCCACATACCAATTCCAATAGCCGTAGCTTTACCACCACCTGATCCAATTCCAAGGGCCATAGCTTGATGAACATAACCATTTATATATGCTAATATAAGTCCAGAAATTACTGTGAATAAAGCTGCCCATCTAAACCAAAATAGTGCTGCTGGTGCAATCACTTTTCCAATAGCTGGTTTTTGCTCATCTGGAATTTTAGCCATATTAGGTATTTGTACAAAATTAAAATACCAAAGTAATCCTATCCACATGATGGCTACAATTACATGTATGTATCTAAATAACCAACTCCAAAAAACTAAATCGATATCAAAACCACCGTTTCCAAAATACAAACCAAGGAATAGTAAGATTGATAGTGCCAAAGAAACGTGAATAGTTTTTGATAAAGATTGAAGAATCGATGTCATATATTTATATTTTATATCATTTTTAAATATTTTTTAAGCTGTTTTTTTAAATTTGTTATCTAGCAAAGGTTTTAAAAATTTACCTGTATAACTGTCTTTAACATTAATAATTTCCTCAGGTTTACCTTCTGCTATAATATTTCCACCTTTCACTCCACCATCAGGACCCATATCAACAATATAATCAGCTGTTTTTATTACGTCTAAATTGTGCTCAATTACAACAACTGTATTTCCTGTTGCGACAAAAGTATGAAGTATTTCTAATAATTTTTTAATATCATGTTGATGTAATCCTGTAGTTGGTTCATCCAAAATATAAATAGTTCTTCCTGTTGATCTTTTAGATAATTCTTTTGCTAGCTTTATTCTTTGTGCCTCACCACCAGAGAGAGTAGTTGCTTGCTGACCTATTTTTATATAACCCAATCCAACTTTTTTGAGTGTTAACAATTTAGTCTTTATATTTGAGATATTCTCAAAGTACTCACAACCTTCATCCACAGTCATATTTAAAACGTCTGCAATACTTTTATCTTTAAATTTAATTTCTAATGTTTCTCTATTGTACCTTGTTCCTTTGCATTCATCACAAGTTATGTATACATCTGGTAAAAAATGCATTTCGTATGTTATTACTCCATCACCTTCACAAGCTTCACAACGTCCACCTTTAACGTTAAAAGAAAATCTTCCAGGTTTATAACCTCTACTTTTTGCTTCTGGTAAATTAGTAAACCAATCCCTAATCGGCCCAAAAGCACCAGTATAAGTGGCAGGATTTGATCTTGGTGTTCTTCCAATTGGTGATTGATCAATGTCAATAATTTTGTCTACTAATTCAATACCTTTAAAACCTCTAAATGGTTTTGGTATTTTTCTTGATTTATTATTATTTAAAGTAAGGTTTAAAGCATTGTAAAGCGTTTGTAGTATTAAAGTAGATTTGCCACTACCAGATACACCAGTAACACATGTGAAACTTCCTAATGGGATTTTAAGATTTACGTTATTTAAATTATTACCAGTTGCACCATTAATTTCTAAAAATCTACCATTCTTCGCTAATCTTCTATTTCGTGGGATGGGTATGTAACTCTTATTTGATAAGTATCTTCCAGTAATACTTTTATCATTATTAAGAATATCTTTGTATGAACCTTGTGCAATTACTTCCCCACCTTTATTTCCAGCTTCAGGACCAAGGTCAATTATATGGTCAGCATTTTCCATTGTTTCTGTATCATGTTCAACCACAATTACTGTATTCCCCAGGTCTCTTAATCTTTTTAATGCATTAATTAACTTTACATTATCTTTTTGGTGCAAACCTATAGACGGTTCATCAAGAACATATAACACACCAGTTAACCCAGACCCTATTTGAGATGCTAATCTAATTCTTTGAGCTTCACCTCCTGACAATGTTCCAGATTCTCTAGATAATGTTAGGTAATCAAGTCCAACATTTAATAAAAAGTTTAATCTCTCGTTAATTTCTTTAAGTATGTGTTGTGCTATTTTTAATTGCCTTTTGTCTAATTTGGTTTCTAGTGATTTAAACCACTCTTTTGCATCGTAAATTGATTTTTCTGTAACTTCACTAATATTAAGTTCATTAATTTTTACACATAAAGCCTCATCTTTTAATCTGTGTCCATTACACCTTTCGCATTTTGTATCTGATTGATATTGTGAAATTTCTTCTCTTTTCCAATCACTATCAGTTTCTAAAAACCTTCTTTCCAGATTATTTACTACACCCTCAAATGTTTTTTTATGTGAATATTTTTCATATCCATCATCGTAAGAAAATTTTATTTCCTCATCATCTGAACCATAAAGAATTACATCTTTAATTTTTTTTGGTAATTTTGACCATCTATCATTTAATGAAAATCCATAATGTTTTGCTATTGATGCTAAAGTTTGAGCGTAGTATAAAGAAGACGACTTTGACCAAGGTTCAATTGCGCCATCTGCTATAGTTTTTTTTTCATCTGGTACTACCAATTTAGGATCTACATTTAATTTTACTCCTATACCTTCACATTCTTCGCACGCACCATAAGGACTGTTAAAAGAAAATAATCTAGGCTCGATCTCTTCAATGGTAAAACCACTTTCTGGACATGCAAATTTTGTTGAAAAAATTAAATTTTCAATTTTTCTAAATTTTTTTGGAAGAGTTTCATCCTCATATTCCACAAACATTAAACCATTAGCTAAATTTACAGCTGTTTCGACACTTTCTGCTAATCTATTACCTAATGATGCATTTAGAACTATCCTATCGACTAAAACAGATATATCATGTTTAAGTTTTTTATTTAATTCTGGAACATCATCAATGTCATATAATTTATTATCTACTTTAATTTTTCTAAATCCCCTTTTTTTATAACCAAGTATATCTTTTCGGTATTCTCCTTTTCTTCCTCTAACAACAGGTGCATATAAGTAAATAGTAGATTTTTTAGGAAGAGTTTTGATTTTATCTACTATTTGACTAATTGTTTGTGAAGTAATTGGCAAACCTGTAAATGGAGAGTATGGTATACCTGCTCTTGCATAAAGCACTCTCATATAGTCATAAATTTCTGTGACTGTTGCTACTGTAGATCTTGGGTTTTTAGATGTATTTTTTTGTTCAATAGAGATTGCTGGACTTAAACCTTCAATTAAATCTACATTTGGTTTTTTCATTTTATCTAAAAATTGTCTTGCGTATGCAGACAAACTCTCAACATATCTTCTTTGACCTTCTGCGTAGACCGTATCGAATGCTAATGACGATTTCCCAGACCCAGATAGTCCAGTAATCACGACAAATTTTTCTTTAGGAATCTCGAGTGTAATATTCTTTAAATTGTGCTCTTTTGCACCCTTAATAACTATCTTTTTGAGCATAATTTTTGTTGCTTTAATTTAATAAAATTAATATTCAAGTTATTAAGTGTTATAATAAACATTCTAAATATTAAAATATTATGGCTGGAAGTTTAAATAAAGTATTATTAATTGGTCGTTTAGGCGCAGATCCAGAAGTGAAACAAATGGTTAATGGCAAAAGTGTAGCTAGATTAAGTTTAGCAACAAGTCAATCCTGGAAAGATAAAAACACAGGGGAAAAAAAAGAAAAAACTGAATGGCATAGAATCGTTGTTTTTAACGAGGGTTTAGTTAATGTTGTTCAACAGTATTTAAAAAAAGGAGCACAAGTATACGTTGAGGGACAACTTTCTACAAGAAAATGGAAAGATGAACAAAGTGGACAAGATAAGTATTCAACTGAAATACTTATACAAGGTTACAACTCATCTTTAACAATGTTAGGTGGTGGTAATCAAAATAATATTGGATCACAAGATAACAAACAGAATTTTGATGATAGTCCTGCACCTAATCAAAATGATTTAGATGATGATATTCCATTTTAATTAGTATGGAAAAAAACGAAATCTCAAAAGTAAATAATAATATTAAATCAATCTCTATGTATGATGAGATGAGCTCATCTTACCTCTCTTATGCAATGAGTGTAATAGTTAGCAGGGCATTACCAGATATAAGAGATGGTTTAAAGCCTGTTCATAGAAGAATTATATATGCAATGCATAAAGGTGGTTTTGACTGGTCTAAACAATTTAGAAAGTCAGCAAGAATTGTTGGAGATGTTATAGGTAAATATCATCCCCATGGAGATCAAGCTGTTTACGATGCTTTAGTTAGAATGGTTCAAGAGTTTTCAATGAGCGTTCCATTAGTAGATGGTCAAGGAAACTTTGGTTCAATTGATGGAGATCCACCAGCAGCCATGAGATACACAGAGACAAAATTAGCAAAAGTTTCTCAGTTTTTAATTGATGATATTGAAAAAAATACTGTTTCATTCAAAAGTAATTATGACGAAACCGAGCAAGAACCTACAGTTTTGCCTGCGCAATATCCAAATCTTTTGGTAAATGGTGCAGGAGGAATAGCAGTAGGAATGGCAACAAGTATACCACCACATAATTTAGGGGAGGTGGTTGATGCAACGCTAGCATTAATCAAAAACAAAGATATTAAAATAAATGAATTAATGAAACATGTACCAGGACCAGATTTTCCAACAGGGGGTGTAATAATTGGTAAAGATATTATTAAACAAGGATACAAAACGGGAAGAGGCTCATTTAAAATACGAGGAGAGATATCTGTTGAAAATTTAAAAAATGGTAAAGACAGACTTATTATTTCATCTATCCCATATCAAATAAATAAAGCAAATTTAAATGAGAGAATTGCAGAATTAGTAAGAGATAAAAAAATAGAGGGCATAAGTGATATTAGAGATGAGTCAAATAGCGAAGGTATAAGAGTATCTATTGATCTAAGAAGAAATGTGGAACCAGAAACTATAAAAAGACAACTTTACAAATACACTTCAATCGAGTCCTCATTTGGTTTTAATTCTTTAGCAATAGTAGATCAAAAACCAAAAACATGCACTCTTAAAGATTTCTTAGAAAACTTTTTAAAATTTAGAGAAGATGTAGTTATAAAAAGAACTAAATTTGATCTTCAAAAAGCAGAGGAAAGAGTTCATATTTTATTAGGATTGTCAGTAAGTGTAGAAAATATTGATAAAGTGATCAAAATAATTAGATCGTCAAAAAATCCAGAAGAAGCAAAAAATACTCTTTTAAAAACTTCCTGGAAAATAAATAAAGCTTCAAAGCTCATTAAACTTGTCGACACTAAAAACTATAAAGGAAAATACATTCTTTCAATTAAGCAAGTAATTTCAATATTAGAGTTAAGATTACAAAAATTGACTGCTATTGGAATTAATGAAATTGAAGTTGAAATAAAAAAATTAGCTCAGGAAATTTCTAATTATAAAAAAATTATTAATTCAAAAAATGAGTTATTGAAAGTAATTAGTAATGATCTGCAAACAATCAAAGACAAATTTTCATCACCAAGAAGGACAAAAATTATTGATGCGGTTTTGAATTATGACATAGAAGAAACAATTCAAAAAGAGTCAGTTATAATAACAATAACTTTGCAAGGTTATATAAAAAGAGGCGCTTTAAGTGGTGTCAAGCAACAAAAAAGAGGTGGAAAAGGCAAGACTGGCATTAAAACAAGAGAAGAAGACTCTGTGGTTCAAACTTTGTCCGTTGATACACATACATCCCTCTTATTTTTTTCTACAGAGGGGTTAGCTTATAAAGTCAAAGCATGGAAAATTCCAGAAGGATCTGCGTCATCAAAAGGAAAATCACTTTTCAATATTTTACCTCTGAAAAATCATCAATCTATTAGTTCTATTATGCCTTTTCCAGACGAAGCTATAGACAAAAAAAATATGCACATAATTTTTGCAACAAGCAAAGGGAAGATAAGAAAAAATAATTTAGATGATTTTACTTCTATAAATGCATCAGGAAAAATTGCTATGAAATTAGATTCTGATGACAAAATTATCGGAGTAAAAATATGTACAGATAATCAAGATATTATGCTTAATACAAAATTTGGAAAATGTATAAGGTTTGAATCAAAAAAACTAAGAGTATTTAAAGGAAGGTCTTCTAAAGGCATAAGAGGCATCAACCTTGCTGAAAAAGATACAATAGTCTCATTATCAATAATTGACAATGACGATATTAAAAAAAGTAAAAGCAAAACCAAAGATGAAAAATCTGAGTTTAAAGCAAAAGAAAAATATATCTTATCAATTACAGAAAATGGTTATGGTAAAAGAACATCCCATTATGATTTTAGAGTTACAAATCGGGGTGGCAAAGGGATAATAGGTATTGTTAACTCACCTAGAAACGGAAACGTCTCATCATCTTTCCCAGTCTTTGAAGGAGACCAAATTTTAATCTCTACAAATAAAGGAAGAGTTATAAGAACTGCAGTTAAGGAAATAAGAATTGCAGGCAGAAATACCCAAGGTGTAAGAATCATTAAATTAACTGGCGATGAAAAGGTTGTTTCCGCAATCAAATTAGATGATAATTTGGTTTAATGAAAAATATTGCTATATATCCAGGTACATTTGATCCTATTACCAATGGACATATTGACGTAATTAAAAAAGCTCTAAAATTAGCAGATAAAATTATTGTAGGTATTTCTGATGGAAATCAAAAAAATTTTTTGTTTCCTATTGATGAAAGACATAAAATCGTATCAAAAGCTTTATATAATGATCTAAAGTTTCCAAAAAACAAAATTCAAGTTATTAAATTTAATTCTTTAACAACTGAATTGTGTAAAAAATATAAATCAAACCTAATATTAAGAGGTTTAAGAGCAGTGTCAGATTTTGAATATGAGTTTCAACTTGCTGGAATGAATAGAAAATTAAATAATAAAGTTGAAACAGTTTTTCTTATGTCAGATGTTGAAAATCAAATTATTTCCTCTCGTTTTGTAAAGGAAATTGCGATACATAAAGGTGATTTAAGAAAATTCACAACAAAAAGTACAATAGAATCTTTGAAAAAAATCTATGCTTAAAAAAACAATTATTTTAATTATATCAATATTATTATTAACAACAGCTTTAAAGGCAAAGGAGAATATTATGATACTTAAGTTAAAAGATGGAGATGTAAAAATAGAATTATTTCCAGAAGTAGCACCAAACCATGTAAAAAGAATAACTGAGTTAGCCAATAGTGGAAAATATGATGGAGTAGTTTTCCATAGAGTGATTGATGGTTTCATGGCTCAAACTGGAGATGTTCAATTTGGAAATTCATCATCTGATAATTTTAATTTAAGTAGGGCAGGTATGGGTGGATCTGATTTACCTGACCTCAAAGAGGAATTTAATGATTTGCCACATGAAAGAGGGACTTTGTCTATGGCAAGATCTTCAAATCCAAATAGTGCCAATAGTCAATTTTTTATTTGCTTCGGCCCAACTCCACATTTAGATAGACAATATACTGTATTTGGTAAAGTTCTAGAAGGAATGGAGTTTGTAGATATGATAACAAAAGGGGACGGACCAAATGGGTCTGTTTCAAATCCAGATAAAATAATTAGTTTTAAATCTGAGTAGATTTTAATGGATGGAAGACATAAAAAAGAATTTTTCTTTCAGCGTAAAACATCAAAACAAAAATTATCGTGTTGGATTAATTCAAACTCATCGTGGAGAAATAGATACACCTGCTTTTATGCCTGTAGGAACTCAGGCTACTGTAAAAGGTGTTTTTATTGATGATATAATAAAGACTGGTAGTCAAATTATTCTTTCTAATACTTACCACTTAATGATCAGACCTGGTACTGAAAGAATAGAGGCTGTTGGGGGTCTTCATAAATTTATGAATTGCAAACTTCCTATTCTAACTGACTCAGGAGGCTATCAGGTTATGTCTTTATCTAAATTTAACAAAATCGATAGAGACAAAGGAGCAATTTTTCAATCTCATATAGATGGAAAAACTTTCATCTTAAGTCCCGAGGAAAGTATTAAAATTCAAAAAAAACTTAATTCAGATATTGTTATGGTAATGGACGAGTGTCCAAAAAATACTAAAGATTACAACAAAATTAAAAACTCTATGGAATTATCTACAGAATGGGCAAAAAGATCCAAGGATGAATTTGGAAATAATCCAAATAAAGCATTGTTTGGTATTGTTCAAGGAGGTTTGTTTAATGATCTTAGAATTGAGTCTTTAAAAAAATTAATTAATATAAAATTTGACGGGTATGCAATTGGAGGTTTGGCTGTTGGAGAAACTCAAAAAGAAATGTTTGATGTTTTAGATGGCATTAAAGACTATTTACCTGAAGATAAACCAAGATATTTAATGGGTGTAGGAACGCCATCAGATATATTGGGAGCAGTAAAAAGAGGTATAGATATGTTCGATTGTGTTTTGCCAACTAGGTCAGGGAGAACAGGATTGGCTTTTACGTGGAACGGAAGAATTCAAATTAGAAACTCCGAGAACAAAAATAATAATTCACCTCTAGATAGCAATGTGACAAAATTTGATTTAAACAAGTATTCAAAAAATTATCTGAATCACCTACACAATACTAACGAGATGTTAGCCTCAATGATTTTAACCCTAAATAATATAAATTTTTATCAAGAACTTATGTATGAAATTAGAAAAAATATTAAAATGGGAACTTTTGAACAATTTCATGATAAGTATATTAATATTTTGTAAATTTTTACCATTGCCAAATATCAAAAAATCAATATAAGAATTTTCGTGTTGGGCCCTTAGCTCAGTTGGTAGAGCAATTCCCTTTTAAGGAATGGGTCGATGGTTCGAGTCCATCAGGGCTCACCAACACTCAAACAATCGGTGGATACTTTAAAATAACCTCGTTCATCCAAGTATTTATTTGTTGTATCCTCCTGTCATTAGAGGGGTGAGTGCTCATAAATTCGAGTGGTTCCTTGCCTTTATTAGCTTT
The DNA here is from genome assembly GCA_902584995.1 of uncultured Pelagibacteraceae bacterium. Lineage (GTDB taxonomy): Bacteria > Pseudomonadota > Alphaproteobacteria > Pelagibacterales > Pelagibacteraceae > Pelagibacter. The sequence goes on from CACICF010000009.1 coordinate 60,174, forward strand.
TTTCATTCTTTCCCAAATCTTTGTTGTTTCTCTAATATCATATCCAGATAAAGAGGAAAAAATCATACCTAAATAATCTGCTTCACTTTCCTGCTTTCTTGTAAAAGGATTCATAATTCCGATTTGAGATAACAAACCAACTGTATTCATCCCTGTCGTTTTATTTACTTGAGATAATTTACCACCAGTTGCAATATCAATAATTCCTGTTGTTGTATTTAATAATCTAGTTCTACTAGCTCTTTCCACAGAATGTTTTGCAACCGCATGAGCAATTTCATGACCCATTACAGCCGCCAAACCATCATCATTCTTTGTAATATCCAACATTCCTGTATAAAAGGCAATTTTACCACCAGGCATACACCACGCATTTTTTATTTTTTTATTATCAATTAAAATATATTCCCACTCAAAATTTGACGTTGGATCATTCAAGTTGTTTCTAAAAAAATACTCTGAAATTGATTCTTCAATTTTAGATCCAATTTGTATTATTTTATTTAAGCTTTCCTTATCATCACTTAGTTTAGCTTTTTTTTTTACTTGCTCGTATGCTTTAGCAGCATAGGCATTTAATTGTGATTCTGATATTAGTTTTAATTGCTTTCTTTCTGTAATAGGTGCGGTAGTGCAAGCATGTAAACCTGCTGAAATGCAGCCACAACCCATTAAATATATAAAATTTCTTCTATTCACTTTTAATATTATTTATATTACATGTAAATTATAATCAATTATTACATATGTCTAAATTTAAAAGAAAAAGAGTTTCGTTTATTGCCAGATTAAGGAATTATTTTATTACTGGTATTGTTGTTTTAGTACCTATTGGTATCACTTTATATTTGACTACTTTTTTTATTTCCATCTCTTCTAAATTAATACCACAAGGCATAAATCCTAATAGTTATTTGCCATTTGCAATACCAGGCCTAGAAATTTTATTATCAGTAATTTTTATTACAATTGTTGGCGGTCTATCACTTTCTTTTATTGGCAAAAAATTTTTACAATTATTTAATGACTTATTAAAAAAAATACCCATTTTGAGAACCATATATTCAGCAATTGGTCAAATGACGGAGACCTTTGCGCCTAAAAAAGGATCTAAAAAAAGTGTGGTTCTTATACAATATCCCAGAAAAGGTACGTGGGCAGTTGGATTTGCCACAAAAGAAAATAAAGGAGAAATTTCAAAAAAAACAAATACAGAACTTGTTAATGTTTTTGTTCCTACAACGCCAAACCCAACTAGTGGTTTTTTATTAATGTTTCCTAAGAGTGAAATTGTTTATCTTGATATGACATTTGAGGAAGCTTCAAAGTTTATAGTTTCAGCTGGAACTTCCGATACTAAATCTAAATAATTTCATTAATTATTGAAACTTTATCATAAAGTTTTAAGAGATTATTAAAATTTTTTGTTTTTATTTTATTTTTTTCTATTTTTTTTATTTCTTTTTCAGCAATGTTGAAAAGATCTTCATGTTGAATAGGGTCTGCTAGGTTGTATTTTTTTAAGCCACTTTGCTTAAAACCTAGTATATCACCATATCCTCTTATTTTTAAATCTTCTTCTGCAATTTTAAAACCATCATTAGTATTTTTAAGTATTGTTATTCTCTTACGAGCATTTTCACTCAGCCCCGTCTTAAACATGAGTATACATGATGACTCTTTATTACCTCTTCCAACGCGTCCTCTTAATTGATGAAGTTGTGATAATCCATATTTGTTTGAATTTTCAATTACAATTACATTGGCATTTGGAAAATCAATTCCAACCTCTATTACAGTAGTTGAAACTAATATATCTATTTTTCTATCATTGAACCGATTTAAAACTTTATCTTTTTCTTCTTTACTCATTGATCCATGAACAATATCAACTTTATTTTTAAAAATTTTACTTAAATATTTATATTTTTCGGTAGTAGATTGATGATCGATCTTATTTGACTCTTTTATTAGAGGACAAACCCAAAATACTTGATTTTTTTTTTTAATTTCGTTTTTAATGAAATTTACAACATCATTAATTTTTGATTCATTTTTACTATATGTTTTAATCGGTTGTCTGTATTTAGGCTTTGATTTGATTAAAGAAATATCCATGTCCCCATATATTGTCATCATCATTGTTCTTGGTATAGGAGTTGCTGACATTACAAGTACATCGCAATCTTTACCGCCTTTGTCTGATAGTTTTTTTCTTTGACTAACTCCAAATTTATGTTGTTCATCAATAATTATAAAACCTAAATTGGAATAAGTTATTTTTTCTTGAAAAAGAGAATGTGTACCAACTAAAATATTAATTTTATTATTTGAGAGGTCATTTAAAATTTTTTGTCTTTTTTTATACTCAGTTTTTCCAGTTAATATTTCAGTATTACAATAACTATTAAAATTTTCTAATATAAATTTATAATGTTGAATAGCTAATATTTCTGTTGGTGCCATCATTGCAACTTGATAACCTGATTTTACTGCATTCAATGCAGCAATTACGGACACTATTGTCTTCCCCGATCCCACATCTCCTTGCAATAATCTAAACATTTTTTCATTTGAACTCATATCTTTATTTATATTTTTTAATGAAGATATTTGATCAATAGTTAGTTTGAATTTTAAGTTACTTATTATTTTATTTTGATGTTGTAAGTTTATAATCTTATTTTTTTTTTTTATCTTTTTAATTTTACTTCTAATATTTGAAGAGAGTAAAAAATTTGCAAAAATTTCGTCAAAAACTAGTCTTTTAAAATATTTCGTATTTCGAATTTTTCTAATTTCTTCCTGATGAATCTTAATAACACATTCTTTCCAAGTTACATTGTCAAATAAATTTGATACTGATAATGGCAACCATTCGTCTAAATTAGGTAAATTTTGCAAAACATTATTTAATATTAAATTATATTTATTTAATGTTAAACCATCTGAAAGACTATATTTCCTATCATCATTTATAATATTTAAATTATTTGTATTTTTTGAAGTTGGATTTACAAATTGAAATTTATTTCTAAAGTTATTTGCCTTTCCATGAATAATTACTTCTTCATTTAATGGTAATAATTTTCTGATATACCCCTCGTAGCTATTAAAAAAAATGCAATCTAATTTTACTCCACTTTTTTCACATATTACTCTATTTGGTAAATTTCTAATTCTAGGAAAATTATATTTTATTGGTGTTACTTTAATGCTGTAATTTTTTCCTACTTGTAAATCATTGACCTCTGTGTCATCAGCTGTTTCAATTTTTGAAATGGGCAAATGCCATAAAAGATCAAAAATTGTGAATATTTTTTTCTTATTAAATGAGCTTAATGTTTTTTTGCCCACACCTTTAATTTTATCTATAGGTGACAATAAATATTCAAAATTACTCATTAAATATATATATATGGTTATAAGCAATGAATTCAAATAAACAAAATTTAATTAATAAAATTATTTATAGATCTCAATATAGAGGTACAAAAGAAATGGACATTTTTGTAAGTAGTTTTGTTAAATCCATTATTGACTCATTATCAATAGATGATTTAAAAGATTTAGATTTATTAGTTAACATGAATGACGAAGATATTTCTAAAATTTCAAAAAATGAAATGAGCTTTGAAAATAAAAAAATATTAAAACTATTGATTGATTTTAAATAGATGGCGGAGAGACTGGGATTCGAACCCAGGAAAGAGTTGCCCCTTTGTCGGTTTTCAAGACCGATGCTTTCAACCGCTCAGCCATCTCTCCTTGTGCAAGGTTTTAGTATTATTAATATATATTTCAACAATAAAATGACTTAAGTAGTTATTAAAAATATTCAAATAATTTAAAATGAACAAAAAAAATTTTAATAAAGGAGTTTTGTTAACGTCCTTTGGTTCATTTTGGTGGGGTTTTTTTGGAGTTATATACTTTAAGTATATTTCTTTTGCAGGTCATGTGGAGGTATTAATTCATAGAAGTGTTTGGACAGCTTTTGTGCTATTAATTACTACTTTTTTGTTTTCAAAATGGAATATTTTTAAAAAAATTCTTAAAGATAAAAAAAAGTTATTTATTCTTTTTATCTCAGGTTTTTTAATTTTTATTAATTGGGGTGTTTGGATTTATGCAGTTAGTGTAGATAAAATAATAGATGCTAGCTTTGGTTATTTTATAATGCCAATTATAAGTGTTTTCCTAGGTAATTTTTTTTTTAAAGAACTTATTACTAAAAAAGGAAAAATTTCTATCCTTTTAGTAATTATTTCAGTTTGTTATTTGTTAATATTAGATTTTCGTTCAATTCCATGGGTAGGTTTAATTGTAGCTCTAAGTTGGAGTTTTTATAATCTACTAAGAAAAAAAATTAATGTTGATACTGACATTGGTCTTTTTATAGAAAGTTTGTATATACTTCCTTTTGTATTAATTTCTTTTTATTTTATAACTATAAATAATTATAACGATTTCAGTTTATCAAATCCTTCTTTAATGGCACTACTAATGTTGGCAGGACCAATGACAGTGATTCCACTTTTTTTATATGTGAGAGGTGTTGAATTAGCAGGGCTAGGTCCTGCTGGTATGATTTTTTATATCACCCCAACTTTGCAATTTATACTTGGTTTTTTTATTTATAATGAGCAATTTAATATAAATCAGTTAGTTAGTTTCATTTTGATATGGATTGCTGTATTTATATAT
>CACICF010000010.1 GCA_902584995.1 uncultured Pelagibacteraceae bacterium
AACAAAGAAATTATGTAAAATCTTATCCAAGTATTTCCGCTTTTAGGATATGATGCCAACCAAATAATCATTTTTAAATATATCCTAGTTCACTCATTTCATTTTTAAATTCTTTTTCTATACTTTCTTTCAAGTCATTATCTAACAATTTATTCCAATCATTATCAGGACCTAAATTAAAAAATTGTTTCTTTTCTCCAGTCTGTTTATCTTTTATAGCTTCCGCAAAACCATTCTTAGTCTCTAATTTCCTAAGATTTTCAAATGAGTTTGATTTTATGGCAGAGTTAATTTTGTTACTGTCAAAATTTGTATTTACAATTTTAGACAAATAATCTGAAAGTTTATTAAATTCTTTATAAGGATCTTGAATTAAGTCTTCGTACTTAACAAGTAAGTAATTTTTCTTAAATTGCTTCCATGAATTATAGTGATTTTTCCATGATGATATTATAGTAAAAATATTTCTGTTCGCATTTGGATCATTTATATCAAATTTCTTTCCCAAAGCTTTATTTTCATCAAATAAAAATTCTTTCGCTTCTTTATAATTTTTTTTCGAAAAATGATAAAGAATTGATGATATTACATTTCTAGGATCTCTCACGATATGAACTACTCCAAGCGAAACGTCATTATTAGTAAAATATGAATTTTTGTAATTACAAAATGCATGATGTGTTTTTAAAAATTTAATTTTATTATCTTGATTTAAAATTTGCTGAGACTTTATCCAATTTAAGGATAATTCTTGAATATTATCAATTTCTGTTACTAAATTAATAAAATGAGATCTTTTTGGATACTGGTCAATTTTGCTTAATTCTTCTAAATTTGCTTCATTATTTTTATTAAATAATAATGAATTTAAAAATGATCGCACCCATGTATTTCCACTTTTAGGATACGATGCAAGCCAAATAATCATTAAGAATAATATATAATTTCGATAAATATAAAACTATAATAATAAATGATGACAATCTATGCTCTATCTTCAGGACCAGGTGTATCTGGTATTGCAGTAATAAGAATATCTGGATCAAGAACTAGAGACATAGTTGAATTATTGACTAACAGTGAAATACCAAAACCAAGAGAAGCAAACTTAAAAAAATTCAATAAAATTAATAGATCTGAGCTTATAGATGAGGGTATTTTATTATGGTTCCCTGGGCCTAACAGCTATACAGGTGAGGATATGGCCGAAATACAGGTACATGGAAGTATTTCTGTTGTGAGGGCAATTTTGGATGAATTGTCAAAAATTGAGAATTGTCGTTTAGCTGAGCCCGGTGAATTTACAAAAATTGCTTTTCAAAATGAAAAAATAAATCTTCTAAAAGCTGAAAGTATTTCAGATTTAATTTCTGCTGAAACAGAAATCCAAAGACAACAAGCTGTTAAAATAATGAGTGGAAGAAGTTCTGAAAAATTTAATTCTCTCAGAGAAAAACTTCTAAAAATTCTATCAAACGTTGAGGCTAAAATTGATTTTCCTGAAGATGACCTTCCAGAAGATATGATTAAAAGTATTAAAATAGACACAAAAAAGATAAGAAATGAAATTGAAAAAATTTTAAATGATGAAAAAGTTGGAGAAAGAATAAGAGAAGGTTTTAAGATTGCAATAATAGGACCAGCTAACGCAGGCAAATCTTCTTTATTAAATTATCTTTCTAACAGAGATGTGGCTATCGTTTCTGAAATTGCTGGAACCACAAGAGATGTCATTGAAGCTCATTTAAATTTAGATGGGTACCCAGTTGTAATTTCTGATACTGCTGGAATTAGAGAATCTAAAAATGAAATAGAAAAAAAAGGAATTAAATTAGCACTGAAGCGTGCTGAGGATGCTGATCTAAACATAATCGTAATTGAACCAAAAAGTATTGATTTTACTGGATTTTTGAACGATTTGGTGAGCGAAAAATCAATTATTGTAATCAATAAAATAGATCTTGGTTATAAAAATTTTAACCAACAAATTTCAAAATTTAATCCAATCTGTTTATCAATCAAAAATGAAACAAACTTAGATGAATTAATAAATCGAATAAAAGATAAATTAAAAAATAAATTTGTAAGTTCAAATGAAACTTTAATTACTAGGGAAAGACATAGGCAAAGCTTAGAGGCTTGCGTTCAAAATTTAAAAAATTTTGAAGAAAAAAATTCCCAAGAAGATTTTGATAAAGCTGCAGAGGATTTAAGATTAGCAACTAGACACCTGGGGATGATTGTCGGAAAAGTAGATGTTGAAGAAATACTAGGCTCCATTTTTAATGATTTCTGTATAGGTAAATAAGCGTTGATTTTAAATACTTTTTTTACACTTTTAACTGTTTTCTTGTAAATTTTAAGATCAATAATAAATTACACCTATGAAAAATGAGATATCATTTGACGTTGTTGTAATTGGTGGAGGTCATGCTGGCTGTGAAGCTGCTGCAGCATCCGCTAGATTGGGCGTAAATACTGCTTTATTCACTCATAAATTTGAAACAATTGGTGAAATGTCATGTAATCCAGCTATAGGAGGATTAGGCAAAGGGCACCTTGTTAGGGAGATAGATGCACTAGATGGCGTAATGGGTGAAGTTGCAGATAAATCAGGGATACAATTTAGATTATTAAATAGAAGCAGAGGCCCAGCTGTCCGAGGACCACGTACTCAAAGTGATAGATCGCTATATAAGAAATATATGCAAGAAAAACTTGTAAATTACTGTAATTTAAACATTTTTTCAGATCCTGTAATAGAGTTCATTTTTCAAAAAAACAATATAATTGGTTTTACAACACAAGAAGGTAGAAAAGTACTATCATCTAAAATAATCCTAACAACTGGAACTTTTTTAAATGGTTTGATTCACATTGGTGAAGAAAAAACACCTGCAGGAAGATTTAATGAAAAACCTTCAACAGGTTTAAGTGAACAATTAGAAAAATTTAATTTTAAAATTGGAAGATTAAAAACAGGAACACCACCAAGATTGGATGCAACTACAATTAATTTTGAAAAACTCGAAGAACAGCATGCGGATAAAGATCCATATTTTTTTTCCTTCCTTACAAAAAAAAATATTAATAGACAAATTTCATGTAGGATGACTTATACCAATCGAGCAGTTCATGAGATCATATCTAAAAACATAAAAAGTAGTGCTATGTATTCAGGAAGTATCCAAGGTGTTGGTCCTAGATATTGTCCCTCTATAGAGGATAAAATTGTAAAGTTTGCTGATAAGCAAAAACATCAAATATTTTTAGAGCCGGAGGGTCTTAATGATAAAACAATCTACCCTAATGGAATTTCAACTTCTTTACCTGCTAAAATACAGCAAGAAATATGTAGCAATATCAATGGTTTAGAGAATGTTAAGATTTTAAGACCTGGGTACGCAATAGAATATGATTTTGTGGACCCACGTGAGCTTTTACTAACTTTAGAAACAAAAAAAATTAAAAATCTTTACCTTGCAGGACAAATAAATGGAACAACAGGATATGAAGAGGCAGCAGCACAAGGATTGATAGCTGGAATAAATGCTGCTCTTTCTATTAAAGGTGAAGAACCATTTATACTTGATAGATCTGAAGCATACATAGGTGTTATGATAGATGATTTAGTTACAAAAGGAGTTGCGGAGCCTTATAGAATGTTCACTTCAAGGGCCGAATATAGGTTATCTTTGAGATCTGATAACGCAGATATAAGACTTACCCAAAAAGGAATTGATATTGGTTTAATATTGGATGAGAGGAAAATTATATATAAAGAAAAAGCCTCTAAATTGGAAAAAAGTCTTAAAAAAATGGAAAATTCTTTAATTTCCCCCTCAAAAGTATCTAAATTTGGAATAAATATCGCTAAAGATGGAGTTAAAAGAAATGCATTAGAAATGTTGAGCCAAAAGTCAGTTAATATGAGTAAAATTAGGGAAATTTGGCCAGAAATTCAATATGTTTCACGTGAAATCGATGAGCAAATTGAGATAAAAGCTCACTATAAAGGATATTTAAAGAAGCAAGATGCCGATATTTTAGCATTTAAAAGAGATGAAAATCTTAAAATACCAGAAAATCTAGATTATGATCAATTTTCAGGATTATCAAATGAAGTTAAGTCAAAATTTAAGAAAATAAAGCCAAAAACACTTGGTCAAGCGCTTAGAATAGATGGAATTACTCCAGCTGCAGTATATATTTTGTTGTCTCATGTCAAAAGAAAGTCTATTAAGCATATAGCTTGATTGATTCGAAAATAACAAAAAAAGATAAAATTTATCTCCCAAATGTTTCACGTGAAACATTAATGGAGCTCGAGCAATATTCTAAGTCAATTTTGAATACAAATAAGAAAATTAATTTGATAAGTTCAAGCACAGAAAAATCAATAAATACAAGGCATATTTACGATAGCGCACAAACCATTGATTTTATTAATAAAAATGATATTAAAACATGCACTGATCTTGGATCAGGAGCAGGCCTTCCTAGTATAGTTTTGGGTATTTTGATGAAATCAAAAAAGCAAGGTTTTAAGCTAATTTTTTATGAAAAAAGCTATCACAAGAGCAATTTCTTAAAAGAGATGGCAAAAAAATTTAAACTAGAAGCAAAAATTAATCAAAAAAATATTTTTGAAGAGAAAAATTTAGTAACAGATGTAATTATTTGTCGTGCATTTAAACCTCTTCCAGTTATTTTTGATATTGCAACAAAGAATTTTAAAAATTTTAAATATATAGTTATGTATTTAGGAAAGAGTAGAAAAAAAATTTTAAAAGATGTTTCTATAAAATGGAAATTTGATTTAGAGGAAATGAAAAGTTTAACAAGTAATGAGTCATCAGTAGTAAAAATTTCAAATTTAAAAAAAAAGTATGATTAGAAAAATTATTTCAGTTATAAATCAAAAAGGTGGAGTAGGTAAGACCACAACTGTTATCAATCTTGCTGCCGGTTTAACAATGAAAGGAAAAAAAATCCTTGTAATCGATCTTGATCCTCAAGGTAATGCCACAACAGGACTTGGATTATCCAACAAAACGAGTTCTGATCATACAATCTACAATGTATTGAATGGAAATAAAAAAATTTCAGAAGTTATTCAGTCTACAAGATTTGAAAATTTAAATTTAATATCTTCAAATGTTGATTTATCTGGACTTGAGGTTGAGACAGCTGGCGATAGTAGAAGAGCCTTCAAATTAAAAGACGAATTAAGCGCTATTTTAAACAATTCTGAGCTATCCTATGATTACATTATAATTGACTGTCCTCCATCATTAAGTCTTCTTACAATTATGGCATTGGTAGCCTCAGATGCTCTTGTGGTTCCGCTTCAAACAGAATTTTTTGCTTTAGAGGGATTAACTCAACTTATGAAAACGATTGAAAGGATTAAATCAAATCTAAACCCTTCTCTAGACATAAGAGGGATACTGTTGACCATGTACGACAAGAGAAACAAATTATCTGGTGAGGTAGAAGCTGAGGCGAGAAACTACTTTAAGGATAAAGTTTACAGTACAGCAGTCCCTAGAAATGTGAGATTGTCAGAAGCTCCTTCGCATGGTGTTCCCGTGCTTATCTATGATAAAGCCTGTCCAGGAAGTAGAGCTTATTTTAGTTTTACAGAGGAATTTTTAAATCAAGATAAACCAGTGGAGAGTGCAGCATGATTAATCCATTTAAATCAAAAAAGGGACTTGGAAGAGGATTATCTTCATTGATAGGAGATAGTGAAAAAATTGAGGATAAAAAAAAAGTTTCAATAAGTTTATTAGTCAGAAATAAGTATCAACCAAGAAAAAAATTTGACGAGGTTAGCCTTGAGGAATTAACTAATTCCATAAGAGAAAGAGGTATAATCCAACCAATAATTGTTAGACCATCATCAGAAGATGATAGTAAATATGAAATAATAGCCGGGGAAAGAAGGTGGCAAGCAGCACAGTATGCTGGACTTCATGAAGTACCAGTATTAGTAGTAAATGTTGATAATCTAAAATCACTAGAATTTGCTATTGTAGAAAATGTCCAAAGAAAAGATTTAAACCCAATAGAAGAAGCAGAAGGTTATAAAAGATTGATCAACGACTTTAGTTATGACCAGGATAAAGTATCAAAATTTATTGGCAAAAGTAGAGCACATATATCAAATTGTTTACGATTATTATCTCTCCCAAAAGAAATTATAGAATTAATAATAGACGAGAAATTATCACAAGGTCACGCAAAAATTTTAGTTGGTCTAGATAATGCATTACTTTTAGCAAAAAAAATCATTTCAAAAAAATTATCTGTAAGACAAGCTGAGAATTTAGTGAGACTGTTGAAATCAAATTCTAATAACCCCACAAAGAAAAAAGACCCAAATATTGTAAGTCTTGAGAAAGAGTTAACAGATAAAATCGGAATGAGAGTTTTCGTTAAAAATAAAAGAAACAATTCTGGAACTATAAGTTTAGAGTATAAAGGTGCAGACCAACTTGACAGGCTAGTAGAGGTTATTAAACAAAATTATTAATAATTGCTAACAAAATTAGAGACAAAAATCATTGAATTTGCTGTATTTTTTTTAACCAGAGTTTCTAGATCATTGATTTTAAAAATAATATCTTTTACTTCGTTAGTAGACCATGCTTGGGCTTGTTTTTTTACAATATCTTTTTCTTTCCAAAAAATAGGAGGCTTAAAACTCGATATAACTTGATCTATATTCGAATTATTATCTATTTCACTTCTAATTTTCAAAAGTCTTTTCGATTTATTAAGTATTGTTCTTATAATTAATATGCAGTCTTCCGGAGAATAATTGTTCTCATTGAGAATATTAGAAACTTTCTTTGAATTTTTAGCTAAATAATTGTCAGATAATTCGAAAACGCTGTAATTTTCAGCAAGATTAGAAAGCTTCAATACATCATCAATATTTATCTTATTTTTACTTATGGATAAATTTTTTAATTTAGATAGTTCATTCTTTAAATAAATCCTATCTCCATTTGATCTTTCAATCAGTATATTTTTGATTTCTTGAGATAGATTAAATTTGTGATCTTTTAAAAAATTACTTATTACAAAGTTTAACGACCTATTATCATCCTCATATACGGGAGTACATACCAAATTTTTTTCTTTCTCAAATAAATTTCTTAGCTTAGATTTTTTTTCTAAATTCGAGCATTTTACAATAATTTTTGAATTAATTATTTCTTTTTCTAAAATTTCACTCAATAAATTTGTTAATTTATCCGAACTTCTTGAAATAATTATTAATTTACTATCTTGAAAAAGAGATTTGGTTAATAAGCTTGATATAAATTCGTCTTTATTTGCTAGAACCTCTTGTTCATCATATTTCAATAATTCACCATTGAAATTTTTTAAATAAATATCTTTAATTATGTCTTCTTTAATTCCCTCATTGTTTCCATACAATAAATGTAAATTAAAGTTGTAAGAATTTAATTTTGCTAACTCAAAACTCTTAATTATCATCTATACTTATAATTGATGCAATTATACTATCGCTCGCGTTTTCCACTAAATTTTCTAAAATAATATCTTCAGTCTGCTCAAGTTTAAATTGGTCAGAATCATTATTATACACATTTTTTTTAATAATTTTATTTCTAAATAACAAATTGTCATTATCTTTAATTTTGTAGTTAATTAAAATATTGATTTCAAATTTTAAGGGATCGCCCTTTGAATCTTTAGAAACAATTTTCTTATTTTTTGAGGATACTATTTCAATTGTATATTTTTTCTTTTCTTTATTTCCGCTACTTTTAATAAATTTTAATTTACTTTCTATAATTCTGTTTACATTCCTTTCACCTTCAAAATTTATTTTTTCAATTTCAAATCCATAATTTTTCTCTACAAATATTGGCTTGTAAGAACATCCTGATAATCCAATTATTAAAAAAAGAACTAAAGTATTGAGTAAAATTTTATTCATTTACTAAAAGGTTAATTAATCTATTCTTCACAAAAATTATTTTATTTATTGATTTGTTTTTCAAATATTTTTCTGACAATTTATTTGATCTAATTATACTCATCAGAGTGTCTTGGTCGATATCTCTACTTTCGTTTAAAATTGCCCTTTTTTTTCCATTAATTTGTACTACATAATCTATTTTTTGATCTTCTAGAAGTTTCGTATTTATCTTTGGCCATTTCAGATCCTTATCCAAGTTTAAATCTTCCATACATTCAGCAGCAAAGTGTGGAATAGGGGGAGATAACAAAATTAGTATTTTTTTATAGCAATCTTTAAGAATTTCACTATCTATTTTTTTTTCGATTTCTTTGCTAAGAAAATTATACATCTCATAAATATTAGCTATGATTACATTATAATTAAAACCATTGAGGTTATTTGTTATTTTTTTAATCATTTGATTAGTAAATTTTTGCAGAGCTTCATTATTACCACTATTCTTATTGTCACTCTGAATTTTTTCTTTGATTTTGTTATGCAATATCCAAAGTTTCTGTAAAAATTTATAAGAAGCAATCATCCCTTGCTCAGACCATTGTACATCTTTTTCTGGAGGGCTATCAGATAATATAAATAGTCTTACTGCATCAGCTCCATAGTTTTTAATTATATTTTCTGGATCAATGACATTTTTTTTTGATTTTGACATTGACTCCGATGGACCAACTTTAACTTTATCATTTAGATTACCTTTTATATAATATTCGTTTCCTACTAATTCTATTTCCTCTGGACTAAGCCAATTATTATTTTGATCTTTATAGGTTTCATGGCACACCATACCTTGTGTGAATAAACCTTTGAAAGGTTCTTTAAATTTAAAATTATCATTTTTATATCCCAAAGCTTTCATAAAAAACCTTGAGTAAAGTAAATGAAGAATTGCATGCTCAACTCCACCAATATATTGATCAACAGGCATCCAATAATCTATTTCCTCTTGCTTGTATCCATATTCTAAATTCTTTGATGAGCAAAATCTTAGATAATACCAAGATGAGCAAACAAATGTGTCTAATGTATCTGTTTCTCTGGTATAATTTTTTCCATTAATTATAATTTTTTTCCAATCTTTTTCTGCATCCAACGGATTACCCTTTGAATTCAAATTTACATTCTCTGGAAGTTTTACAGGCAGATCTTTTTTCGGGATTGATATAACCTTTCCCTCTTTATCATAAGCCATTGGAATAGGACATCCCCAATATCTTTGTCTTGAAACTCCCCAATCTTTTAATCTAAAATTAATTTTTTTTTTACCTATTTTTCTATCCTCTAAGATATCAATGGTCTTAATTATTGACTCATTTGGGGCTTTAAGTTTGTTTAGAAATTCTGAATTAATTAAAACACCTGGACCTGAATAAGCTTCATCTCTTACTGTGAAGTCATCATTTTCGTCATCTGGTTTTACTACAGTTTTAATATTGAGATTATATTTTTTTGCAAACTCGAAATCTCTTTGATCATGCGCAGGACATCCAAAAACTGCACCAAATCCATAATCCATTAAAACAAAATTAGCAAAGAAAACTGGCACTTTTTGATCTGGATTTAAAGGATTAAAAGCTTTTAAATTTGTTTTGAAACCTATTTTTTCACCAATTGCGATTGCTTCCTCTGTGGTTCCGGTTTTTGAACACTCTTTTTTAAATTCTTGAAATTTTGTATCGTTTTGAAAATATTTAGAAATTTCATGGTCAACTGAAAGTGCTAAAAATGAGAGTCCAAACAAAGTATCTGGTCTTGTTGTAAAGCATTTAATCTCCTTTACTGGTAAATCTCCCTCAGTTTTAAATACAATCTCGCAACCAAAAGATTTTCCAATCCAATTTTTTTGCATTACTTTTACTTTATTTGGCCATTGTTTTAAATCATCTAAACCATCAAGTAATTCTTGCGAAAATTTTGAAATATTAAAAAACCATTGATTTAACTTTTTACGTTCAACAACTGCGCCAGATCTCCATCCTTTGCCATCAATAACTTGTTCGTTTGCAAGTACAGTTTGGTCAATCGGATCCCAGTTTACATAATTTTCTTTTCTATAAACTAAACCTTTTTCATATAACTCTAAAAAAAATAATTGTTGATGTTTATAATATTGTTCTGAACAAGTCGAAATTTCTCTATCCCAATCAATAGAGAGACCAAGTTTTTTTAATTGTCCTTTCATTGTAGATATATTTTTATTTGTCCATTCTTTTGGATCTAAATTATTTTCTCTTGCAGCATTTTCTGCTGGCATTCCAAATGCATCCCAACCCATCGGATGCATCACATTATAACCTTGTAATGATTTGTAACGAGATAAGACATCACCAATAGTATAGTTCCTAACATGTCCCATATGTATTTTTCCTGAGGGATAAGGAAACATTTCAAGACAGTAAAATTTTTCCTTAGAGTGATCAATTTTAGATTTAAATGCCCCTAACTTAAGCCATTTTTCTTGCCACTTTTCTTCGACAATTTTAAAATTGTATCTTTCCATAAAGTTAAATTAAAACTTAATTATATTTATTTTGTTGTGTCGACTGTTGGGCCTTCATAAGGCTTAAAATTTTTATCTTTATTTTGTTTTTTATAAATTGTTGCTTTTGATAAAATTTGTTTTTTAAGTTCAGCCGAAAGTGATCCAGTTTTTTGAGAGATTTTACAACTTGCCACTTGATTACATTTTTTATAAAAAACTTTAATATCTAATGCATCTGCTCTAACTTCATTTGTTAAAAAACGAATTGATATTTTTACAGACTCATCAATACTATCGCCATCTGAATACCAATCAGTTATAATTATTCCACCGCTATAATTAACAGATGAAAGGGGCATAAAATCTAGAGTATCAAGAGATGCTCTCCATAGTTCATTAGCGCTAGCAAACAGAAAATCCCCTCCCTTTCCACCACCCTTCAAAGCTGTGTCTAATCTAAAGCCTCTACCTTCTTCTAGATTCTTTTTAACTCTTTCTTTAGGATCTGGAGAGGTTGTTCTTGCATCTCCTCCTGGCAAATTTTCTATAGTCTTGCAAGAAGTGAGCGTAAATAGCATTATGATTAAAAATTTTGCGATTGTAAGGTTTGAAAAATTTGGCATAAAAGTTCTAAAAAATAGTAATAGATGAAAAATCATAATAATTAAAAGCTTTTTTTGAAATTGCTAAAAATGTCAGTTAATTCAACATTTTTAATGATGTAAAAATACAACACTATTACAAAAAATATGCTTAAAAATCACAAAAGTTAAGAAAAACCGAGATAAATTGATAGAGATAGCTTGTTTAATATTAAACAAATAACGAAAGGTAATAATATGAACAATCTAAAGAAAATAGGATTGACAGCATTAGGTACTGCGTTAGTAGCTGGTTCAGCACAAGCTGCTACAATGTCTGTATCTGGTGGTACGTCACTCTTCTTCGGTGGTGAAGATAACAGTAACAGCGGAAACGGTTGGTCTATGACTGATCAAGTTACTTTCACTGCAAGTGGTGAAATGGACAATGGTTTCACAATTTCAACTAGCCTTCAATTAGATGCTTCAGTCTGGGATGACAGAAGTTTAACAATTGACACTGGTGACATGGGTACATTAGTATTCTCAGGCCACGGATCTTCAGGTCCAGTTGGTGCATGGGATGACTTAACTCCAAGTGCAAACGAAGAGTCATGGGGTACATCTATCGGTGGAACAGTTGATGGTCCAACTAACGCTGCAGTAGGCGACAATTCATTCATTTATGACTATTCAGTAAGTGATGCAATTGCAATTAAAGCTGCTTATAAACCTTCAAAAGGTACTGCACTTCAGAGTTCAACTGAAATGGGTGTAGCATACACAGGTATTGATGGTTTAACACTTAAAGCTGCAGTTGGTGAAAATAATACATTAGCTGACCAAATCGACTTAAGTGTTTTCAGTGCAGTATATGCAATGGGACCAATTACAGTTGGATACCAAACAAACGAATCTGACAGAGGAACTGGAACAGACGAAGACTTTACTGCGATGGGTGTATCTTATCAAGTAAACGATGATGTTGCTGTTTCATATGGTATGTCAACACTTGATTATTCTAATGCTAATGAAGATCAAGATTCATCTGCAGTGAGTATTTCATTCACAGCAGGTGGTGTAGCTATTTCTGCTTCGCATCAGTCTACTGATAACGTTGCTGGAACTGCTACTGCTGATAATACTTCATACGAGATTAACTTCTCATTTGCATTCTAATTACAGAATCAAATATTGATGTAAAAAAGGGCCCCTTTTAGGGGCCTTTTTTTTATCTAAAAAAAGAAATGCCAGCAAAGCCTTTTGACTTTGTAAGATTAATTAATTTTATATTTTCTCTAGATACACCGCCTAGAGCAATAACATCGCTATTCGAGAATCGAGAAATCAAATTAAATTTATTAATCCCTAGGTAGTTATTGTTTTTCTTAAATATTGATGACAAAAAAATTTTATTAACTTTTTGTTTTTCTTTTATTCTTATCTCTTTCAAGTTATGAGCAGATCCAATTAATAAAAAATCCCTTTTAAAATGATAACTTAAATGATCAAAATTTCTATTAAAGGAGGGCAAATAAGCGCCATCTAGATTTAATTTTATAGATAATTTAATGTTATTTGAAATAAGAAACTTAATTTTTCTTATCTTACAATAATTTTTGATAAAAATGATTTCATTTATTTTATAATTTTTTTTGTAATTACGGTAAATTATGGTTGTATTTATGTCTTGTTTATCAATGTTACTTTTTTCAAATTTATCTATAAAGTAATATTTTTTGAGAAAATTTGTATGCATGAAACAATTAAAAACTTAATATCAATTGAAAGTTTGATCAAATCAAAATTAGTAGATTTAAATCAAAAAGATAAATCTCCTAAAATAATAGCGGTTTCAAAAACATTTAAAATTAATCATATTTTACCTCTAATTGAATATGGTCATTTGGATTATGGTGAAAATAAAGTTCAAGAAGCTCTAGAGAAATGGGAGGATATTAAGAGTAAAAATGATAAGATAAACTTACATCTTATTGGCAAATTGCAAACTAATAAGGTTAAATTTGCTGTTAAGATTTTTGATTTCATCCACTCACTGGATAACGAAAAATTAGCAAAAAAAATAGCTGAAGAGCAAGTCAAACAACAAAAAAGACCAAAAATTTTTATACAGATCAACGTTGGACTAGAAAGTCAAAAATCAGGAATACATAAAAAGAATTTATTAGAATTTTATAATTTTTCAGTTAATTTAGGTTTGGATGTTATTGGATTGATGTGTATACCGCCATTTGGAGAGGACTCTTCAACTTTTTTTTCGCAAATGCATGATTTGAATAAGTTGATAAATTTAAAAGAATTAAGCATGGGTATGTCAGCAGATTACCTAAAAGCTTTAGAATACAAATCAACTTATTTACGAATAGGTTCAAATATTTTTGGGCAACGAAGTTAAGCTAATTTAATTTTTGTTTTTTTATTGATCAATCTTAACATTATTAGAAAATCTTTTTTTTTTAGTGCAACGCATCCTTTAGTTGGTATAAAATTACTTGTTAAGTGAAGAAAAATTGCACTGCCTTTACCAAGTTTAGGTTTTTTGGTGTTGTACTTAATCGGTATCAATAAATCATATTTGTGATCTTTCCTATAAAGTCTCTCATGTTTCACTTTCTCATTTATATTCACCAGTTTGTTATATTTTTTTTCACTTTGAATATCGTCACACCACCCCATTTCTTTCCTAATTTTTATACATTTCAGTCTTGTTATAGGTTTTAGAATTCTATCTGACCTATAATATAAATTCCCTAAAGAAAATTTACCGATAGGTGTTTTTTTATCTCCTTCAATTTTTTTTTTAGTTAGTCCCTTTTTGCCAATGCTACACTTAAATAAAAATTCATCAAATTTAAGACTTACTTTATTTTTTAAGATAATTATCATATCTTATTTATATATGAATAATCAAACTTTGGTAATTTATGATTTAAATATCCTTTATCAAATTTTAAAAGAAATTGAAGATAATCTTAATTTTGCTTTAATAAAAATTGATAAAAATAAACTAGATGTCCAAAATGTAAAAGACAAGGATAATATTTTAATTATTTCAAAAAAAAAAATTAGTTTTGTTGATAACCAAATTATAATTAAAGAGTTTCCAATAGAAATTTTAAAGTTAATAGAAATTATAAATATTAAATTTCTTAAAAAAATTTACAATCAGCAATCAGAAATCAGTTTAGGAAATTACAAATTAAATCTAAATTCAAGAATAATATTTAATCAAAATAATTCCTTAAACTTAACTGAACGAGAAGCAAATACTATTATTTTTCTTAAAAAATCAAATAGACCAGTTAAAATTAATCAACTCCAGACCGAAGTTTGGGGACATAATTCAAAGTTAGAAACTCACACTGTAGAAACTCATATTTATAGATTAAGAAAAAAAATTAAAAATACTTTTGACGATAATAATTTTATTAAAAGTTCTAAGTTAGGTTATTCAATTTAATGAAAAAGAAAAACTATGTAGCTAAAGATTTATTTACACCCAAGTATAAAAAAAGGGTAGTGAGACCAAAAAAAGGTAAAGGCAGTTTTAAAAGAAAGAAAAGATAATTTTAAAGTCTTGCCCCAATTTGTTGAATTACTTTTGATGACATTTCAGTTCCTTTATCAAGACTTTCCTTAATAGGCATATTATTTACATGTCCATGTAAAAAGCCAGCTGCAAAAAGATCCCCAGCACCTGTTAAATCAACTATTTTGAGACCCTCTTTTACCCCACATTCAACAACTTCATTTCCATTAATTGCAACTGCTCCTTTTTCACCTCTAGTTAAAACAATAATTTTTCCTAAAGATTTTGAAAATTCTATAACCTCATCAAAAGATTTTGCATCGATCAAAGATATGATCTCTTGTTCATTTGCAAAAGTTATATCTAATTTATTTTTAACTAATTCTAAAAAATGTGGCTTATGTCGATCAACACAAAACTGATCAGATAAAGACATGGCTACTTTATTTGCACTTTGAATAGCCTTTTCAAATGCTTTTTTGGGTTCACCCTCATCCCAAAGGTATCCCTCTAAAAGTATAATTTCACTTTGTTTAATAGCATCCGAACTGACATCATTTTCATTTATCTTTCCTGCAGTTCCCAAAAATGTACACATTGTTCTCTCAGAATCTGGTGTAACTAAAATCAAGCATGTTCCAGTGGGTAATTCTTCTTTTTTTTTTAAATAAAAATATTTAACATTCTCTTGTTTCAGGCCATCTTCGTATTTACTACCAAGTTCATCATCATTAACTTTACCTATAAAACCAACTTCATTCCCAAGTTGAGATAAGCCGACTATTGAATTTGCAACTGATCCTCCTGATACTGTTTTTTCTATTTTAAGATTTGATAATAGTTCCTTGAACTCTTTATCATCAAAAATTAATTTCATTGTACTTTTTGTTAAATTATTTTTAGTAATAAAATCATCCTCTACTTTGCAAATTACATCTACAATTGCATTTCCAATTCCTAATATTTTCATTGATTATGCTTTCTTTGTTATAAGTGGTTTTTTTCTCTTAGGATAACAACTAGTACAGATTTTACAAGATAAACCATAGCACTCTCTTGCCTTACAGTACTCTCTTCCATAATAAATTATTTGAAGATGTAACTTATTCCAATACTTTTTTGGAAAAAGCCTTTTTAAATCTTTCTCAGTTTGGATAACATTTTTTCCATTTGTTAAACCCCACCTTTGAGCAAGTCTATGTATATGTGTATCTATGGGGAAAGCAGGATACCCAAATCCTTGAGACATCACCACACTAGCTGTTTTGTGTCCAACGCCTGGTAACTCTTCAAGTTGCTCAAATGATTTAGGAACTTTTCCATTGTATTTTTCCACTAAAGTTTTTGATAAATTATAAACGCTCTTAGCCTTAATTCTAAAAATACCAATACTTCTTATTAGTTTTTCAATTTTTTTTCTTCCAAGTTTAACAAAATGTTCTGGTTTATTATATTTTGGATATATATTTTTTGTTACATTGTTAACATTTACGTCTGTACATTGTGCAGATAAAAGAACAGAAACCAATAAAGTAAACATATTTCTGTGTTTGAGAGGTATTGGTGTTTTTGGATATATTTTATTTAATATTTTAAGAACAATTTTTGCTCTTTGTTCTTCCCTCATTTAAAATTTAAAACATCACGCATAGAATATAAACCAGGTTTCTTATTCATTAACCATTTTCCAGCTGTTAAAGCTCCTTCGCTATATAAAGCTCTATCAAATGCCTCATGATTTAGTGTAATAATTTCTTTACCACTAGAAAACTTTACCTCGTGTTCACCTACAGTTTTACCTTTACGTATTGAGTTAAAATTAATTTTTTTTCCATAAGGAAAACTTTTTTTGTTTAGATACTTTTTTCCAATTAAATTGTAAAAATCTCTATTTTTACCTACAGCTATACCTTTACCCAGCATCAACGCTGTTCCAGATGGATGGTCTATTTTATGCTTATGATGTACCTCATACACTTTACTTAAAAAATTATTACCTAGTGATTTAGAGGCGATTTCAGTTAAATACATCAATAGATTTATGCCTAAACTCATATTGCCAGCTTTTAAAATAGGAATTTTTTTTGAAAATTTTTTAATTTGAAGTTCTTCCATTTTAGAGAAACCGGTTGTGCCAATAACCACTCTTTTTTTTAGCTTTGATGCTATTTTAAGAATTTCAAAAGTACATTTAGGAATTGTAAAATCGATTATTAAATCAACATTTTTAAGAGAATTTTCATGATTCAAACTAGGTTTTATTCCAGCAATTTTTTTTTCTATTAATCTGTTTTCTGTAAGTATGGTTAATTTAAAATTTTTATCAGTTTTAGAAGATTTCACTAGTTGCCGGCCCATTCGTCCCATGCAACCAGATATCGCTAATTTTATTTTGCTCATTAATTTATTTTAATATATTTTTTAATTAATATACAACAATTATGGTTATTAAATACCTATTAAAATTTTTTCTGGTTTTATTTTTTTTTGTGTCTCACAATGATTCTAAAGCAGACTTTTTTAAAGATATTACATCTCAAATTGAAGATAATGACTTTAGACTTAGTTATGGTATTTCCGTTACAGATGTTAACCAAGACAGCAAATATGAATTTGTGGTTACTGGATTTGGATTTTCGAACTTAGCTCTGACTTATCAAAATGGGAAAATAGTAAACATTAATAAAAATGAAATATTTGATGATGCTAAAAGAAAAACAATTGGTGTTGCTGCATGTGATATAGATCAAGATGGTTTTGAAGAAATTTATTTCTTAAATACCGACACTTATAGTGGAGAAAAAAAATATTCAGATAGATTGATTGATAATAATAGCGATAGCTTTGTAGATTTGTTTGAAAAAGATATCAATAAAAAGAACCTGAATTTAACCGCTGGAAGATCAGTTGTTTGTGTTGATAGAAATGGTGATGGAAAATATGGCATATATGTTGCGAATTATGGAGGACCTACTAGATATTATGAACTCAGTTCTGGACAAATTCTAGATTTAGCAGAACAGCTTAAAATCAACAAAATAACTGGTGGAAGAGCAGTGGTTGCAGGAAATATTTTGTCTGGAAAAATGGATATATTTGCTGCAAATGAGAGAGGTAAAAACTTTTTATATTACAACTCTGATGGATATTTTCAGGATATTGCCGAAGATTATAAAGTAGACGATAAATACGAAAATGGAAGAGGCACAACTTTAACTGATATATTTTATAGAGGAAGACTAGATATAGTTACATCTAATTGGAATGGTTATCATAGGGCCTTCGTTTTAGAAGACAACAAATTTAGAGATATCGCTACTCCAACCTACAATATTCCAACTAGAATTAGAACTGTAATATCAGCAGATTTTGATAATGATGGTTATGATGAGATATTCATGAATAACATTGGTGAGCCAAATAAACTATTCAAAATAAAAGAAAATGGGTTTTTTGAAGAAATCAATATTAAAAATGCTTATGAAGCAAATGGTCTTGGAACAGGTGCAGCTGTAGCAGATATAGATGATGATGGAATTTTAGAATTGTTAATTGCTCATGGTGAGTCTGGTATGCAACCATTAACAATGTATAAAGCTGATATTAAAAAAGATTTCAATTATTTAAGGATAAAGCTATTAAATAAATTTGGAGCTCCTGCTAGAGGAGCTACTGTTATATTAAAATCAAATTTGAGAAATCATGCTAAAACAATTGATGCTGGATCTGGTTATTTATGTCAAATGGAACCAGTGGCACATTATGGAATTAGAGATGGTGAAAAAAATATTTCTATTAAAATTATTTGGACGAATGGTTTTACTGAGACTTTAAATATTAATGAATTAAATAAAACAATAGAAGTTAACCAAAAATAATAGGACAATAAAACCCAATTAATTTTTTAGAATTAAAAGTATACTTGAATAAATAATATGAGTTTATTAAAAAAAATTAAAAACTTTATACTATTTAGTCTTTTAATAAGCTTTAGTATGTCTCAACCTACCCAAGCA
This sequence comes from uncultured Pelagibacteraceae bacterium, assembly GCA_902584995.1. Taxonomy (GTDB): domain Bacteria; phylum Pseudomonadota; class Alphaproteobacteria; order Pelagibacterales; family Pelagibacteraceae; genus Pelagibacter. The sequence goes on from CACICF010000010.1 coordinate 18,647, forward strand.
ACCCAATTTAATTATTATGCTGATCTAGCTGGTGATTGGTCAGAAATCTTTCCTGATCAAAATAGAAATGCAGCAGGTCCTAAATTTTTTAAACATATTTTAGGTAAAAAAATTACCTACCAAGACTTTTTGGAATATAACAAACTATATTGCGCGGTGTCTGGTTCATTGATAGATCCAAATAACAAGCCTGAATTTGTCTATCTTAATAGCGTTGAAAATGAAGAAAAAATATGTGGTTTTTATCACAGATGCTGTGTCCCATGTTCATGTGATTTGATGAAATATTCAAAAGTTAAAAAAATGAATTACACTTTTACAGATGGTGAAAAAGAATTTTTTGTTTTAACAATTAGTAATCCCTGTGGAAAAGATGACTTTCCAATGGAAGTTAATAAGAATTATTTTTGTAACGGTAAAAAACTTGATGACAAACAAGTATATGTTTTAGATGATAGGTTAGTTATTGGTTTGTTTCACAATGCATCAAAATGTAATGAACAAAGCATAGCAGCAATCGATAAACACGAGATAACTGGCCAATATTGTGCTTTTAGAAATACTGCACCTCTTGAGGAAGTAAAAGGGGGCATGGGAGATATCTTTATTAGGCTAGCAAAAGATAATTAAATTATTCCAATTCCTTCTTTATAGAAATAGGCACCTAATATTAAAATTGCTAAAATATAAACAATGCCAAAAATAATATATTTAATTTTTTTTTTCATTTAATTTTTCCAGAAATTTTTAGCTTTTTGAAAAAATCTTTTTATACTTGGATTTGATCTATCATTTTCAATTTTTCTAAATTTTTCGAGTAATTCTTTTTGTTCTTTATTTAAGGATACTGGTACCTCAGTGTTAACTTGGACGTATAAATCTCCATAATCTCCTCTTCTCATAAATGGCATTCCTTTGCCTTTCAATCTAAATTGTTTACCACTTTGTGTTCCGTCTGGAATTTTTATTTTTGCTTTACCTCCATCTATTGTAGGTATTTCGATTGTTGTTCCTAATGCTGCATCTGTAAAAGAAATAGGAAATTCAAAAAATAAATTTACTTCTGATCTTTTAAAAAGTTCGTGTGACTCAACATTGATAAATAAATAAAGATCACCATTACTTGCTCCTCTTGATCCAGCTTCTCCTTTCCCAGATAATCTAATCCTTGTTCCATCATCTACACCTTTAGGAATAGTTACTGAAAGTCTCTTACTTGCTTGTTTTTTTCCTTGACCACTACAACTTGAGCATGGATGTGTTATTTCTTCACCAGATCCTGCACATTGTGGGCATGTTTGCTGAACTGTAAAAAAACCTTGACTAGATCGAACTTGTCCGTGACCACCACACATTGAACAGGAACTTGCGTTATGGCCAGGTTTTGATCCTGAACCGCTGCATGTATCACATCTTTCAGATGTTGAAAATTTAATATCTTGTTTTTTTCCAGTGTAAGCTTCTTCCAAGGTTATTGAGAGATCATATCTTAAATCAGATCCTCTGTTGTTAGATCTTCTTGATCTTCTTCCACCTCCGCCAAAACCTTCTCCAAAAAAGTCCTCAAAAATATCTGAGAAAGAGCCAGAAAAATCAAAGTTTCCAAAACCTCCTCTGCCACCTCCACCATTTTCAAAAGCCGCGTGTCCAAAATTGTCATAATTTTGTTTTCTCTCTGAGTTTGATAAAACGTGATACGCTTCAGAAGCTTCTTTAAATTTTTCCTCAGCTCCTTTGTCGCCTTTATTTTTATCAGGATGATATTTGACTGCTTGTTTTCTGTAAGCTGCTTTTATTTGATCTGGGCTAGCACTTTTTTCAACACCTAATACTTCGTAGTAATCTCTTTTTGCCATAACTAGTTATAGACAAATGGTTGATAGTTTAGGCGCTCTTTTCTTTATCTTCTTTTACTTCTTCAAAGTCTGCATCAACAACATTATCGTCTTTTTTCCCTTCATCTTTTGCATCTTTAGGTGCATCGCCAGGTTTAGTACTTTGTTGTGATTTGTAAATAGCTTCACCTAATTTCATAGAAGCTTGAACCAAATCTTGAGTTTTCTTCTTAATTTCTTCTACATCAGTTCCTTTTAATGCATTTCTTACATTAGCAGATGCATCTTCGATAGCTTTCTTATCTGCATCAGAAACTTTACTACCGTGTTCTTTTAAATTCTTTTCAGTAGAATGAAGCAAAGTATCTGCTTGATTTCTAGCATCAACCGCTTCTCTTTTCTTTTTATCAGCTTCTTTATTTGTCTCAGCATCTTTAACCATTTGATTAATTTCATCCTCACTTAATCCACCTGAGGCCTGGATCTGAATTTTTTGTTCTTTACCAGTTCCCTTATCTTTTGCAGAAACATTTACAATTCCATTTGCATCTATATCAAATGTAACTTCAATTTGAGGCACACCTCTAGGTGCAGGAGCAATACCTACTAGTTCAAAGTTCCCTAAAACTTTGTTATCTGAAGCCATATCTCTCTCACCTTGCAAAACTCTTATTGAAACTGCAGGTTGGTTATCTTCCGCTGTTGAAAAAACTTGGCTTTTTTTTGTTGGTATTGTTGTATTTTTTTCTATCAATTTAGTTGAAACTCCACCTAAAGTTTCTATACCAAGTGAAAGTGGTGTCACATCAAGTAATAATACATCTTTGACGTCACCTTGTAATACTCCAGCTTGAATCGCAGCACCCATTGCTACAACTTCATCAGGATTTACAGATTTGTTTGGTTCCTTACCAAAAAAGTTTTTTACTTCCTCAATAACTTTAGGCATTCTTGTCATTCCACCAACGAGTATTACTTCATCAATTTCACTTGCATTTAGTCCAGCATCTTTAAGAGCTGTTTCACATGGTGGAATTGTTCTAGAAATAAGGTCTTCGACAAGTGCCTCGAGTTTTGCTCTAGTCATTTTCATATTAATATGTTTTGGACCAGTTTTATCTGCAGTTATAAATGGTAAGTTAATTTCAGTTTGTGCAGCTGAAGATAATTCAATTTTTGCTTTTTCCGCAGACTCTTTTAGTCTTTGTAAAGCTAATTTATCAGATTTTAGATCGATACCGTTTTCTTTTTTAAACTCTGACAGTAAATATTCTACTATCGTGTTATCAAAATCTTCTCCACCTAAGAATGTGTCACCATTTGTTGATTTAACCTCAAAAACCCCATCACCTAGTTCAAGTATTGAAACATCAAAAGTTCCTCCACCTAAATCATAAACAGCAATTTTTTTATTTGTTTTTTTATCTAAGCCATAAGCAAGTGAAGCTGCTGTTGGCTCATTTATAATTCTTAAAACTTCTAAACCCGCAATTTTTCCAGCATCTTTAGTAGCTTGTCTTTGTGCATCGTTAAAATAAGCTGGAACAGTTATTACAGCCTGAGAAACTTCTTGACCTAAATATTTTTCAGCAGTTTCTTTCATTTTTTGAAGAGTAAAAGCTGAAATTTGAGAAGGAGAATATTTGTTTCCTTTAGCTTCAATCCATGCATCTCCTTTATCTGAATTAACGATTTTAAATGGAGCAGTTTCTACATCCTTCTTAACTGATGGATCGTCAAAATTTCTTCCTATCAATCTTTTGACAGCAAATATTGTATTTTCAGGATTAGTTACTGCTTGCCTTTTTGCTGGTTGACCAATTAATTTTTCATCATTTTCTGAAAATGCAACAACTGACGGCGTTGTTCTTGCGCCTTCAGCGTTCTCTAAAACTTTTGCTTGTGTACCTTCCATTACTGCTACACAAGAATTTGTTGTTCCTAAATCTATTCCTATTACTTTGCTCATAATTGTATTACCTCTCGATCATATAAGTGCTTATTTTTAGACTACAACCGTCTATAAAATTTAAATTTTTACTGTTTTTACTGACTTTTTTCATCTTTTTGCTCATTTTTATGAATTTCCTCCACTTTTCTTTTTGAAACGCCTACTAAAGAAGGTCTTAATAATCTGTCCTTCATCATAAAACCTTTCTGGATTTCTTGAACAATCGTTCCTGGTTCTTTTGACTCATCTTCTATTTCCATCATTGCTTGATGAAGATTTGGGTCGAGTTTTTGATCGATTGATTTAATAGGCTCAATATTATTTTTTTTGAAAATAGATAACATATCGTCATTTATAATATTTAAGTGATCTACTATTTTTTTTAGTGCTTCTGTACTTTTTAAATTGTCATCATTCTCTAATGCAGCTTTCGATCTTTCGAGATTATCTAGGAGGTTTAATGCCTCTTTTGCGAAAGAATATCCTCCATACTCATATGCATCTTCTTTTTCTTTTTCAAATCTCCTTCTCTGATTTTCCATTTCAGCAAATGTTCTTGCCAACTTATCTTTAAGTGTTTCTATTTCTTCCTCTGACGTTAATTTCTTTTCCTCTTCTTTTTCTACATTTGAACTTTCTTCTCCATCCTTTTGGTTTAATTCTTCTTTTGCTTTATTTTCTTCACCAGAAATACTATCTGTATTTGTGATATTTTCTGTTTTTTCTTTTAATTCTTCCTTGTCCATATATCTTTATATGGTAAGAAAATACGTAATTTCTAGATGCCTAAAAAAAAAATTAAAGAAATATTCATTGGTTCAAATAACAAAGGAAAACTTAAGGAAATAGCTGATCTATTACCCAAAAACTTAAAAATCTACTCAAATTTAGACTTTAAATTAAAAAGTCCTAGAGAGACAGGAATTTCATTTCAAGAAAATTCACTTTTAAAAGCCAAATATTTTTGCAAAAAAACAAATAAAATTTGTTTGTCTGACGACTCTGGAATTGAGATTGATATTTTAAATAAAGCACCAGGTATATATTCAGCAAATTGGTCCGGAAAAAAAAGAAATTTTAATTTAGCTATTAAAAAAGTTTACCGTGAAATTTTTAAAAAAGATAAAAACTGGAAAAAAAAGAAAATAGTTGCAAGATTTATTTGTGTGCTAACAATATTTTGGCCTAATGGCAAATTTATAAGTAAAATTGGAAAAATTGAAGGCCGTATATCTCCCTCAAAGAAAGGAAAAAATGGTTTTGGATATGATCCCATTTTTATACCAAGAGGAAAAAGATTAACTTTTGGTCAAATGGAACCAAAAAAAAAATATAGCATAGACCATCGCTCAAGAGCTTTCAAAAAAATCAGAAAATTTTTTTAAACTTATTTTCTTCAATGCTATAAAAATTTAATTGATGCGTTATAGTATTTTTGCTGATTTCAAAAATTCCTATTTTTCCTTTAAACTTATTTTTTTTATAAAATATTTTTTTTGAAATTTTAAAATTATTTTCATAAATTAAAAAATAGACTAATCCTATTAAATCATAACTTAAAAATGAAAGTTGATCACCATCAATGCCATAGGTATTTTTAAAATCCTTCATAAATATTTCATAATTTCTTTTGTTTATCGAGGGGAAATATATTGGATGCAATGAAGTCTCTTTTAAAAGACTTGGGTCAAACCATTGGTTTAAGGTGATATAGGAAATTCTTTTTGAAGAAACATCTGTATAAAGTAATGATGTAGCAACACTTTTTAAATTTTCATCAAAGTCAGCTATAATTACAGAGTCAAAATTAATATTTCCTAAAGTATCCCTTTTTTTTAATTTTTGTATTTGTCTCTCTTTATCTTTGAATGATAAACTTTCTAACCTTTTTATTTCATCTTTAAGATTATTTTTCCTAATTTTATATTTTGTAAGATCTTCAATTTGTTTAGTAAGTTTGGTTGGTTCTCTGTCATAATAAAATACTTCTTTATGCCTAATCTTTGTAAAATTAATTGCAGTTTCTATTTCTTTTTTAAATTCAGATTTAGGTATTAAAAATACGCTCTTCCTTAGATTTTTTTTATCATTAAATTTTTTTATAGTTTGTATTTGTGAGATTGCGTTTACACCTGCACTTATTACATTTTTAGGATTGTTGATTAACTTATTTGTAAAAGATATGAAAGTAACATCTTTTAAATCATCAAGATATTTAATGTTTTCATTAAATACTGGTCCAATAATAATCCTCACACCCTCCTTGTATAATTCCTTAGAAACTTTTAATGCGTCAATAGGATTAGATCTTGTGTCTTTGGGTATTATCTCAATTCTATTATCATCAATTTTATTTACAGCCATTCTTATAGATTTTATGATTCTTTCACCCATTATGTAATTTTTTCCACTCAGTGGAACAATCAAACCAATTTTAATTTTTTCTGATGCAAGTGAGTTTTGACAAAAAAAACTTAAAGTAAAAGCTGATATAATAATAAAATTAATAAAAGTTTTCATTCTAGTTTTAATAATATATTTAAATAATCTATTAATATGAATTTAAATAATAATAAATTTAAACCTGGGCTATATTGTGTTGCTACACCCATAGGAAATATGGGAGATTTATCTTTTAGATCCGTTAATATTCTTAGGGAATCTAATTTAATTTTATGTGAAGATACGAGAGTCACAAGAAAAATTCTTCAAAAATTTGATATAAAAAATGAATTAATATCCAACCATAAATTTAACGAAAAAAAAAATTTAGATAAAATTCTGAAAACTTTGAAAAACAATAAAATAGTCTCGTTAGTCGCTGATGCTGGAACCCCTACTATATCAGACCCAGGAAAAATATTAATAAATGAATGTGTAAAAAATAATATCCAAATTTTTCCTATTCCTGGTGCATCTGCTGTGAGTGCAGCTATTTCTATAAGTGGGTTTTCTGAGAGCTTTTATTTTTGTGGCTTTTTACCCGAAAAAAAAAATCAAATCAAAAAATTATTTAATGATTTATCTTATCTTAATTGCTCAATAGTGATGTTTATATCGCCAAATAAGCTAAGTAAAAGAGTTGAAGATATAAAAGAATATTTTTCTGATAGAGAGATGATTATCTGTAGGGAAATTACAAAATATCATGAGGAATACATTAGAACTTCTGTAAATAAACTTTCAGAAGTTAATTTTTCTAGAAAAGGAGAAATTACTGTTGTTATTTCTGAAATTAAAAAAGAAAATTTAAGTTTCAATCAGCTTGAAGAATCAGATAAAAAAAAAATAAATAAATTTATTAAAAAAATGTCTATCAAAGATATTGTCAATAAAATTACAACAAATAGAAATATTTCAAAGAAAATAGTCTATAATTATTGTCTTAAACTAAAAAATGAAAATTAAAAAAGCTATTTTATTTCTTTCATTAATAATTCTCACAGGCTGTGTTGGCTATTCTTCCACTGGAGTTTTGGGTACTGGTGTTTCAATTGCATTAGATCCAAGAAGTTTTGGAACTCAAATAGATGATTCTATAATGCAACAAAATCTTAGAGCAAAATTACTATCTTCAGATAAAGGTTACATAATTTCTGTGAAAACTAAAATACTTGATGGAAGAATATTTCTCACAGGAAAAGTAAATTCAATAGAAGATAAATTAAAGATTACAAAATTAGCTTGGGAAATTAAAGGTGCTAGATCAGTAAAAAATGATTTAAAAATAAAAGAAGAATTTAATTTTACACAATCCGCTAAAGATTTACTAATTACCTCACAACTAAGAGCAGCTTTGATTGCAAACAAAAAAATAAAATCGATTAACTATAATATCGATACTTATAAAAAGAAAATTTATATTTATGGGATTTCTCAAAATAAAAGTGAAAGAGATGAAGTGACAAATGAGGCTAAACAAATTCTTGATGTGGAGGATGTAATTACAAGTATTTTTTTAGTTGATGATTTGAGAGTAGTTAAAAAATAATTAGAAAATTATCTTTTTTTTTTGTATTTTATAACTCCTGCTGAATATGCTGCAACAGAGGCTAAATTCAATATTTCTGAAGTTGATGATCTAAGTGGAACAATCTCTATAGGTTGAGCAAGACCAATTAGCAATGGCCCGATAACTTTTGCACCTCCTAATGTTTTCATTAATTTATAGGAGATAGCTGCACTATGTTGACCTGGCATAATTAATATATTTGCATTTCCCACTATTTCTGAAAATGGATATAAATCAGAATATTCATCATCCAGAGCAACATCAGGTTGCATGTCGCCATCAAATTTAAAATCTACTTTTCTTTTTTTTAATATTTCTACAGCGTCTCTAATATGTTTAGTTCTGCTTGTTATAGGCTGACCAAACGTTGAATGAGATAAAAATGCTACTTTTGGATTAAACCCAAATAATCTAACTACTCTAGCTGCTGAGATTGCCATATCTGCTAATTCCACTGATGAAGGATATTCATTAACTGATGTATCTCCGATGAATACTGTTTTACCTTTACTAACTACCATATTTAATCCAAACATTATTTCACCTTCCCTAGGAGGTATTACTTTTTTAATTTTTTCTAATGATTGAGAGTATCTTCTAGTATTACCAGTAACCATCGCATCCGCATCCCCACATTCAACCATGCAAGAAGACCAAATCACTCTGTCATTTCTAATCAATCTATCACAATCTCTTTCTAATAAACCTTGTTCTCTATGCATTTTCTTAAACAAGAATTTTACATATTTATCTCTCATTTTTTTATTCGTTGAATTTACAATTTGAATATCTAAATTTTCTTTATAACCAATCTCCTTTAACCTTTGCTTAATAATATTTTCTTTTGCCACAATTATGGGGGTTCCTAAACCGCTATTTTTAAATGCAATTGCAGCTTTAAGAGTATTCTCATCCTCACCATCTGCAAATACTACAGTTTTTTGATTTTTTTTAACTTTGGAATTTATCCCTTGTATAATTGTTACTGATGGATCTAATCTTTGTTTTAATTGTTCAGAATACAAATTAAAATCCTCAATTTTCTTTCTGGCAACTCCACTTTTTATTGCAGCTTTTGCTACAGCTACTGGAATTACACTTATTAATCTTGGATCAAATGTAGAAGGAATAATATAATCTTTACCAAATGTAGGTCTATCTCCTCCCATTGCTGCTGTGACTTCATCTGGAACTCTTTCTCGAGCTAATTTAGCAATCGCATAGGCTGCAGAAATTTTCATTTCTTCGTTTATAGTTTTTGCCCTTACATCAAGCGCTCCTCTAAATATGTAAGGAAAGCCAATTAGATTATTCACCTGATTTACATAATCTGATCTACCAGTTGCTATAATTGCATCTTTTCTAACTTTATATACTTCCTCAGGTAGAATTTCTGGGTCAGGATTAGCACAAGCAAATATAATTGGATTTTTTGACATAAGTTTAATCATGTCTTTTTTAAGAATACCACCTGATGATAAGCCTAAAAAAACATCTGCATTTTTTAAAGCATCTTTTAAATTTTTATTTTTAGTATTTTTTGCATACATCAATTTCCATTTATTCAATCCTTTTCTATTTAAACTAATTACACCCTTACTATCTATCATTGTTAAATTTTCTTTTTTAACCCCAAGCTTAATAAATAGGTCTGAGCAAGCCATTGCAGATGCTCCTGCACCATTTACCACGACTCTAATTTTACCAATTTTTTTTTTCGTAATCTGTAATGAATTAATAAGAGCTGCCGAAGTTATGATAGCTGTACCGTGTTGATCATCATGAAAAACTGGGATATTCAGTTTTTTTTTTAGATTTTCTTCAATAATAAAACATTCTGGAGCTGCTATGTCTTCAAGATTAATACCTCCAAAACTAACAGCAAAATTTTTTATGCTATTTACTATTTCTTTTGGATCTTTGCTGTCAATTTCTAGGTCAATAGCATCTATATCTGCAAATCTTTTAAATAAAACTGCTTTACCCTCCATAACAGGTTTAGAGGCAATTGCGCCTAGATTGCCCAGTCCCAAAATTGCTGAACCATTACTAATCACGGCAACTAAATTACCTTTAGTTGTATAATCATATGCTAGTTCTGGATTTTTATAAATTTCTTTAACAGGCGCTGCCACACCTGGTGAATATGCAAGAGCCAGATCTCTTTTTGACGTCATTGGCTTTGATGAATTTATCTCAATCTTCCCAGATTTGTTTGAATTATGAAACTCAAGGGCTTCTTTGTCTGAATAATGTTCAATTTTATTTTTTTTCATAAGGCAAATTAAATATACCTTTAAGGTAAATTTAAGACTAATATGATTTATGAACCTCATTAAGTCAACAAGCACGTTTAGTCTATTTGTGTTATTGAGTAGAGTTCTTGGTTACATTAGAGATTTTTTCATAGCAATTTATCTTGGATCAGGGCCACTAGCTGATGCTTTTTTTGTTGCCTTTAGAATTCCAAATACTTTTAGAAGGTTATTTTCAGAAGGAACTTTTAATGCAGCTTTCGTTCCTTCTTATTCCGCTGAATTAATTAAAGGTAAAAAAAGTGCAAACTTATTTGCAAATACAATTTTTAATCTTTTGTTATTAGTATTGTTTTTCACAATCCTAATTATTGAAATATTCATGCCATTATTTATAAAAATTATTGCTCCAGGATTTTTAAATAACCCAGAAAAATTAAATATTGCTATTAATTTGACCAGAATTACTTTTCCATTTTTACTTTTTATTAGTCTTGCATCTTTTTTTTCAGCAATTTTAAATTCTCATAATAAATTCGCTGCTGCAGCTGCGGCTCCAATAATTTTAAACATTATGTTGATAATTTGTTTATTATATGCTGAAAAATTAAATTATGATCTAGTCTATTATTTATCCTATACAGTTACTTTTGCAGGGGCTATTCAATTTATTTTCTTACTAATATTTGTTAAAAAATATTTTATAATAAATATCAACTTTAATTTTAAAATAAATAAAAAAGTTAAAAACTTTTTTAGTAAACTTCTACCAAGTATTTTTTCTTCTGGCGTAACTCAAATAAATATATTAGTTGGTACAATTATTGCATCTTTTCAGGCAAGCGCTGTTTCTTACCTATATTATGCTGATAGGATTTATCAGATTAATTTAGCAATAGCTGGAATAGTGATAGGTACTGTAATACTTCCTAATTTGAGTCGACATATTAAAAATAATAATTCTTTAAAAACTATACAACTTCAAAACAAAGCATTAGAGCTTAGTTTATTTTTAAGTTTACCTGCATCGCTTGCTCTAATGGTTGGTTCAGAACAAGTAACATCTGCTTTATTTGGATATGGTTCGTTCGATCAGGTAAGTGTTACTAATTCTGCGAAAGCTTTATTTTATTTTTCACTTGGGCTTCCTGCATTTTCGTTAATCAAAATATTTTCAACTTTTTTATTTGCAAGAAATGATACTAAAACACCCTTTAAATATTCATTAATTTCAGTAATTTTAAATTTAATAATTAGCTTAACTTTTTTTCCTCAAGTTGGTTTTATTATAATACCAATAGCCACAACAATTTCCTCTTGGTTTAATGGTATTATATTATTGATATTTGTTACTAACAAAAAATACTTTAAATTTAGTTCTAATTTTGTAATGCAGATAACAAAAATTATTTTTTCTAATTTAATAGCGATTTCAGTGTTTTACTTTTTAATAAGTTTTTTATCGAGATCATTAGATTATTTTAATAATTATAAATTTATTTTTATTATTTTTATTGTTTTATTAACTTTCATTTTATACATTGGAGTTTCAATAATTATAAAAGCCTTTAAAATTTCAGATATTAATTTAAAGTATTGATAAATGCCCAAAAAAATATTTTCAGGAGTTCAGCCAACAGGCAATCTTCATTTAGGAAATTATTTAGGTGCAATTAAAAATTTCGTTGATTTAAATAATGATAAAGAGAACAATTGTATATTTTGTGTTGTAGATTTACATGCCATAACAGTTAAGCAAGATAAAGATCAATTGAAAAATAATATTCGTGAAACAACAGCGGCGTTTATTGCTAGTGGTATCGACCCAAGTAGAAGTATTATTTTTAATCAATCTGAAGTTCAAGCACATGCGGAAGGATCTTGGATGTTAAGTTGTATGGCTCCCATGGGCTGGCTTAATAGAATGACACAATTTAAAGAAAAAGCTGGCAAAGATAAAGAAAAGGCTTCGGTTGGCCTTTATATTTATCCAATATTAATGGCAAGTGATATATTGCTTTATGATACTTCACATGTTCCAGTTGGAGAAGATCAAAAACAACATTTGGAATTAACAAGAGACATAGCGCAAAAATTCAATAAAGATTTTGATTGTAGAGATTTCTTAAAAGTTCCAGAGCCGCTAATACAAAAAGATTTTTCAAGAATAATGAGTCTTAAAGATGGTTTAAAAAAAATGAGTAAATCAGACCCATCAGATTTAAGCAGAATCAATCTGACAGACTCAGAGGATGAAATTATTAACAAAATTAAAAAGGCAAAAACTGATTCCTTCCCAATTCCAAATGAGGATCAAAAGTTAATTAACAGGCCAGAAGCTCTAAATCTTCTTGGTATTTATTCAAGTATTTCAAATCAAAACTTGAACAAAACTTTAGATGAATTCGGAGGAAAAAATTTTTCCGATTTAAAAGTTAAATTAGCAGAAATTTTGTCTAGTAAAATTTCTCCAATTTCAAATGAAATAAAAAAATTAATTAGTGATAAACAATATTTGGATAAGCTTCTTTTAGAAGGTGCGAATAAAGCCGAAGCTATTGCGGGAAAGAAGATTAAAGAAATGAAGAAAATAATAGGTTTTTAAATTCTTTAAATTATAAAAATTAGTATTATATAAATATAATGTTTGTTCAAATACAAGAAACACCAAATCCTAATTCTCTAAAATTTATACCTGGTAAGGTAGTATCAGATGATGGACCCTATGAATTTCTTAACCAAAACCAAACTGAAATTCCTATTTTAAAAAATATTTTATCAATTAATGGTGTAACAGGTGTTTTCCTGAGTGAAAATTTTTTATCAGTAAATAAATCTCAAGATGAAAAATGGGAGAACATTAAACATATAGTTATTTCATATTTAAATGAATACTATGAGAATGGTAATGAATTCATCATTAATAAAAATATTCCATTAGATAACCTTGAAGATTATGGAGAAACTGAAAAAAAAATAATAAAAATTTTAGAAACCAAAATAAGACCAGCTGTTGCAAGAGATGGTGGAGATATTACATTTAAAGAATTTAAAGATGGCAAAGTCACAGTTATCTTAAAGGGTAGCTGCTCGGGATGCCCATCTTCAACTTTAACTCTAAAACAGGGAGTACAAAATTTACTTTGCCATTATATACCAGAAGTTAAAGAAGTTTTAGCTGTATAATATTCTTACTATCATTTATAAAGAATCATGATGAGAGATATGAAAAAAAAAAAATTAAAAAAAAAACTTAATGATAGTAATCTAAATTTTTTTAAAACATTTTTAGTGAGTTTAATAATTATTTTAATATTCTCAATTTTACCTTCCTCAATTAATTTTATAAAATTAAATTTTGACAATACTCAAGTTGTAATTAACACATCTAAACAAAGTTTTGATGAAATACTAGACAAACAAAAAAAAAAAAATAAGCTTTTAAAAGATTCAGTTAAGGAAAGATTCTCGTGGAATATATTTGAAGATATTGATGTTTTTGGAAAAAACGAAGACGATGATGATCCACAAAGGTTAAGTGCCTCAACAATTGAGGAATTGTTCAACGACAATGGATATAGTCTTGATGCAGTTAAAGAAACTAAATTAGTCAATGCAGGAAATCAGTTAACAAGACTCCCCAAAGAACTAAAAAATATTGAAAGTCCAAAAAAAAGAAAAGAGCTTTTTATTAAAATAGTATTACCTCTTATTATTGAGGAAAATTTAAAAATAAGATTTGATAGAAAAAAACTTTTTGAAATTTTAAATAAAAACAATACTACAAAAATTGACAAAGCCTGGCTTGACATAAAATTCAAACAATATGGAGTAAAAAATAATGATTTAGTAAAACTCAAAATTAGAATGGATGAAATTCCAGTTTCGCTAGCAATAGCTCAAGCAGCAAAAGAAACTGGATGGGGGAGCTCAAGATTTGCGCAAGAGGGAAATGCTTTATTTGGACAATGGACATGGTCTGGCGAAGGTATTAGACCATTGGATGTTGAAGAGGACAAGAAGCACAAAGTTGCAAAATTTAAAATATTGAAAGCCTCAGTTAGAGCTTATCAAAGAAATTTAAATACACATTCAAGCTATAAAGAATTTAGAATTGAACGAGCTATTCAGAGAGATAATGACGAAAAACTAAATAGTTTAAAACTAGTGAAGTTTTTAGAAAAATATGCTGAAACTGGAAAACAGTACACCGAGGTTCTTAGAAAAATTATTATACAAAACAATTTAAATGACTTTGATGATGTTGAAATTTTACCTACAAGTTTAAAAATGAAAAATCTAATTTAATTGAGAGTAAATTGAGTTCCAAACCATCTCCATCCATCTTTGTCATTCATAGAGCAATTTATTCTCCCTCTTCTAGGTAAAAACTTTTCAGTAAAAATAATCTCAATTTCTGAATCTTTATAATTTAATTTAGAGTTTTTCCAGTCACCACCTTCATTAGAGAAACAATTAATTAAATTAATATTTTTCTGCTCTTTAAAAAACTTTATTTTCATTGAAGGTGGATTATTTGAATCAAACAAAAATTTATCATTTGGTATTAATTCTTTGTATTGAATTGGTAGTAGATTTATCAAAAATTTAAATCTTTCTAAATCTCCGTATTTTTCATTTATTGGAAACCTTGGTAACTCATATTTATCTTTATTTAAATCAATAACTCCTGAATGTTGACCAAATGCATAATCAAATTTTTTTGAAATATATTTTTTTTGTTCTAAGCTAAATTCGCCAAAAGGATAAGAAAAAAAATTAGGATTATAATTCAACTTTCTCTTAAAGATTTCTATAGACTTATCAATATCTTTTTTAAAATCCTCAAATTTATATTTTGTTAAATAATCATGGGAGTGTGAATGATTTCCTATAAATACATAATCTTCTCTAGATATTTCAATAATTTCATTCCAATTCATATAGCCTTTTTTACCTACGGTTTCAGTTGATACAAACAAAATAAAAGGAATTTTATTTTCTTTTAGAATTGGCCATGCGTTAAGATAAAAAGAGGAGAATGCATCATCAATAGTAAGCAAAATTTTTTTTTCTCCACTTACATTTTTAAATTCATAATCAAATTTTTTTGGGTTTAAAAATTTTAGTTTGTTATCTTTAATAATATTAATATGTTTTTTAAAAGCATCAATTCTTATATTTGTAGAGGGATATTTGTTTTCTTCAAATCTGTGATACATTAATGACAATATGCCTTTTTCATCAGGTTCATATTTTTTGTTTACAGTTACAGCATAAGCATTTAAAAAAAATGAATAAAAAATGATAAACTTTATTATTGATGCTGCTAATGAAAAAATTAACTTTGCCATTGTTGCTGAAGAACAATCATATACCACGAGTTATGCAAACAGTAGGGAAAATTTTGATAATTTTGTGAAACTAATTATTGATTTTTTTAATAAAAAAAAATTAAAAATCAGTGATATTCAAAGAATTTACGTAAATCTGGGTCCTGGAAAATACACTAGTCTTAGAATTTCCTTATCAATTGCAAAAGCAATATCTTTATCAAACAAAGCAATCTTAATTGGCTTTAAAACTCAGGAATTAATAAATAAAGATTACAAAAATTTGATAAAATTAAATAAAAAAAAATCGTCAATTAAAGGTTTGATAAATCCCATATATTCGAGTTAAAATAAATTATGTCAGAAACTATAGAACAAATTTGCCAAAAAAAAGGAGTAAAACTCACTGACCAGAGAAGAATAATTGCTAAGGTTTTATCAGAGTCAAAAGAAGTTTATGGTGAGTCTGATCACCCTGATGTTGACGAATTATATAAAAGAGTTTCAAAATTAGACTCTAGAATAAGTATCGCAACTATTTATAGAACAGTAAAGCTTTTTGAGGAGTCTGGAATACTTACTAAACACGACTTTAAGGGTGGAAAAGCAAGATACGAAACAATTGTGGAAAGTCATCATGATCATCTAATTGATATTAAATCAGGAGAAATAATTGAATTTGTAGATGAAGAAATTGAAAAATTACAAAAAAAAGTTGCCGAAAAGTATGGGTATAAACTGGTGGATCATAAATTAGAGCTTTATGGTATTAAAAAATTAGATGAAAAATAAATCTAACCTTTTCTTACTTAATTTAAAAATTTAGTTCCGTGGTAAATAAAAAAATTTTCATAAAAACATTTGGGTGTCAAATGAATGAATATGATTCTAATAGAATTTATGATTCAGTTAGTAAGTTAGGATTTGTTAAAACTAAAAATCAATCAGATGCAGATTGTTATATTTTAAATACATGTCACATAAGAGATAAAGCTAAAGAAAAAGTTTACGATGAAATTGGTAGAATAAAAAAATTGTACAGAGATAAAAAAAAACCGATAATGGTTATCGCGGGATGTGTTGCGCAAGCTGAAAATGAAGAAATGGCAAAAAGAGAACCATATATAGATATTATATTAGGGCCGCAATCTTATCATAAAGTTAACGACTTAATAAAAAAACATATTAAAAACCATAAGCAAGAGGAAACTGAATTTGATACAATTTCTAAATTTGGATATTTTGATCAAATAAAAAATAACAATAACAAGGTTTCTGCATTTTTAACTATTCAAGAGGGATGTGACAAGTTTTGTCATTTTTGCGTAGTTCCTTACACTAGGGGGCCTGAATATTCTCGACCATTTGACAAAATTATGTCTGAGGCTGAAGAATTAATACAAAATGGTGCCAAAGAAATAACTTTGCTTGGACAAAATGTTAATGCATATTCCTATATTGAAAATTCAAAAGAATTCAGAATTTCTGATTTGATAAATCGGTTAAATCAATATTCAGAACTAGAGAGAATAAGATATACAACTTCACATCCCAGAGATATGACTGATGATTTAATAGATTGTTATTCATCTAGTAATAAATTAATGCCATTTGTTCATCTGCCTATTCAAAGTGGATCAAATAGAATTTTAGAATTGATGAATAGAAAACATACTGTCGATGATTACTTAAAAATTTATGAGAAATTAAAAAAAATTAATAATGAAATTGAATTTTCAAGTGATTTTATTATTGGTTATCCTGGTGAAACAGATAAGGATTTTAAAGAAACATTAGACTTGTTAAAAAAAATAAAATTTATTAATTCTTTTTCATTTATTTTCAGTCCAAGACCAGGAACAAAAGCATCACAACTTGATATAATTGATGAAAGCATAGCCAAAGAAAGACTTACTTTAGTACAAACTAAATTATTCAATAACCAAAAAGAAATGAATAAGTCAATGGAAAATGATATTATTGATGTGCTCGTAGAAAATAAATTAGAAAAACAAAATAAATTTTTTGGTAGAAATAAATATATTTCCCCTGTAATTTTTGATGGAAATGAAAATGACATAGGCAAAATTGTGAAAGTAAAAATTCAAACTAGTAATCAAAATACCTTATTTGGTTTGGTAAAAAAAAGTATGCGAGCGGCTTGAGTTGAGTAATTTAAATAAAAAAAAAATTATTTCAGAACTTAAATTTGTCTATTCTGAAAATAATTCATTAAGTATTATATTTGAAAATAATGATTTGTTATTGGGTGTGGCAGGTGAATTTAATAATAACCTAAAGGAATTGGAAAAAATCACAAATACTAGTTTATACTCTAGAGGTAATTCTATCCTTGTAAAAAGTGATCCTGATAAGAACAATTTAGTTAAAAATGCAATTCAATTTTTAACTGAACAATATTTAAATAATGGAACAATTGAAAAAAAAGATATAATTTCTTCAACAAATAAGTTTATGATTAATGAAAAAAATAATTCTGAGGTAAAACTAGATTACATCATTAAAACACCAAAAAAATCTGTAATTCCAAGATCCGAAAAACAGAAGGATTATGTGAGAGCATTAAAAGAGTCTGATATAATTATTTCAGCAGGTCCTGCTGGAACAGGTAAAACTTTTTTAGCAGTTGCAATAGCGCTAACAATGCTATTAGAAAAAAAAATTGAAAGAATTATTTTATCTAGACCTGCTGTTGAGGCTGGTGAAAGGCTTGGATTTTTGCCTGGCGACATGAGAGAAAAGGTCGACCCATATTTAAGACCATTATACGACTCGTTGTATGATTTGTTAGATTTTGAAAAGATACAAAAAAAAATTGAGGTTGGAGATATAGAAATAGCTCCTCTTGCATTTATGAGAGGTAGAACTTTAAAGAACTCATTTGCAATTCTTGATGAAGCACAAAATGCAACAGATACTCAAATAAAAATGTTTTTAACAAGAATAGGTGAAAATTCTAAAATTGTAATCAACGGAGATCCTTCACAAATTGATTTACCAAACAAATCACTTTCAGGTCTAAATAGATCAAAAAAATTGCTGGGGCATTTAGAAGAAATTTCAGTAGTTGATTTCGATCATAAAGATGTTGTTAGACATCCTCTAGTATCAAAAATTGTCAAGGCATATTCAGATAAAACTACTGAATAATGATTAGAGCCTACGTAATATCTGATCATTCAAATTGGAAAAAAAATATTAAAGATCCTAATATTTATTTAAATAAGAGACTTAAAGTACTATCTAAAGACTCTTTTTTTAAAAAAAAAAACCACGAATTTTCTTTACTTCTAACAAATAATAAAATGATGAAAAACTTAAACTTTAAGTTTAGAAAAAAAAATAAAATTACTGATGTTCTGTCTTTTCCTATTAAAATCAAAGGCAAAAAGAGAATTTATGTAGGAGATATTGCAGTTAGCTACGAAATAATTAAAAAAAGATCAAAAAAAACAAATTTCTACTTAGAGTTTGATAAAATGTGGATACATGGTTATCTCCACCTTATTGGCTATGACCATAAAAGACAAGATGATTTTTTTAAAATGCTTAGAAAAGAAAATTCAATATTAAAAAATTTCCATAAAATAAATTGACTTTAATAATTAAAAATCAAATTTTATTTTTTTCATTTGTACTTCTATTAGGTTTAATTTCCTCATTTAGTCTTCCGCCTTATAATTTTTTTTATTTAAATTTTCTTTCATACCCTGCTCTTTTATGGATATTGCTAATCTATACAAATAACAAACTTAAATCATTTTACATTGGATGGGTATTCGGTTTTAGTTATTTCATATCTAATTTATATTGGATAACTAATTCGCTTACATTTGATGATATTTTTAAACCTTTGATACCATTTGCTTTAATTTTAATACCTTTATTTTTAGGATTATTTTATGGTTTATCAACATTAATTTTTTCACTTTTAAACCCAAAAAAAAACTTTTTAGCAATATTAATTTTGACTACTTCATTATCTATATTTGAATATATTAGAAGTTTTATATTAGGAGGTTTTCCATGGAATTTAATTTCTTTTAGTTTAGTAAATTATTTAGAATTAATTCAATTGCTCTCCATAACAGGAACCTATGCTTTTAATTCTTTAATTATTTTATTATTTTTATTGCCAAGTATTTTATTTTTGAAATATAAAAAAAATTTTAAACTTGGTGTATCAATTATTTCTTTACTAGTTTTTTTAGGCAATTTTTTTTGGGGAAATTTTAGCTTGAAAAATTATGAATTGACTGAAAAAAAAGATTTAGGATTTACTATAAAGATAATTTCTCCAAATATAAAAATAAAAAGATTTTTTCAAAACGAAAATCCTAGTGAATTTATTTCTGAATTAATAAGTATTTCAGAGCCAAACCCATTAAACGAAACAATATTTATTTTGCCAGAAGGTATTCTTTCAAACATTTATTTTGAGGATCTTAAAAATTTTAAAAGCTTATTTTCAAATAGTTTTTCAAAAAAACATAAGATAATTTTAGGTATGAACATGTACGAAAAACAAAAAATTTACAATACGCTTTTAGTTGTGGATAATGAACTTAATATTTTACAAAAATATTACAAAAATAAATTAGTACCATTCGGAGAATTTTTGCCGTTTGAAAAAATATTAACTAATTTAGGTTTTAAAAAAATTACCCAGGGTTATCATTCCTTTTCAGCTGATAAACATAGGGATCCAATCAAATTGAATAATTATAATTTTATCCCACTTATTTGTTATGAAGTTATTTACTCTGGTAAAATTAATATAAGTAAAAAAAATTATGATTTTATACTTAATATATCCGAGGATGGATGGTTTGGAAATTCTATAGGCCCACATCAGCATTTTTCTCACTCAGTCTTTAGATCGATTGAAGAAGGCAAGCCAGTTATAAGATCATCTAATAATGGAATATCGGCCTTTGTAAATTCTAAAGGTCAAGTAATTAAAGAGAATTTAACAACTGATAAGGGATTTATTGAAATTAACTCTTTGAAAATGTCCAATAAAACTATCTTTAGTTCTCACGGCAATAAGATCTTCTTTTATTTTCTATCCATTTATATTAGTTTAATTTTTTTTTTTAAAACACGGGGGAATTAATGAAAAAAAATTTTTTATTTACTAGTGAATCAGTATCTGAGGGACACCCAGACAAAGTTTGTGACAGGATTTCAGATATGGTTGTTGATACTTTTTTAGCATCTGAACCAGAAGCAAGAGTTGCATGTGAAACTTTAACAACAACAAATAAGGTTGTATTAGCAGGAGAAGTAAGAGGGCCAGAACTAAAACAGGATGAATTAATTTCAAAAGTAAGAGACTGTATTAAAGATATTGGTTATGATCAAGATGGTTTTTCTTGGAAAGAACAAACCAAAATTGAAACTCATTTACATTCACAATCAGCTGATATTGCTATGGGAGTAGACTCTGCAGGAAATAAAGATGAAGGTGCCGGGGACCAAGGAATTATGTTTGGATATGCTTGTAACGAAACAGATGTTTTGATGCCAGCTCCAATTCATTATTCACATAAAATTCTAAGATTAATGGCAGAGGATAGAAAATCAGGAAAGTTAAGTGGGATTGAACCAGACTCAAAAAGTCAAATTACAATTGAATATAAAGATGGTAAACCTTCTGCTGTAAAATCAGTAGTTATATCTACACAACATTCTAAAGATGTGAATTTAGGCAAAGTTAAAGAACTTTGTATGCCTTATATAGAAAGATCTATACCAAAAAATTTATTAGGTAGTCTTGATGAAAAAGAGATTTATATTAATCCTACTGGAAATTTCGTAATTGGGGGCCCAGACGGGGATAGTGGTTTAACTGGTAGAAAAATCATTGTTGATACATATGGTGGAGCTGCACCACATGGGGGAGGAGCATTTTCTGGAAAAGATCCAACAAAAGTTGACAGATCAGCTGCTTATGCATCAAGATATTTAGCCAAAAATGTTGTTGCATCAAAAATTGCTGACAAATGTTTAATTCAGTTAGCTTATGCCATAGGAGTATCTAAGCCTTTATCAATATATGTCGATTTATTTGATAATGATGAACAAAAAAACATGCATGTAGAAAAACTTATTAAAGAAAATTTTGACCTTAGCCCAAGAGGAATAAGAGAAATGCTTGGTTTAAATAAACCTATATATGAAAAAACCGCTGCGTATGGTCATTTTGGTAGAATTCCAGAAACTGATGGATCATTTTCATGGGAAAAAACCGACAAATCTGGTGTTTTTAGTAAGTAAATATTGTTGAAAACAATTAAAAAATAACTATATTTCAAGCACATTGTTGAAATTTCAAAATGGGCTTAGGCCCATTTTTTTTTGTAATTAAAAATTATGTTAAACAGAAGAGCCGATAAATTAGAATTACTCAGAATCGCCGAGGCTGTTGCTTTAGAAAAGTCTATTGATAAAGAACTTATTATTGGATCGATGGAGAATGGTATTGCTAAAGCTGCAAAATCTAAATTTGGTTCAGATAATGAGATAAAAGTAGAAATTAATAGAGATAATGGAGATATTGGAATTTTTAGGAAACTAACAATAGTTGAAAAACCTGAAAATTCAAATCTTGAAATCACTCTTGATGATGCAAAAAAATTAAACAATACAAATAAAGATAAAAAAATTGGTGATGAAGTTTTACAACCTTTACCCTCGTTTGATTTTGGAAGAATTGCAGCTCAAACAGCAAAACAAGTTATAAGTTTTAATGTCAGAGAAGCTGAGAGAGAGAGGCAATACAATGACTTTATAGATAAAAAAGATACAATTTTAAGTGGAATAGTTAAAAGACTGGAATTTGGCAATGTAATAGTTGATCTTGGAAGAACAGAGGCAATTATTCAAAAAAATGAAATGATACCTAGAGAAAATATAAAAGCGGGTGACAGAATAAAAGCATATTGTTTGGATGTTAGAAGAGAGCCGAGAGGCCAACAAATATTTTTATCAAGGGCTCACCCAAAATTTATGGATAAATTGTTTGTTCAAGAAGTTCCAGAAATATATGACGGTTTGATAGAAATTAAATCGTCATCAAGAGACCCTGGAAGCCGGGCTAAAATTTGTGTTAGGGCTATAGATACTTCATTAGATCCAGTTGGAGCGTGTGTTGGAATGAGAGGTAGTAGAGTTCAAGCAGTGGTAAATGAACTACAGGGAGAGAAAATTGATATAGTAAATTGGTCTGAGGATCCAGCTATAGTTGTTGCTAATGCACTATCCCCTGCGGAGGTGCAAAGAGTAAATGTTGATAATGATGCAAGAAAACTTGATGTAATTTTAAATGAGGAAAATTTAAGTAAAGCAATCGGAAGAAGAGGTCAAAACGTAAGACTTGCAACTAAATTATTAAATTATGAAATAAATATTATGACAGAGCAGGAGGACTCAGAGAGAAGACAATTAGAATTTAAAGAAAAGACAGATAATATTGTTAAAAATCTTGAGCTTGACGAAACTTTAGGTCAGTTATTAGTTGCAGAAGGCTTCTCTACGATTGATGACATAAAAGATAGTACACCAGAAGCTTTGGTTAAAATCGAGGGTATTGAGGAAGATACAGCAAAAGAGCTAATTGATAGAGCAAAAGAGTTTTTTGAAAAAGATCAAGAAGAAATATCAAAACGTATAAAAGATCTTGGATTAGAAAATGATCTAATAAATCATAATGGACTTACACCTGGAATGTTAGTTACATTAGGAGAACAAAAAATTTTGACTCTAACAGATTTAGCTGATTTAGCCTCAGATGAACTAACAGGTACATACGATATTATTAAAGGTGAAAGAGTAAAAATTAAGGGATATTTAGAGGATTTTGCTTTATCAAAAAAAGAGGCAGACGATTTAATTATGTCAGCTAGAGATAAAGTTTATCAAGATTGAGAGATGGAAAATGGAAAAAAAAAAATTAAAGTTATCAATATCAGGAAGCTCGAAAAAGACTTTTAATAGTATAGAACAAGCTAAAACAAAATCTAAGAACACTGTAGTTATTGAGAAAAAAAACTTAAAGTTTCAGAGTAAGTCACAGTTCTCAAGACAGTCAAATAATACTGAAAATTATGTTGCAAATAAAATTTCTCAATCAAAACCTCAAAACCAAAACAGGACAATTTTATCATCCAATTCGGACTTCGAGAAAAGAAAACTAGCAGAGCAAAGAGCTACGAGAAGATTAAAAGGTGAAGTATCACCAAAAGATAATAAACCTAACAAGACTGGAGGAAAGAGAAGGGAATTAAAGTTGACTATTTCCAGAGCCCTAAGTGACGACCATATAGAGACTAAATCTAGAAGTTTAGCATCTTTAAAAAGAGCCAAACAAAAAGAAAATAGAAATTTAAATCAAGGCAATGATAAAGAAAATTATAAACAAATAAAAAGGGAGGTTAATCTTCCTGAAGTAATTACAATAAGAGAGTTAGCAAATAGAATGGCTGAGCAATCAAGTAATATTATTAAGCATTTACTTGGTATGGGAGTAACTGTTACGATTAACCATACTATCGATGCAGATACAGCGGAATATTTAGTAAAAGAATTTGGTCACAATCCAATTCGTGAAAAAAAAGCAGAGGAAATAATTGAAAAAATAAAAGAGGTAAAGTCTGAAAATTTAAAAAATCGTCCTCCAATTGTTACTGTTATGGGTCATGTTGACCATGGTAAAACTTCTGTTCTAGATGTATTGAGAAAAGCAAACGTTGTTTCAGGAGAATTTGGTGGTATTACTCAGCATATAGGAGCTTACCAAATTAATCATAAAGAAAATAAAATTACTTTCATCGATACACCAGGTCATGCAGCTTTTACCGAGATGAGGGCAAGAGGGTCTAAGCTAACTGATATAGTTGTGTTAGTTGTTGCAGCAGATGATGGAGTTAAACCTCAAACAGTAGAGTCAATAAAACATGCAAAAGCTGCTAAAGTACCAATAGTTGTAGCAATAAATAAATGTGATTTGCCTGAGGCAGACCCACTTAAAATTAAAAATCAATTATTGGAATATGAATTAATTGCTGAGGATCTATCGGGTGATACTTTGATGGTTGAAATTTCAACAAAAACTAAAAATAATTTAGATAAGTTAGTTGAATCTATTATATTACAATCTGAATTATTAGATTTAAAAACTGATTTTGAAACAAACGCAAAAGGAATAGTTCTAGAGTCAAAGATTGATATAGGAAGAGGCCCGGTAGCAAATATTATTGTTACTGCAGGAACTTTGAAAAAAGGAGACTATTTTGTAAGTGGTCTCAAATGGGGTAAAGTAAGAGCAATAATAAATGACCATGGAAAAAATATTGAAAAAGCTGAGCCGGCTACACCAATTGAAATTATTGGAATAAATGGTGCATCAAAATCAGGAGATGATTTTATAGTTTTACCAAACGAAAAAGAGGCCAAATCGTTGTGTGAAGCTAGAGTTCAAGAATCAAAAGAGGATAAAATACCTCTCACATTCGTTACACAAGACTCGGCATTTCAGAACTCAATTTCAGAGGAATTGAATATTATTATCAAATCTGATGTACATGGTTCTTCAGAGGCAATCAAAAATGCTATAAATCAAATTAAACATGATGAGGTAAAACCAAAAATACTTCTATCAGATATTGGAATGGTAACTGAA
>CACICF010000011.1 GCA_902584995.1 uncultured Pelagibacteraceae bacterium
TTTGATCATTAATGTATGTTTTTTGACCTATACACATTAAGGCATCATGAGCTTCATGCATTTCTTTATCTAAATAAAAAACCTCATTGGTGGCAATGATTGGTATTTGATATTTTTTGGAAAGTTTTAAATTAAAAAGTTCAAATTGTTTTTCATTTTGATCTTCGTGTCTTTGAATTTCCAAATAAAAATTATTACCAAATTTATCTCTCAACAACTTAATCAATTCATCTAGATCATCGAATAACCCTTTATTAAATAATTTACCAATCAAATTATTTATGGAGCCAGATAATACAATTAATCCGTCACTAAAGTTTAATAAATTATCTAAAGAACAGTGTGGATTAACATTACTTTCATTTTCTAGATATGATTTGGAAGAAAGCTCAATTAGATTTTGATATCCTTTAAAGTTTTTAGCTATCAGAGGAATTACTCCAAAATTATTCTTAAATTTAAATAATATTTGTGAACCAATAATTGGTTGCGTACCAACTGAAGAAATATTTTCAGAAAATTCTAGTGCTCCTGATAAATTGTATGTGTCGCTGATTCCAACTGTTCGAATTTTATTTTTTTTGCAATATTCCTTTAAATCTTCAATTTTTAATGCACCCTCACAAATTGAATATTGTGAATGAATCTTAATTTGATTAAAAGATTTTATTTTAGATTGTGGCATTGGTAATATGTATATTACCATTATTCATAATAATTTTACAATCTGCCATATTAGCAAAATATCTATTATGAGTTGCAAAAATAATGATTCTATTTTTACTTTTGAGATTAAAAAGAATTTTAAAAATAGTTTTAGCATTCTCATAGTCAAGATTTCCTGTTGGTTCATCCGCTAAAATTATTTCTGGATTATTTATTAATGCTCTAGCAATAGCGATTCTCTGGCTTTCTCCTCCAGAAAGCTCATTAGGAAAATGATTTAACCTAGCCAGCATACCTACATTTTTTATTAATTTTTTGGCAAGTTCTATAGATGTCTCTTTTTCATTTGAAATTAATAAATTTGGGAGATAAACATTTTCCAGCGCTGTAAAATCAGAGAATAAGTTTTTATCTTGATAGATTATTCCAATTTTGTTTGCTCTTATAATATCATTTTCAATTTTATTTGTTTTGTTTATTCTTTTTTGATTTATTTCAATATATCCAGATGTGGGAGTATCTATTAATGATAACATATTCAGTAAGGTAGATTTGCCTGATCCAGATGGTCCCATTAAAGAATACGTTTTACCTGACTCAAAATTAAAAGAAATATCCTTTAAAACTTTGATAGGTTTATTTTTTTCATATTTTTTTGATAGATTTTTAATTTTAATACAATTATTCATATTTAAGAGTTTTTACTGCATCCAACTTTGATGCTTTAGAAGCTGGATATATAGATACCAAAATAGTTGATAATATTGAGCAAAGTGAAATTATTATAATTGAATTTAAATTTATTTCGGAGGGCATTGAGTTTAATATGTAGATATCTTCAGGGAATAATGAAACTCCAAATATATTAGAAATAAATTGTCTAATATTTTCAATGTAAATCGAAAAAATAATTCCAACGATAGCACCAAAGAATGTGGCAGATGTTCCAATTATGAAACCAATAAAAAAGAAAATCTTTTTAATAGATTTATTTGATACACCGATAGATTTTAAAATGCCTATGTCTCTTGTTTTATTTTTAACTAAAATTGTAAGCCCAGATATAATATTAAAAGCTGCAACAATTATTATTAGTGAAAGAATAATAAACATTACATTTCTTTCAACTTTCAAAGCTTCAAATAGTGATTTATTCATATCTGACCAGGTGTAAACCAAGTTGTCAGGATATATTTTTGTTAAATTTTTTTTATGGATTTCTATATTTTTTGGATTTTTAAAATAAAATTCCAAAAATCTATCTTCAATTTTTTTATTAAAAAAACTCTCTAATGTTTCTAAATTAACATATACAATATTTTGATTATAATCTGATAAGCCACTATCAAATATAGAAATTATTTTAAATATTTCTTGTTTGGGAAGTGTTCCAACAAGAGTTTTAATCCCAACAGGTGACATGATTAATATACTGTCACCCACATTAACATTTAAATTTAAACTCAATTCTTTGCCAATTGAAATAGAATTATTTTTTAAACTTTTGGATCCATAATATTCATCATTATTTACTAATTGAAGTTTTTCAAAATCATTTTTAAAGTACCCCTTCAAAAAAACTCCCTTGGTATTATCTTTATTTAAGATTACAGCTTCTCCATTATTTGAAAGTATATTTTCTGCAAAATTAAAATCTTTTGTCAGCGTGAGCGGTTTATTGTTAGGTTGCACTACTGCATGCGCATTAAAACCTAATATTTTGTTTATTAATTCAGTTCTGAAGCCATTCATTACAGACATGACAATAATAAGAACTGCAACCCCCAACGAAATACCTATAAATGAAAATATTGAGATAACGTTTAAAAAACCATCGTTTTTTCTTGTCTTTAAAAATCTAAATATAACTTCTTTTTCTAGTTGTGTGATCAATTTGATTTAGCTTTTAAAATTTGTGACATAGCTTCCTCTATATTTAATTTTTGAGTAACACCATCAACTTCTTTAAATTCAAATAAATCACCCTCGGTTTTATTTCCTATAATTAATTGATAAGGAATACCTATTAAATTAAATTTTTTTATTTTTGCAGAAATATTTTCCTCAGTATCATCTATGATTGCGTCTATATTTTTAGTTTTAAAATATTCAAATATATTTTTACATTTTTCCAGATTTGTTGAGTCATTTTTTTTAATCATTGGAATTATTGCACAATGATAAGGAGCGACTGATAATGGCCATTTCATTGTTTCATTTTTATCGTTATATTTTGCCTCAATTATGGCACCTACTAATCTTGACACACCTATTCCGTAAGATCCCATTTTTACAAATTCTTTTTTTCCATTAAAATCTACTGCTGCACTCATTGGTTTTGAATATTTATCCCCAAAATAAAATATATGACCTACCTCGATTCCTTTTGTATTTACTCTAAATTCCTCTGGTACTAATTTTTCAAATTCATTTTGATTAAACTTTTCATCTGTAACAGAATAAAATTTTTCATATTGTTGTCTTAAATCATTAAGTGAGTTTTTTTCTAGTAATGTTGATGAGCTATCTACTTCAAATATTCTTTTATCTGTATAAATTTTACTTTCACCTGTATCTGCTAAAATTATAAATTCATGAGAGAGATTGCCTCCAATTGGCCCCGTATCTGCTGCCATTGGAATTGCAGATAAATCTAATCTTTTAAATGTTCTTAAATAAGAAAGAAAAAATTTATTGTAAGAGAAAAAAGCTTCATCATCATTTAAATCAAATGAGTATGCATCTTTCATATAAAATTCTCTACATCTCATTATTCCGAATCTTGGTCTAAGTTCATCCCTAAACTTCCATTGAATATGATATAATAATTGAGGTAGAGATTTATATGATTTTATGCTTGACCTAAAAATTTCTGTTACTAATTCTTCGTTTGTTGGTCCATATAACATTTCTCTGTTTTGACGGTCTTTAATACGCAACATCTCTTCACCGTAGTCATCATATCTTCCACTTTCTTTCCAAATTTCAGATGACTGAATTGTAGGCATCAGTATTTCTTGTACACCAATTTTATCTTGTTCTTCTCTTACAATTTGCTCAATTTTTTTCATTACTTTAAAGCCAAGAGGTAACCATGAGTAAATCCCGGCTGAAGACTGTTTTATCATTCCAACTCTTAACATTAGTTGGTGTGATTTAATTTTTGCCTCTGTTGGATTATTTTTAAGAATTGGAACAAATGATTTTGAGAAATACATTTTAATATTTAAATTCTAACTAAGTTTATATTTGTTAATGGTTTTTTCCCAGTTTTTTCTTTTGAAAATTTTCGACAGGTTATTTTGAGAGCATCTATAAGATTTTCTTGTTGTTTCACATTATTTAATGAAAATGTTTTAACAATTTTTTCTATTTCTTCTTCCAACTCATATATAAATTCATCATTTTCATATACTGGCAAACCTCTTATTGTAACCAAAGGTTTGTTGTGAATGTTGCCCTTTGGAGTAATCATTATTGTGGCTTCTAAAAATCCATTAGATGAAATATTTCTTCTTTCCTTAATTGATCTAGATTCCTCTTCTACTGGTACATTTCCATCTAAATAAACTCTTCCACTGGGTGCTTTATCATAGACCTCTGGTTTTTCTCCAGGATATAACTTAACAATATCTCCATTCTCTACTTGAATTGGGTATTTAACTTGCATTTCTTTAGCAAATTCTATGTGCTCCATCATATGTCTGTGTTCTCCATGAACAGGTATTACAGCTTTTGGCTTTATCCAATTGTACATATCCCTTAAATCTTCTCTGTTTGGATGACCCGAAACATGAATATACTCATTATCCTCAGATATAACTTCAATACCTTCTTTTACTAAATTATTATGTAGCTTATATAACTTCTTCTCATTTCCAGGGATAATTTTTGAAGAAAAAATAACAGTGTCATTTTTCTCAATAAAAACGTCTGGATGAGTATATTTAACTATTCTGTTCATTGCCCCCATTGGCTCACCTTGACTTCCAGTACATAAATAAACAATTTTTTCTCTAGATATATTTTTTGCATCTCTTGGATCAATCGGATCAATAACATTTTTAAGATAACCACATTGTCTTGCTGCTTTAAATATTCTATGCATAGATCTTCCAACTAGCGAAATATATCTTCCAGTTTGTTCCGCACAATAAAAAACTGATTCCATTCTTGCAACATTTGATGCAAATGATGTTACGATTATTCTTTTTTTTAATCTTTGAAAAACTTTAAGTAAATTTTTACGAACATCAAGTTCTGATCCTGCTCTACCTGCACTAAATACATTTGTAGAGTCACATATCATAGCTAATACACCTTCATTACCAATTTCCTTTAATCTTTCAGAGTTTATATTTCCACCAATTAAAGGGTCTGGATCACATTTCCAATCTCCAGTATGTAATATATTTCCTACTGGTGTTTGTATTCTAAGACCATTAGGCTCTAAAATTGAATGTGTAAGTGTAACAAACTCTATTTTGAATGGATCTAAACTAATAGTACTATTTAGTTCTACAATTTTTAAATAACCAGTTATATCAATTTTTTTTTCTTTAAATTTTTCTGTAATTAAAACCGAAGTGAATGGTGTAGCATAAATTTTACATTTTAATTTTGGCCAAATATGAGCAATAGCTCCAATATGATCTTCATGCGCATGTGTTAGGACTATACCTAGAAGGTCTTCTTTTTTATCGATTATAAATCCTGGATCTGGATATATAATATCTATACCAGGAACTGTGTCATCCGCAAATGTGACTCCAACATCTATTATAATCCATTTTTGATTGTCTGGTTTACCATATGCAAATAGGTTCATATTCATTCCTATTTCACCTGATCCTCCTAGGGGACAAAATAATAATTCATCTTTCATATTTTTTTTAATTTATAGCAACTCTTAAGATACCTTTAATTGTTAAATTTTTATCAACCGTTTTAATACCTTTAATTGATGATTTAAATAAGTGTGCAAATCCACCTGTAAGTATAATTTTAAACTTCTTTCTAGTTTGTTTTAAAATAAGTTTAATTATATTTTCAATTAAACCTGTATAACCATGATAAAAACCTGCTCTTACAGCACTTTTAGTGTTTTTACCAATGACATTTGCTGTCCTTTCTAGCTTAATTTTAGGTATTAGAGAGGCCTTATCTATTAAATTTTTCAAAGAAAGTTCTACACCAGGTGCTAAAACACCACCGATATAATCTTTTTTAATAACAATATCAAAATTTGTGGCTGTACCAAAATCAACTATAATATAATTAAACCTACTATCAATAACTGCAATAGCATTAGCTAAACGATCAGAACCAATTTGTTTTCTATTGACTTTTATATTTATAAATTTTTTTAAATTACATGTTTTTAACTCAACACAATCCAATTTAGTAATATCTTCAATAGTTTTTTTTATAATTTTATAAGCGTTAGGGACAACCGAGCTAAAGAGTACTTTTCTAAGTTTTGAATTATATTTTCTTAAAAATAATAATTTTTTATTAATAAAATTTTTGTTTAAATTTTTTTTATGAATTTTAATATTTTTGATCAATTTTAAGTTGTTATTAAATAAGCAAATTTTAATTGCCGTGTTTCCTATATCTCCAATTAAATACATGTATTAAACTCCAAATGAGTGTAAGTTTTTTTCATAAAGCAATTTAATTTCTTTAAATAATATAAGTCTATTTAATTTTTTATTTGTATAATTATTTAAAAATGTAGTTGGATAATTATTAATTTTTGGACTACTAGAAACATTAATTCCAATTCCTACAATTAAGTATTTTCTATTCTGCTTAAAAATTGTTTCTTGTAAAATTCCACAGACCTTTTTTTTATTTATTATTATATCATTTGGTTTTTTTATCAGAACTAAAGTATTTATTTTTTTACAGATTATTTTTTTTATTATTTTTAAATTTAAATGTGTGATTTTAGATAATGATATTTTTTTACTAATTTCAAAGAAGACTGATAAAAACAAATTACCTTTAATAGATATCCAATTGTTTGTTCTTTGTCCTTTACCTTTTGTTTGTTGGTCTGTTAAAATTATTCCTCTTTGATTTCCTTGTTTAATTAATCTTAGTGCTACATTATTAGTGCTTTCAACTTTTTTATATAAATATTTTTTTAATTTCATTAGATCATTGTAATTTTAGATACTATTTCTGTTATGCCACTTGGATATATAAAGTATGCTAAAATAAATATTGTTGAAATAGCCAATGTAATTTTTAATCCTAAATTATGAGACGTTTCGTACCCATCTTTTTCTGGATCAAAATATATAATTTTAATAATTCTTAGATAATAAAAAGCTGCTACGACGGTTGCTAATAATCCAACAATTGCTAAAAAATACATAGACTGTTCTATAACAGCTAAAAAAACATAAAATTTAGCAAAAAAACCTGCTAGCGGAGGTATTCCTGCCAAAGAAAACAAAACTATCAATAATGAGAAAGACAAAATTGGATGTTTTTTAGAAAGTCCAGATAAATCCTCTATATTTTCATAATATTTCTCATTTCTTTTAAGCATAAATAAACAGCTAAAGAAGGCTAAATTCATTACCAAATAAATAGATATATAAGTAATAGAACTTTGTATTCCTTGGTTGCTAACTGTTGCTAACCCAGCCAACGCATAACCCATATGACTGATTGAACTATAAGCAATAAGTCTTTTTAAGTTTTTTTGACCTATGGCTGCCACAGCACCAAATATCATTGAAGCAATTGAAATAAATACAATTATTGTTTGCCACTGATCATTCATATTAGCAAAAGGTGTGTACAAAAACTTAATGAATACAGAAAGTGCAGCTATTTTTGGAAGTATAGCAAAGAATAATGTTACAGATGTTGGGGAGCCTTGATAAACATCTGGTGCCCACATATGGAATGGCACGGCAGATATTTTAAATGCAAGACCAACTAAAATAAAGACTATCCCAAAAGTTGTACCATAATTAAATTCATTAGAATTTATAAGTATTTGATCAAAATTTGTACTTTCAGAAAATCCATAAATTAATGAGCACCCATACAACAGCAAACCTGACGATAATGCGCTAAGAACGAAATATTTAAGCCCAGACTCTGTAGAAAGTAAATTGTCTCTGTTAAATGATGCAAGAACATACAAAGCTAAAGATTGAAGTTCAAGCCCCATGTAAAAAACAATTAAATCATTTGAACTTATCATTATCATCATTCCCAAAATGCTACTTAGAATGAGGATTGGATATTCAATTTTATTTAAATTGATAACTTGTATATATTTTGATCCAGTTAACATTACAAAAACTCCAGAACCAACAAGTATTATCTTCATGTAATTTGATAAATTATCTATTTGATATGAACTTTTAAATAAGTAAATTTTGTCTAGTGAACTTAGATTTATTATTAATGCCAATAAAATAACCAAAGATATAGTGGATAAACTATAAATTAAATTTGAGCTATTTTTTTTGAAAACTCCAACCAGTAAAAATAACATTATAACTAAAGAAATAAAGATTTCAGGTAATATATATTGTAAATTTTCCATTAGTTCTTTGATGCAAGATTGTTAATTAAATCGAAATTATACATATTTAAAGTATTCTCAACAGACGCTTCAATTGAATTCATTAAAGGCTCTGGATAAAAACCAAAAAATAAAATTGGTATCACTAAAGCTGATAAAGTAATAATTTCAAAAATTTTTAAATCTTTCATACTTTTAAGCTCTTGATTATTGATTTCGCCAAAAACAACCCTTTTAAACAACCATAACATATAGGCGGCTCCTAAAATTACTCCTAAACTTGCAATCATTGCTACTAGAATATTTCTCTCAAATGCTCCCATCAAAATTAAAAATTCTCCGATAAAACCTGTTGTTCCAGGCAGTCCTAGAGCTCCTAGTGTAAATACCATAAAAACTATTGCATATCTTGGCATTATTGATACTAAACCACCATATTTATTAATTAGTCTTGTGTGATGCCTTTCATAAACAACCCCGACACTTAAGAAAAGTGCAGCAGATACAAGTCCATGACTAATCATTTGGAAAATACTTCCCTCAATACCTTGTTGAGTCATTGTGAAAATACCTAGTGTTACAAATCCCATATGTGCGACTGAGGAGTATGCTATGAGTTTTTTCATATCTTCCTGCATCAAAGCAACCAGAGATGTATAAATAATTGCAATTAAACTTAAGATATAAACTAACATTGTAAAATTTTCAGAAGCTATAGGAAATAATCCTAGCGAAAATCTAATAAATCCATATCCAGCCATTTTAAGCAATATTGCTGCTAGCAATACAGATCCAACAGTTGGAGCTTCTACGTGGGCATCTGGTAGCCACGTATGCACTGGCCACATAGGAGTTTTAACTGCAAAAGAACTAAAAAATGCTAACCATAATAAATTTTGATATTCAGCCTTTATGCCAAGCTCATAAAGTTTTTCAACATCAGTGGTTCCTGTTATCCAATAAATTGAAATAATAGCAACCAACATAAGAACTGATCCTAATAAAGTGTACAGAAAAAATTTAAAAGCCGAGTAGACTCTTCTTTCTCCACCCCAAATACCAATTATTAAAAACATTGGTATAAGACCTGCCTCAAAAAATAAATAAAATACTACTAGATCAAGTGAGCAAAAAACACCAATCATAAATGTTTCCATTATTAATATGGCAATTAAGAAATCTTTAAGTCTATTTGTAATTGTGGCATTAACTGAAATAATGCAAATTGGAGTTATGAAAGTTGTTAATATTACAAATAAAATTGAAATACCATCTATTCCAACTTTATAATTTATAAATCCTGATAACCATTCTCTATTTTCTACAAACTGAAAGTCTACTGAATTTTTATCAAAAACATACCAAAGATATAAAGATAATAAAAAATTCGCTAAAGAAATAAATAAAGCTACATATTTGGAACTTTGATATTTTCCACTTGATGATTTTGTGAATAATATAAATAAAGCACCTATAGTAGGTAGCAAAATTAAGGACGATAAAATTGGAAAGTTCATCAGTTTAATATCAGTATTGTTAGTAAAACTGAAAATCCAATCAACATAACAAATGCATATTGATAAATAAATCCAGATTGAAATTTGACTGCTTTAATTGATAAATTTTTAATTACACTTGAAATCCCATCAGGACCAAATCTATCTATTATTGATCCATCAACTTTTTTCCATAAAAACTGTCCAATTCTTTTTGAAGGATTAACAAATAAGTAATCATATATTTCATCAAAATACCATTTCTTAACTAAAAATTTATAAATTGGTTCATTCATTTCTTTCAATCCTATAACTATGTTTTTATTCTTTAGATATAAATAATAAGAAAATGGAATTGCAGCAGTAACAAGTATAGGTGTTAAAAGCAAAAACCATGTTGGTGGATGATCTGTGCTGAGTGGTTCTAAAAATTTAATAGATTTACCCCAAAATTCATATGCTATTTCATGCCCTATAAATAAACCTTTAAACGCTATACCTGCAAAAATAGCTCCTATTGCCAAGATTACTAGCGGGGCAATCATAACCAAAGGAGACTCATGTATTTTATCAACACTAAGTTCTTTATTATTAAAATTACCATGGAATGTTTTAAAAATAAGTCTCCAAGAGTAAATTGATGTTAATAAAGCTGTAACAATACCCACAAAAGCTGCAAGAATTCCAACTCCATTTCCTTTTAGGTACGCAAATTCTATTATTGCATCTTTAGAATAAAAACCTGATAAAAAAGGAAAACCTGTTAAAGCAAGAGTTCCAATAAGCATTAACGCATATGTGTATGGTAATTTCTTTATAACTCCACCCATTTTATTTATATCTTGTTCCTCATGAAATGAGTGAATTACAGCACCAGCTCCTAAAAATAACAAAGCTTTAAAAAAGGCATGTGTAAATAGATGAAACATCGCAACATTGTAAGCACCTACTCCAGCAGCAAAAAACATATAGCCCAATTGACTACAAGTAGAATAAGCAATAATTTTTTTTATATCATTTTGAACAAGTGCAACTGTTGCTGCAAAGAAAGCGGTAGTCATTCCAATTATGGTTATAACTGTAAGAGTTAATGGAGAGTATTCATATACAGGTGAGCATCTGACAATCAGAAACACTCCTGCTGTAACCATTGTTGCTGCATGAATTAATGCGGATACTGGTGTTGGGCCCTCCATAGCATCAGGTAACCAGGTATGTAACAAAAATTGAGCCGACTTACCCATTGCTCCAATTAATAGAAGCAAACAAATTAAATCAATAATTTCTATATTAATGCCAATGAAATTAATTTCTTTATCTAAAACATTTGGGATTTGTTCAAAAACCTCATCATAATTGACTGTACCAAAAATATAAAATATCAGAAAGATTCCAAGAGCTAAACCAAAGTCACCAACTCTATTAACAACAAAGGCTTTTATTGCAGCTTTGTTTGCACTCTCTTTTTTAAACCAAAATCCAATTAAAAAATATGAACATAAGCCTACACCTTCCCACCCAAAAAATAGTTGAATAAAGTTATCTGAACTTACTAAAGTTAACATTGCAAACGTA
The DNA here is from genome assembly GCA_902584995.1 of uncultured Pelagibacteraceae bacterium. Classification (GTDB taxonomy): domain Bacteria; phylum Pseudomonadota; class Alphaproteobacteria; order Pelagibacterales; family Pelagibacteraceae; genus Pelagibacter. Next base: position 11,293 of record CACICF010000011.1, read on the forward strand.
AACAATGATAAGTATGCCATGAATCTAGTTTTATGAGGATCATGTGACATGTAACCAATTGAGTAAATATGAACTAAAGCTGAAACAAAATTTACCACAACAAACATAACTGCAGATAAGGCGTCAATTTTTATCGACCAATTAACATTTAAAGTTCCAGAGTTAATCCAGGTAGCTACTACAAGATTGTTTGAATAGTCTGAACTAATAACTTTATACAAAACTAGTAAAGAGAGTATTGCTGAAATACTCACAAACGAACTTGTCAAAACTTGGGAATTTCTGTCTCCTATTTTCTTTCCAAAAAAACCACTAATTACAGAACCTATCAGAGGTAGAAACAAAATTAGGTATTCCATTTTATCCTTTTAAATTTTTAATTTCCTCAACTCTTATTGTGTCTGAATTTCTAAAATAAACTACAATTATGGCTAAACCAATAGCAGCTTCGGCGGCAGCAACAGTTAAAATAAATAGTGTAAATATTTGCCCACTTAAATCATTAATAAATATAGAAAAGGCAACAAGGTTTATATTTACTGCAAGCAAAATTAGCTCAATACTCATTAAAATAACTATTACATTTTTTCTATTAAGAAAAATACCTACAACACCAATAGTAAATATTATTGCAGCTAATGTTAGATAATGTCCTAAGCCTATGCTAAGCATCTATTTTAACTCCTTTATTTCTCTCAGCCTCAACTAAATCAACACCTTCATCTCTTTCTCTAGAAATTTGCTTAACATAACTTTGTCTTTTAACTCCTGCTCTTTCTCTATAAGTTAAAACAATTGCCCCTATCATAGCAACTAACAAAATCATTCCCGAAATTTGAAATATAAGTATATAATCCGTATATAAAACATTTCCAATAGTTCTGGTATTAGTTACTTCAGTAGATATATTTATAGATAGACTATTTAATAAATCAGGTTTGTATTTCCACCCTCCAATTACAACTATAAGTTCAAAAAAAATAATTAAGCTAACTAACAAGCCAACTGGGATATGTGTTCCACCATCCCACCTCGAGCTGAACCACTGACCTTTTTGTTCAGCTACATTTAACATCATCACAACAAATAAAAATAAAACTGCAACAGCTCCAACATAAACTATGAGCATTATCATGCCTAAAAATTCTGCTCCTATCATAATAAACAAACAAGATATGCTAATGAAATCAAGGATTAAAAAAAACACAGAGTGAACTGTATTTTTTGAAACCGTTACCATAACTGCTGAAACAATAGCTATTAAAGAGAAAATGTAGAAGAAAACTGAGTGTGCAACCATAAGATTATCTGTGAGAACTATCAGCCTTTATATTTGCAGCTAAGATGTTCTCCCACCTGTCTCCATTTTCCAAAAGTTTTTCTTTTGTATAATAAAGCTCTTCTCTAGTTTCTGTTGCAAATTCGAAATTTGGACCTTGTACAATTGCATCCACAGGACAAGACTCCTCACAAAGTCCACAGTATATACACTTAAGCATATCAATGTCATATCTTACAGTTTTTCTACTACCATCATCTCTTTCCTTCGACTCAATTGTAATAGCTTGGGCTGGACATACAGCTTCGCAAAGCTTACACGCTATGCATCTTTCTTCACCGTTAGGATATCTTCTAAGAGCATGCTCCCCTCTAGACCTTGTCCCTAAAGATCCTTTTTCAAAAGGATAATTGATTGTCTTTTTTTCCTTAAAAGTCTCTTTTATTGCAATTAACAAACCAGTCACAAAATCAATCAGGAATATAGTTTTTAATAATCGTGAAATTTTCATTTATTTTCCCGGTAGTAAATCAAAATATAGTAAAAAACTTGAAGTTAAAACAACATAAAATAGTGAAAATGGGAGAAATATCTTCCAACCAAGCTTCATTAATTGGTCATATCTGTATCTTGGAACAGTTGCTTTAACTAACGCAAATAAAATAAATAAAAATAATATTTTAAAGATTAACCAAAATGGACTTGGAATAGCATTAAATGGGAAGATATCTATAGGAGATAGCCAGCCACCCAAAAATAAAACTGCTCCCATCGCACACATTAACAAAATATTTGCATACTCTCCTAACCAAAACATAGCATACATCATCCCTGAATATTCAGTTTGATATCCTGCCACTAATTCTGCTTCTGCTTCTGGCAAATCAAATGGAGGACGATTTGTTTCTGCTAGTGCAGAAATAAAAAAAATTACAAACATAGGAAACAAAGGAATTACAAACCATAAATTTTGTTGTGCCATAACTATGTCACTTAAATTTAAAGATCCAACACATAATAGAACGTTGATAATTATAACTCCTATTGAAACTTCATATGATACCATTTGTGCAGCAGATCTGATTGCACCTAAAAAAGGGTATTTAGAATTGGAGGCCCATCCTCCCATAATTATTCCATATACACCTAATGATGAAACTGCGAAAAGATATAAAATACCAACATTGATGTCAGCTAGAACAAAATCTTCGCCAAATGGTATTACAGCCCATGATATTAATGCTAATGTCATAGTCACGACTGGAGCTAATACAAATACAAGTTTATTTGAGCTTGCAGGTATTATTATTTCTTTAAATATATATTTTAATGCATCAGCTAATGATTGGAACAAACCAAATGGACCAACAACATTGGGTCCTCTCCGTTTTTGTACAAAAGCCCAGACTCTTCTATCAAGCCAAACTATCATTGCTACAGAAACTAAAACAGGCACTAATAAAAATAAAATTTTATAAACTTCAGTAAATAATATTAAAAAATAAGAGTCCATTAACCCTCGGTTCCAGTTTTATTCAAATTAACTCTTGCGTATCTACATTCAGACATTGTTTTGGATGCTCGGGCAATCGTATTAGAATAGTAATAATCAATATCTTCAACTAATATTTTTTCATCATTCAAATTATATGCAGGAACTTTAAAATTTTTAATATTTTGATTATCCAAATGATTTTGCATAGATTTTAGTAGTTCATCTTTATTGTTAAAAAGAGGATTTCCAAGGATAGTAGAAGATAATTCATTAATTATTTGCCAATCCTCTTTGGCTTCTCCTGGAGGATATGAAGCTTTATATGCTTTTTGAAGCTTTCCTTCTAAGTTAGTGAAATAACCATCTTGTTCAGTATACGCAGCACCAGGCAATATAATATCTGCCATATCTGCACCATTATCGCCATGACTTCCAATATAAATTATAAATTCATTACTTTTTTTAATTTTGAGGTTATCTTGACCTAATAAAAAAATAACTTCTACGTCTCCATCCTCAATTTTTTTAAGAGTTTTATTACTTCCATCATTTGAGGAAAAAATGCCTAAATCATAAGAACCAACAGCTGATGCATCAGTTGATAAAATATTTAGTGCATTCCAATTATCATCAATTTTATTAATACTAGTTAAATACCTTTTTAACTCTTCAAATATATATGCTCCGTTGTTACTATTTAATATTGATTGACCTAAGATAATTACAGGTTTTTCTGCACTGGCAATTTTGTTTGAAAAATTGTGTTCATTTTTGATTATTTTGTCAATTACTTTTGAATTATTTTCTAAAACTTTATAAGGATAAGTTAAATCACCCACATCCTCTAAAGAAAATATTTCAGTTTTATTTTTTAAATAAGTTTTTCTTATTCTTGAGTTTAATATAGTTGCCTCAAATCTTGGGTTTGTGCCTATTAGTAATATAAGATCACTTTCTTCAACCCCTTCTATGCTAGAGTTAAACAAATAATTACTTCTGTTTTCAAAATTTATGTAAGTATGTTTAGCTCTAGAATCTAAATAACTAGAATTTAATGTTTTTTGAAATAGGTTTTTAACAGCAAACATAGTTTCCATGTTTGTCATGTCACCAGTTAAACCAACTATTTTGTCTGGTGATGTTATTGAAATTTTTTCTTTAATTTTTTTGTATGCATCTTGCCAACTTATTTCTTCAAAACTTCCATTATTTTTTATAAATGGAGTGTCTAATCTTTGATTTTTTAATCCGTCACATGCATATCTTGTTTTGTCAGAAATCCACTCCTCATTAATTTCCTCATTAATTCTAGGTAAAACCCTTTTTACTTCCCAATCGTAAGTGTCTACTCTAATGTTTGATCCAACAGCATCCATAACATCAATTGTTTCAGTTTTTTTTAATTCCCAAGGTCTTGCTTCGAACACATAAGGTTTAGAGGTTAATGCGCCAACCGGACATAAATCAATTACATTTGCTGACATTTCAGACTCCATGGATTTCTCTAAATATGTTGTAATTTCCATATTTTCTCCACGTCCAATCGCACCTAATTCTGGCACTCCCGCTACTTCAGTGGCAAATCTAATACATCTAGTACAGTGAATACATCTAGTCATTTGGGTTTTTATTAATGGACCCATGTATTTTTCTGGCACATATCTTTTATTTTCTTTGAATCGTGATTTATCAATTCCATAAAACATAGATTGATCCTGTAAATCACACTCCCCACCTTGATCACAAACAGGACAATCCAAAGGATGGTTGGCCAGTAAAAACTCCATTACACCATTTCTTGCTTTTTCAACTTTTTCTGTATTTGTTTTAATAACCATGCCTTCAGCTGCAGGCATTGCACATGAAGCTATAGGTTTTGGCGATTTTTCCATTTCAACCAAACACATACGACAATTCCCAGCTATGGAAAGTTTCTCATGATAACAAAATCTTGGTATTTCAGCTCCAGCCTGTTCACAAGCCTGGAGCACCGTTAGACCATCTTCAACTTCAATATCAATATCGTTTACTTTTAATTTAGGCATTTTCCTTTTCTAATAAATGTTGATCAACCAGGTATGGAATATTTTTTTGTTTTTTCACTACAGGATCAAATTTATTTCTCTTAAGTATTTCATCTTTAAAATGTCTAATTAATCCTTGGACTGGCCAAGATGAACCTTCGCCAAAAGCACAAATTGTATGACCTTCTATTTGTTTGGTTACATCAAAAAGCATATCTACTTCATCTGGAGTTGCCTCACCTGCTGCCATTCTTTCTAACATTCTCCACATCCACCCAGATCCTTCCCTGCAAGGTGTACACTGGCCGCAACTTTCATGCTTATAAAATCTGGCTATTCTTGCCATGCACTTAATGATATCTTGATCATTATTAATTACAACAATTCCAGCAGTTCCAAGTCCTGTCTTATTCTCCACACATGCATCAAAATCCATTTTCATATTATCACAAATTTCTTTTGGTAACATTGGCATCGAGGAACCACCAGGTATTACAGCTTTAAGATTATCCCAACCACCAATAACACCTCCAGCATGAGTTTCAATTAATTCTTTAAGTGGAATTCCCATTTCTTCTTCAACATTACATGGGTTGTTGACACTTCCAGAAATACAATAAATTTTTGTTCCGGTATTTTTAGGTCTTCCAAGTGAACTGAACCATTTAGCGCCTCTTCTTAAAATTGTAGGTACTGCTGCAACGGTTTCAACATTATTAATGATTGTAGGACATCCATAAAGTCCAATTAATGCAGGAAACGGTGGCTTTAATCTTGGTTGACCCTTTTTTCCTTCTAGACTCTCAAGTAGTGCAGTTTCTTCACCACAAATATAGGCACCTGCACCATAATGAATATAAATATCTAAATCCCAACCTGAATCTAAAGCATTTTTACCAATTAAATTGTTTTTATAAGCCTCATCGATTGCAGTTTGAAGTTTTTGTCCTTCATTAAAATATTCGCCTCTAATATAAATATAACATTTATGGGCGTTCACTGCGTAAGAAGCGATTAAACATCCTTCTATTAATTTGTGAGGTTCAAATCTTAATATGTCTCTATCTTTGCATGTGCCAGGTTCTGACTCGTCTGCATTAATGACTAAATAATGAGGTCTAGATCCAACTTCTTTTGGTGCAAAAGACCATTTTAGACCAGTAGGGAAACCAGCTCCGCCTCTACCTCTAAGTTCAGAGGCTTTAACCTCGTTAATAATCCATTCTCTTCCTTTTTCTAAAATATCTTTTGTTCCACTCCAATCATTTCTTAATTTAGCAGACTCTAAATCTGCACCGCTATCATTATATAAATTTTGAAATATTCTATCCTCGTCTTTAAGCATTTTTATTTCCTAATAAAGTTTTACGATTATCCACTGGCTCTGCATTAATCCGCCCCGCGTAAGATCCAGGTTTTGGAATTTTATTTTGATATATAGTATCAATTATTTCTTCAAGTTTTTTATCATTTAAATCTTCATAATAATCTTCATTTACTTGCATCATTGGAGCATTGACACATGCACCAAGGCATTCGACTTCCATCCAAGAAATTTTTCCATCTTGAGATAATTCATTTTCTTTTTCTGATATCTTTTTTTTACAAACTTTAACTAGATCATAAGCTCCTCTAAGCATGCAAGGTGTGGTAGTACAAACTTGAAAGAAATATTTACCCACTGGAGATAAGTTATACATTGAATAAAAAGTTGCTACTTCATAAACTTTTATATATGGCATATCTAAAAATTTAGCGATGTATTTCATTGCTTTCAATGGTATCCAGTTGTCATGCTGTCTTTGAGCGATATATAATAAAGCCATTACTGCACTTTGTTGTCTTCCATCTGGATAATTTGAAACTATTTTATTTGCAGCCTGCATACTTTTTTCATTAAACTCGAAAGTCTCAGGCTGGACTTTATGAATTTTTTTTATACTCATCTATCAACTTCTCCAAAAACAATATCCATTGATCCTAAAACTGCAGGTACATCTGCAAGCATATGACCTTTTATTAAATAATCCATTGCTTGAAGATGGGTAAATCCAGGAGCTCTAATCTTACATTTGTAAGGTTTACTTGAACCATCTGATATTAAATAAACACCAAATTCACCTTTTGGAGCCTCAACTGCAGTATATATTTCATCTTTATCAACCCTATATCCCTCAGTGAATAATTTAAAATGGTGTATCAAAGCCTCCATAGACTGTTTAATTTCCTTTTTAGGTGGTGGTGAAATTTTTCCATCTTCTGTTTTAATAGGGCCTTTTGGAATATTTTCTAAACATTGTTTAATTATTTTCACACTTTCTCTCATTTCTTCAATCCTACAAAGATATCTATCATAACAATCTCCGTTTTTTCCTATGGGAATTTTAAATTCTAAGTCATCATAACAATCATAAGGTTGGCTTCTTCTTAAATCCCAAGCTACACCAGATCCTCTTAACATAACTCCAGAAAAAGAATAATCTAGGGCGTCTTGTTTTGAGACTATTCCTATATCGACATTTCTCTGTTTAAATATTCTGTTGTCAGTAAGTAAAGTTTCTAGGTCGTCAATGATTTTTGGAAATTTATTACAAAATTCATCAATATCATTATCAAGTCCTGCAGGAAGATCTTTATGCACTCCTCCAGCTCTAAAATAATTGGCATGCAACCTTGATCCTGATACCCTCTCATAAAACCCCATTAATTTTTCTCTTTCCTCAAATCCCCACAATGTTGGTGTTAATGCTCCAACATCCATTGCTTGAGTAGTTACATTTAGTATGTGGCTTAATATTCGCCCTATTTCACAGAAAATTACTCTTATGTATTTAGCTCTTGTAGGAACATCAATTTTAAGAATTTTTTCTATAGCTAAAGCGAATGCATGCTCTTGATTCATTGGCGCCACATAATCAAGACGATCAAAATATGGAACAGCTTGAGTATAAGTTTTATTCTCAATTAACTTTTCAGTTCCTCTGTGTAATAAACCTATATGAGGATCAGCTTTTTCAACAACTTCTCCATCTAATTGGAGTATTAATCTTAAGACTCCATGAGCTGCTGGATGTTGTGGTCCGAAATTTAGATTTAGTGTTTTTTTCTCTTTAGTCATCAGCTTTTTTTTATTTCTTTAATATATTTTGTTCCTTCCCAAGGGCTTTCATAATCAAAATTTCTGTAATTTTGTTCTAACTTTACAGGTTCATAGATCACTTTTTTTTCTTCCTCACTATATCGAACCTCATTATGTCCAGTGAGAGGAAAATCTTTTCTTAAAGGATGCCCTTTAAAACCATAATCGGTTAAAATTCTCCTCAAATCAGGATGGTTTTTAAAGCTTAAACCATACATATCAAATACCTCTCGTTCCATCCAATTAGCTGAGGGAAATAATGAAGTTAATGATGAAATTATATCGTTTTCTTTTAATGAATAATCAATAATAACTCTCTTATTATATTCATGACTTAAGAGAAGATACACCATCTTAAATCTATATTCGCTCTCTGGATAATCTACAGCTGTAATTTCAATTAATTGTCTAAATTTAGTCTCTTTATTAGTCTTTAAAAAAGAAACTACATCAATTAATTCATCATGATCAATATTTAAATAAATATTATCATGCTTTATAAACGATTTATTTATTTTATAAGTCAATTCAGAGTTTATAAACTTTTCCAAATCCTTAAGATTTTTCATATTTTATCTTTCTAAAGAACCTTTATTTCTAATTTTTTTTTGCAATTGTAGGACTCCATACAGCAAAGCCTCAGCTGACGGTGGGCATCCAGGGACATAGACATCAACCGGAACAATACGATCACAACCTCTAACTACAGAATAAGAATAATGATAATATCCACCACCATTTGCACAACTGCCCATTGATATTACATATCTCGGCTCAGGCATTTGATCATAGACTTTTCTTAATGCTGGCGCCATCTTATTTGTCAGAGTTCCTGCAACTATCATTACATCTGATTGACGAGGCGAAGCCCTGGGGGCTGCCCCAAATCTTTCAAGATCGTATCTTGGCATTGATGTTTGCATCATTTCAACAGCACAACAAGCGAGTCCAAATGTCATCCAATGTAATGATCCTGTTCTAGCCCAATTAACAAGATTATCTAACGAGGTTGTTATAAATCCATTATCGCTAAAGTCTTGCGCTAATTGCTTAAACTCGTCAGGGATATCTTTTTTCCTATCTTCTAAATTCATTTTATTCCCAGTCTAAGGCTCCTTTTTTCCACTCATAAATAAATCCAACAGTTAAAATAAACAAAAATAACATCATAGACCAGAAACCATACAAACCTATTTGACCAAGTGAAATTGCCCATGGGAATAAAAATGCAATTTCTAAGTCAAATATTATAAACAAAATTGCTACTAAATAAAATCTTACATCAAATTCCATTCGAGAGTCATTGAAAGGTTCAAATCCACATTCATATGCTGAAAGCTTTTCTGGATCTGGTCGTTTTGGAGCCGCAATATAATTTATTGCAACAAAAGCAAGACTTAAGCCGAGAGCAATTATCAAAAATAATATAATTGGTAGATAATCTTTTAAAAATTCCGCAAGCATATGATTCCTATGTAACAACTATTATATCAACTAAAAGTGGAGATATGTCACATTTTTAAGCCTAATTTTATTGAACTTATGGCGGGAGTGAAGGGACTCGAACCCTCGGCCCCCTGCGTGACAGGCAGGTGCTCTAACCAACTGAGCTACACCCCCACAGGTGTAATGGTGGGTAGTAAAGGACTCGAACCTTTGACCCCCTCGGTGTAAACGAGATGCTCTACCAACTGAGCTAACCACCCAAAATCATGGTACTCTTACATCAACAAATTAATAAAGTAAATTGTTTATTATTGAATACTAGCTTGAGATTTATCGTCCTTTTTACCTTCAGATATTTTATCAACCTCTGTCCATTCTATAGGTTTAAGCTCTTTTGTAAGGGCGATTTTTAATACTTCATCTGCAGTTTCAACTGGAATAATTTTTATATCCTCTCGGACTTTTTTTGGAATGTCTACCAAATCTTTTTCGTTTGCTTTAGGAATTAATACTTTTTTCACTCCAGCTCTATGAGCAGCTAATAATTTTTCTTTTAAACCACCAATCTGTAAGACTTGTCCTGTAATTGTAACTTCTCCAGTCATTGCAATTTCTCTATTTACAGGAATGTTTGTTATTGATGAAACTATTGATGTAACCATTGCTATACCAGCTGATGGTCCATCCTTAGGAGTGGCACCTTCAGGTACGTGTATGTGGAAATCCTTCTTTTCAAAAAATGGGGGTATTATGCCATATTCTAAACTTTTTGATCTCACAAATGATTTTGCAGCTTTAACAGATTCTTGCATTACATCTCCAAGCTTCCCTGTTATTTGCATTCTTCCCTTTCCGGGCATATTTACAGTTTCAATCTTTAAAATTTCGCCACCAACCTCAGTCCATGCCAAACCAATAACTATTCCAGTTTTATCTTTATTTTCTACCTCACCATATTTAAATTTTTTAATTCCTAAAAAATCTTGAATGTTTTTGTCATTAACATCTACTTTATCAACCTCTCCATTAACAACTTTTTTTACAACTTTTCTTGTAACTTTTGAAATTTCTCTCTCTAAGTTTCTAACACCAGACTCTCGTGTGTAACTTCTTATGATTTCTTTTATTGTTCCATCTTTTAGGTTTAATTCACCCTCTTTAACACCATTTTCCTTCACTTGTTTGGGCAGTAAATACTTATCTGCAATATTAATTTTTTCGTCTTCTGTATATCCAGGAATTCTAATAACTTCCATTCTATCAAGAAGTGGTGGCAATATATTTAATGTATTGGCTGTAGTAACAAACATTACATCTGATAAATCATAATCAACTTCTAAATAGTGATCATTAAATGCCGTATTTTGCTCTGGATCCAAGGCTTCTAATAAAGCTGAAGAAGGATCTCCTCTGTAATCATTCCCAATTTTATCAACTTCATCTAATAAGAATAACGGATTTTTTGTTCCAGCTTTTTTCATCATTTGAATTATTTTACCTGGCAAAGACCCAATATATGTTCTTCTATGACCTCTTATTTCAGCTTCATCTCTTACTCCACCCAAAGACATCCTGATAAATTGTCTGTTAGTAGCTTTGGCTATAGATTTTCCTAATGAGGTTTTTCCAACTCCTGGAGGTCCAACTAAGCATAAAATTGGTCCTTTAATTTTATCCATTCTTTTTTGAACTGCTAGAAATTCAATAATTCTCTCTTTTACTTTTTCTAGACCGAAGTGATCCTCATCTAAAATTTTTAGACCTTTATTTAGATCAATATCAACATTGTCTTTTTTGAACCATGGCAAATCTATCATCCAGTCTAAATAATTTCTTACAACTGTTGCCTCTGCTGACATTGGACTCATATTTTTAAGTTTTTTAAGTTCTGACATGCATTTTTTCTCAACGTCTTTAGGCATTTTAGCTTTTTGAATTGATTTCTTGAGGTTAGTTGTTTCATCTTTGCCATCTTCGATTTCACCTAACTCTTTCTGAATAGCCTTTAACTGTTCATTTAAATAATATTCTCTCTGAGTCTTTTCCATTTGAGTTTTTACTCTACCTCTAATTCTTTTTTCTACTCCAATAATACTAGTTTCGCTTTCCATCATTTTAATAGCAGCATTTAATCTTTTTTTTACATCTAGGGTTTCAAATATCTGTTGTTTTTCAGATATAGATGCATTTAAATTTGAAACAATATTATCAACAATTTTGGAAGGATCTTTTAATTGTTTTATATTGCTTATTGTTTCTGAAGAAATTTTTTTATTAACTGAAGTAAGTTTTTCTAATCTTCTAACTGCTGTCAAAGCTAAAGGTAATAGATCTTCATCCTTGTTTATTAAATCTTTAAGAGGCTCATAAGTGCATGTTATAAATTTTTCATCATCTTTAAATTCAATAATTTTTACTCTTTTTATCCCTTCAACCAAAACCTTAACTGTTCCATCTGGAAGTTTTAAAAGTTGCAATATATTGCTCTCGCACCCATAAGAGAAAACATCGTTTTTTTTTGGATCATCTACCTCTGAATTTTTTTGTGTTACTAAAATTATTTTTTTATCACTTTTCATTACCTCGTTTAATGCAGTAATAGATTTATCTCTTCCAACAAATAGTGGAATTACCATACTTGGAAATACAACTATGTCTCTTAACGGCAATAGAGGTTGTGTTAATTTAACTTCCATAGTTATAAATATGGATATTATATTCTATAATGCAATAGGAAACTTTTGGTAATTAACTCTTATTAAGCCGCAGATGTCTTTTCTGTTTTTGATTTGTTCTTAGTATGAACTATTATAGGTTGAGATGTGCCTTTAGCCGCTCCTGCATCTATTATGACTTCCTCAATATTATCCTGTCCTGGAAGATCATACATTGTTTTTAGCAATAAGTTTTCTAAAATTGATCTCAATCCTCTGGCTCCTGTCTTTTTATTTATAGCTTTGTTAGCAATATCTTTTACTGCCTGATCTTTAAAGGTCAATTTTACACCCTCTAATCTAAATAGTTCTTGATATTGTTTTATCAAAGAATTTTTTGGTTCTAATAAAATTTTAACCAATGACTTTTCATCTAAATCTTCGAGCGTTGCAGTAATTGGCAAACGACCTATGAATTCTGGAATAAGACCATATCTTAATAAGTCCTCAGGTTCTAAATTCTTCATCCATTCTCCTGTCTTTTTGTCCTCTAAAGTTTTAACCTCTGCCCCAAATCCAATTGATGAGCCTTTATCTCTTTGTGAAATTATCTTATCAAGACCTGCGAAAGCTCCCCCACAAATAAATAAAATATTTGTCGTATCTACTTGCAAAAATTCTTGTTGTGGATGTTTTCTTCCTCCTTGAGGTGGAACACTTGCTACAGTTCCTTCCATAATTTTTAATAAAGCTTGTTGAACTCCTTCTCCAGAAACATCTCTTGTTATAGATGGATTTTCTGACTTTCTGCTAATCTTATCAACTTCATCTATATAAACTATTCCTCTTTGCGCTTTTTCAACATTATAGTCTGCGGATTGCAATAACTTTAAAATAATGTTTTCCACATCCTCACCAACATATCCAGCTTCAGTTAAAGTGGTTGCATCTGCCATTGTAAAAGGAACATCAAGTATTCTGGCGAGTGTTTGTGCTAAAAGTGTTTTACCACAACCAGTTGGTCCTACTAATAAAATATTTGATTTTGATAGTTCAACATTTTTACTTGTTTTGTTTTCATAATTTAATCTTTTGTAATGATTATGAACTGCAACTGATAATACTTTTTTGGCGTGTGATTGTCCAATTACATAATCATCAAGTACTTTACAAATTTCTTTTGGCAAAGGTAGACCATCTTGATGTTTTACAAAATTATCTTTACTTTCTTCTTTTATAATATCCATGCATAGCTCTACACACTCATCACAAATGAATACAGTTGGACCCGCAATTAACTTTCTAACTTCGTGTTGGCTCTTGCCACAAAAAGAACAGTAAAGAATATTTTTATTAGTACTCATAATTTTTAATTCGAATCAATTTTAATACTTTAATACATATGATACAAAGTAATCAAGTGTAGGTTGTGAACAACCTATATATTGTTATCTATTCTCTCTTATCTACAACTTTGTCTATTAAACCAAAACTTTTTGCATTTTCGGGGGTCATAAAATTATCTCTCTCAAGTGCAGATTTAATCTCTTCAACAGATTTTCCTGTATGTTTGGAATAAATCTCGTTCAATCTTTTTTTCAAAGACAAAACTTCATTAGCATGAATTTCGATATCTGTTGCTTGACCTTGAAAACCTGCAGAAGGTTGGTGGACCATTATTCTTGAATTAGGTAAAGAGAATCTTTTTCCTCTTGCGCCTGCTGCTAGTAAAAATGAACCCATGCTTGCTGCCTGACCTATACACAAAGTACTTATTTCTGGCTTGATGTATTGCATTGTATCATAAATACCTAAACCAGCAGTTACTAGTCCTCCAGGGCTGTTTATGTATAAAGAAACTTCTTTTTTTGGATCTTCGGACTCTAAAAATAATAATTGAGCAGTGACAAGCGATGCAACAGCATCATTGATTGGTCCAACTACAAATACAATTCTTTCTTTCAGAAGTCTTGAGTAAATATCGTAGGCTCTTTCTCCTCTACTAGATTGTTCGACAACCATAGGTATTAGAGTGTTTAATTGTTCTGGAATTTTATTAGTCATAATCGATTCGATTAATCTTATACAACTTGTGATTACTTTTTGCTAACCTTTTTTGCTTTTTTAAGTTTTGATGCGGGAGTTTTTGTTTTTTTAGTTTCTTTAGATTTTGTTTTTACCTCTTTTTTTTTAGGATCTGTTTTTTTCTTATTTTTTTCATCTCCATCTTTTTTAGCAAGTTTAGCTTGCTCTTTAATGTTATTTTGATTTTCTTTTTTAAGAATTTTCTCAGCTTCTTCTTTAGTAATTTCTTTTTTAGTAATATTTGCTTTTTTCTTTATTTCTTCAATTATTTTTTCTTCGTAAATTTGTCCCCTTAAACTATCTATGGCTGCTGGATTTTGTTCATAATAATCTTTAACAATCTTTTCTTGACCTGGCATCATTCTAAATTGTTTTTGTATTTCTACATTAATTTCTTCCTGAGACACATTAATTTTATTTTCTTCACCAAAAGCATTTAAGATTAATCCAGTTTTAATTCTTTTTTTAGCTTGGTCCTCTAATGATTTTTGGTTTTTTTTAACTTCATCTTCCTTCATTCCTTGAGATAATATTTTAACCTCCTGTTCAATAAGATTATCAGGTAATTGTTCAAGTTTTTCTTTTTCTATTTGCTCAAGAATACTTCTCTTTGTAATCATGGCTAATGAATTTTTATATTCATCATTAATTTGTTTTGTAATAAGTTCTTTTAAATTTGCTAAATCTTTGGCACCCATATTTTTAGCAAAATCATCATTAACTTTTACTTCTTCTGGAATTCTCACTGCTGTAATCTTACATTCAAACACAGCATTTTTATTAATAAGGTCTTTTTCAGGGAAATTTTCAGGAAGATTTACTTCTACATTTTTTGTGTCACCTGATTTAACGCCTTCTAATTGTTTATCAAAACCTTTTATAAACAAATCTTTTCCAAGAACTAATTGAGTATTTTTACCCTCGCTACCCTTAAATTCTTTGCCATCAATAGTTCCTTTATAATCAAAAATTACAAGATCATTCAATTTTGAGCTATAATTTGCTTCTGCATCTTTAAAATTATTTTGACTTTTTGCAATTTCACTAATTCTTTTATCTGTTTCTTTTGGATCAATTTTTACAACATATTCAATTACTTTAATTGAGCTTAATCCTTTAGCAGAAACTTTGGGTAGTTCGGTAACTGAAATAATGTATTCTAAATCTTTACCTTCACCAAAAGACTTTAAATCTATTTTAGGTTGTCCGGCTGGTTTGATCTTATTTTCTTCTAAAGCTTTTGTTGTTGTATCTTTTAGCAACTTATCAATTACTTCACCGTAAACAGCTTTACCAAATTGTCTTTTTAATATTTCAGTAGGCACCTTACCAGGTCTGAAACCCTTTATTACAACATCCTTTCTTATTTCTTCATATTTCTCATCCATAAAGCCTGAGATAGTTTTTTTGTCTATGAATACTTTAAGATCTTTTTCTAAACCTTTTTTATTTTCTACTGTTACTTTCATATTTTTTTTATGGTAGGCGAGAAAGGACTCGAACCTTCACAGCTTGCACTATTGGTTCCTAAGACCAACGCGTCTACCAATTCCGCCACTCGCCCAAATTTATGGTGTTTTATATAGTATTGATCTAATTTGTCCAATCAGAATAATAGTGTAAAAAGATATAAATATATAAAAAAATGATAATTTCGCCTTGTATAAGTATTTGCAAAATGGATCCTGTAACCGGATATTGCTATGGCTGTGGAAGAGACAATGATGAAAAGAAGGTTTGGAAAGACCAAAATACAAGTGATGAGTGGAAAAAACAAAATTTAGAAGATATTCAAAAGAGGATGCAGGGATGGCAGTTGGAAAGTTTCAAAGAATCTTATGAACATAAAAAAAATAATGGAATGTCACTATTTAAAAAGAAACAACTAAATGACTCAGACTAGATTAGTAGTAATAATTTATATAATTGGAATTCTTATTGGGGCATTTGTTTTTGATTTATGGGGCGCTGAAACGAGTGCTATCAAGAGTTTAGCTGCAATGTTTTGGACAGCATTATTGCTTATAGCTATTGTATTTGCTGATAAAAAAAATGAATAATTAATCTTTTTGTATTAGTTCGCTTATGAAGAGATCTCCATTACCGTCATCTACTGCTTTTTTGTAAATAGACTTTTTTACATCAGCTAATTTTTCTGCATTACCTAAATCTTTGAGCATTTCATGTATATAGGTAAGATCTTTTAAAGTGTTGGAAGTTGAAAATTTAAATCCAGTATAATCGTCCTTAAGGACATTATCAAAAATTCTATTTAAGGCTGTTGAGTTTCCAGATCCTAATTTTGCTACTGCAAAAAGTTTTTCTAAATCAATATCCAATTTTTTTGCGCTCTTGATGAATTCTATAACATTTGTTGCAGTACCGAGAGATAAAAAGTTATTTAATAATTTTGACTTTGCTCCCTTGCCTACTTCACCGAAATGGAAATAATCTTTACAAAAAGTTTTTAAATAGACCTCTGCCTTTTTAAAATTTTTATCGGAAGCCCCAACAATTCCTCCACAAACACCTTCCTCTGCTTGAACAGGTCCTCCCATCACAGGACATTCAACATAACTAATTTTTTGTTTTGCAAAAATTTGTTCCATTTTAATTGATCCATTTTGGTTATGTGTTGTAACGTCAACAATTAATGTACCATCTTTTAACAAATTAGATAATTTTTCTGCAATACTTATAGCTATTGGTGTATTGGTTACACAAAGAAATAAGGCATCTAAATTCTTTTTACATAACTCATTGTAGCTTTTAACCTCTTTTGCTCCATCACTTACAATCTTATCAATAGGCGCTCTTTTTTTATTTGCAATAACAAATAAACTGTTTCCCTTTTTTAAAATATTTTTGGCTATTCCATAACCCATATAGCCAACACCAATAAAACCTACATTCATAATTTTAAATAATTATAGTATAAGACTCATTGATTAAAAATTAATATTTATGAAAAAAAGTTTTAAAAAACTTGAAAACTCAATAATAAATTGTAAGAAATGTCCAAGACTTGTAAACTTTAGAACACGGGTAGCAAAAGATAAAAGAAGACAATATATAAATGAGAAATATTGGGGAAAACCAATAACAGGTTTTGGTGACCAAAAAGCAAGAATTTTATTAGTTGGTTTAGCCCCTGCCGCTCATGGTGGCAATAGGACTGGAAGAGTTTTTACAGGTGATAGATCATCTGAGTTTTTGTATAAATGCCTTCATAAAGCTAAATTATCGAACAAATCAAATTCAGTTCACAGAAATGATGGTTTGATACTAAATGATAGTTTTATAACTACCGCACTAAAATGTGTCCCTCCAGGAGATAAGCCAACTAGAAATGAACTTAATAATTGTTTTAAATATTTTAAAAATGAAATTGAAAACTTAGATAATTTAAAAATTATTATTGCTCTTGGAAAAATAGCTTTTGATGCGTGTATAGAGTTTTATAAAAAACAATTTAAAATAGAAAATAATATTAAATTTGGACACAGTAAATTTTTTAAGCTGCCAAATAACATTTTATTAGTTGGATCTTATCACCCAAGTCCTAGAAATGTTAACACTGGAAGAATTGATGTTAATAAAATGACTAATTTATTTCTTAAGGTTAAAAAAGTCATTTAATCAATTGACTTTTAAATTCTACTGGAAGTTTTGATGGTTTGCCCTTTTCATCTACTGAAGCTAATAATATTTCAGCCTCAACAATCATACTATCATTGACAAAAATATTCTGTTTCATTCTTATTGATACATTTTTAACTTCTAACACTTTAGAAATAATATTTAAATTGTCTTCAAGTTTTGCAGGTTTATGGAAATTTAAGTTGCAAGATTTAACTATTATATAAATCCCAAATTTTTCTATAAGATTTTTATTACTAAAATTTAAAGATGTAATTGCATCTGTTCTAGCTCGTTCCAAAAATTTCAAATAATTGGCATAATAAACTACTCCTCCACTATCCGTGTCCTCATAGTAAACTTTAAAGTTTGATTTAAATTCCATATTAAAAATATATTATCAAAGACGAGGAATATATATACTAATGATTATTTGTTTATGAAAATATATATAATTTGGCTTATAGGGGTTGTGTTGTGGAACTTTGGATATCCTCAAGCATCACCACTTCTTGATGTAATTGCTGCAATTCTGCTCTCGTTTTTAAGTTTAGTAATAAAAAAATATACAAAATAAATTACTCAGAGGAAAAATAAATATTTTGATAATAACTAATAGCTTTCATCTTTGAATTATCAGTGTCAGCCATAATAGCGACTCCATCCAACTCTTTAACATCTAGTTTATGGAGTTTTTTAAAATCTTCTTTTACATTTGCTTTAACTGTAATCCACTCATCAAAATTATTTTTTGTGGTGGATAAAACATAATCTATTGACTTTTTTGTATAAGGGCTCCGTTTATAATCATCAATATTTAAGTTGCTAGAATAAACATAATTAATAGCTCTATTTGATAGTGGCGTAGCACCTGTTTTTTTAATAACAAAAACTCTTGCAGCAAAATCATGTCCTTTTTTTGTATTTTCTTTAATTCCTTTTAAGTCTTTTTCAACTTTCCATGTAATGTTTATATAAGGGGTGGCGTCTAAATCTATTTTTATTTCTTTACCCAGACCGGAAGCTGCATTATCTGCTACTGCTTTTAGATAATTTCCATTCTCGTTTTTTCCAATTGTATAAATAGTTTTTGCATCAGCGCCTCTTACTTTCCTCACTTCTAAAGTAGAAAGTTCATTTTCAGTAAAATCAAATATTACTTTTTCATTAGCATTAGATAATGAAAAAAGAAAAATTGAGAATATTATTGATAATAAAATATTTTTCACAAAAACTTCTATAGACAATTTTATTATTTTTTCAATATTACGTATTTACTCTGGCAATAAGACAATTTTTGGAGCAGAGCAACTTCCATCATGGATTTGTTTAAAAGCTTCAGCTCCTTTTTTAAGTTCGCGGTATTCAATCCAAGACAAGTCGCCTATCTCTTTATCTGCTAAAATCTTAATTGTATTTTCAAAATCTTTGTTAGTATAACAGTAGGTGCCTATAAATGTCACTTCCTGGAGTGTTGCCTTTCTAAAATTAAACGTACCAGATGGTTGTGTTAAACCTATATGGATAATACTACCGCCGGGTTTGATTACAGATATTGCTTGTTGTCGAGACACTTCTAATCCTACTGTATCAAAAACAATATCAAAACTATTTTCTTCGACCTCTTTATCATTTGGTTTTACAAACTTACCATCGAAATATTTTGAACATACGTCCAATCTTAGTTTATTTGGATCAGACATAATTATATTTTTATTTCCTTTAATTTTAGACAAAATTAATGAACATAATAATCCAATAGCTCCAGCACCTTGTACCAAAGTTCGACACTCTTTAAGTGGTTTTTTTAACGATGTCTCGCCCATCAATACAGCATGTAAAGATACAGCTGTAGGTTCAGCAATTGTAGCTTCACTTAAGTCTAGACGATCAGGTATTTCATAAATATTTTGATTTGGAGTAGAGACATACTCAGCAAAAACTCCACTTCTTTCATAAGGTCTATTCATGCCTAATAAGACTCTGTTAGGACATAAATGCTCGCGTCCATTCATGCAGTATTCACATTTTCCACAAGTTATTAATGGGTTTAATACAACATTTTTATCTTTGAGTTTACCATTTTGTATTTTTCCACTTACCTCATGACCTAGTATTAAGGGCGGGACTCTTCTTTCATCTTTCCCATGGTAAGCATGCATATCAGATCCACAAATTCCTGAAGCGTGAACTTTAAGAATACTTTCTCCACTTACCTCTGTTGGTTCTTTTTCGTCTCTATAAGTAAGTTTTTCTACACCAGTATAAACTAAAGCTTTCATAATTATTTTTCATTAAGAAGATAATACATAATATATGAAACGACAAATCCTATAATCCATGAATATGTTTTAAAATCTTCGAAATTAGTATTCCAAATAATTGAAAATGAAAAAATAAAACCAATTAATACAGCGTATATGGCTTTATAATTCCATCCACCTGAATAAATGTACTCGTTTTCTTGTCTGATAAAAAAAAGATCCTTGTGATTAACTTTTTCTCTCTTAACAAGATAGTAGTCTGCAATGATAACTCCAAAAATTGGTCCAAAAAATGCCGCTAAACTATCAATTAATTTTATTATTTCTATTTGGCTTAGTATTGATAGCCACAAACTGCCTATTATTAGTCCAAATATTAAAATTAGTATTCCTGCACTTTTAAGGTCCAAGTTTTTAGGTAAAAAATTAATTATACTATTTTGAGTTGGAACATAATTAGTTATTAAATTTGTCGAAAGTGAAGAAAATATTATAAAAATTAATGCGTAGACTGTTAGATAGACATTATCAATCTTTCCTATTATATCCATCGGCTTTGTCATTATTTGATCAACGACGATTAGCTTTTGATTCAATAAAACATCAACACCTATTACAATAGTAGTCGCAAGAAAGGAAAAGATAATCATATTCAAAAATAAAAATAAATTTCCTATTTTAAGATCTCTGCTAGTTTTTACATATCTTGAAAAATCTCCATAATTCAAAAGCAAAATGGAAAAATATGAAAAAATTGTCCCTGTAAGAATAAAAAAGGGCATTACATTTGATTTAGAAATCAAATCTGTACTAGTTGTATTAGATTTTAGAGATTGAAATATTTGAGTGCTATTTTCAGCAATAAGCATAATAAAAAAGAAAATTAAACCGAAGTAAACAAATATTGCAGAGAATTTTAAAAATCCTTGATTATATCTTTGACCATTCGTAAATAAAAAAAATTGAATGAAAAATGTTACTATTAATGAAAACCAATCTATAACATTTAATCCTAGAAAAAATTCTAAAACAAATTCACTTTCTAAAATTTGTGGGTCGAACAGGTAATAAATAATAATTCTTGTTAGGTATGTTATAGATTTGGATATAAAGTATGTTTGAATTCCAAACATAAAAATTCCAACAATTGATCTTAATAAACTTAAATATCTAGCACCATTTAGACCCATGGACATTCTCATCAAAACTGGAAAAGGTAATCCGTGTTTTTGGGATGGGTGACCAATTAAAGAAATAAAAAAATACACAAGAATTGATGCAGCTATTGAGGAAGATAAAACTAAATAAGAACTTAAATTATAGATTAAATACAAAGAAGATATAAGAGCAAATCCAGCAATAGTTTGAATACTATTTGCCCAATAACAGAATAAATCTGCCGAAGTCCATGTTTTGTTACTTGGATTAACTGTAGCTAATTCAAAATTTTTTAATTCTATATTTTGACTCACTTTAAAGATTCTAAACTAATATTTTTATATGTCTATAAAAGTGATAACAGTAAGATATTAATACATGAGTTTTTTAAAAAGTAATATTGGTTACATTTCAATGTTCATTGCTGTTATAGGCTTTGGCTCTGGTCCTCCATTTGTAAAATTAGCACTACAAGAGTTTTATGTAATGGATTTAATGGCAGTTCGATTCTCTTTAGCATTTATTTTAATGTTAATATTTGCACTTTTAATGAGAGTAGATTTATCTATTAAAAAAATTGGATTAACTCCTTTTTTAATGGGTCTACTAAATCCTTTTTTGGTAACTCTTAGTTTTCATATAGGGCTGTTGCTAACTTCTCCAGTAAGTGGTGTTGCTTTGATAAGTACACTTCCTATTTGGCAGCCTTTTGTAGCAAGAATTTTTTTAAAAGAAAAAATTGAAATTAAAGTAATAATTGGAGCATTTATTACAATTATTGGAACTTTAATTTTATTATCAACCCAAAAGAAAATTGGAGGTGGAAATTATTTAGGGGATTTTATTATATTTTTAGGAATGATGTGTGTTTCTATTAATGAAGTACTTGGAAGACGTTTTATGCAAACCAAAGTAAATCAATTGGGTGTTAATACTTTTCAATACATGATTGGAGCAATCTTATCTGTTCTAATACTTTTTATATTGTGGCCTGATAGTAGTTTTAAATATAATAATTATTTAAATTTAAGTCCTCCAGTTCTTGCAGCCATAACATTATCTTTTATAACCTTTGGAGCTTATTTATTTTATAACTTTGCTTTAAGAAGAGCACCTATCGGTAGAATTAGTTTAATGTATCCTTTAACTGGTCCTATTGGTGCTACAATGTCATGGATAGTTTTGGGTTCTACAATATCCATTAATATATTTATATCCTTAATAATTATTTTAGTAGGAACAATTATTCCTCAAATAAATAAAAAAGCTAAGGGCTAGGATACATTATACTTGGCAACCATAATGCTATTTGGGGAAATATAATAATTAATATTAAGCCAATTAATTGAATAACCATAAATTGCATCATACCTAAATATATATCTTTTAAATCCCATTGAGGCACCACACCTTTTAAGAAATAAGCTGATAAAGCTACAGGTGGAGATAGCCAGGCGGTTTGTAAATTGACAGCTACAAGAATAGCAAACCAAGTTAAGTTAAAACCTAATTCTAAAATTAAAGGTAGAACTATTGGTAAAACTATTAATACTATTGGAACCCATTCTAAAGGCCAACCTAGTAGAAATATTGCAGCCATTATAATCGCTAAAATCACATATTTATTTACATCAAGATTTAATAAGAAGTCTGTTAATAGAGATGGAGTTCCTAATTTTGAAAATACCGCACCAAAGAAATTTGAGGCTGCAACTAAAAACATTATTAATGCTGTTATCTCTAAAGTTTTTAATAAAGCTTCTTTCAGACCATGGTAAGTAAGTTTTTTATATGCTAGTGCCAAGAGTATTGCTCCAAAAGCTCCCATACCAGCACCTTCAGTTGGAGTTGCAAGACCAAATAAAATACTTCCTAAGGCAAAAAAAACTAAACCTGCAGGAGGAATTAAACCCATTAAAAACTCATACCAAACCTTAGCCATATTTTTTGGTCGTTCTGAAGCTGGTAATACAGGACCAAGTTTAGGATTAAAAAAACATCTTAACGTTGTGTAAGCGGCATACAAAAATGCTAAAAGAATTCCTGGTATGATTGCTGCTGCGAATAAATCTGTAACTGGTATTTCTAATACAGGACCCATAACAACTAACATAATGCTTGGAGGAATTAAAATTCCTAAAGTACCTCCAGCACAAATTAGACCCGCTGAAAGTCTGGTGTCATATCCTGTCCTAATCATAGTTTTTCCAGCCATAATTCCCAAAATTGTGACTGATGCTCCAACAATCCCAGTTGCTGCTGCAAAAATAGTTGAAACAAACATAACAGCATAAAATAATGCACCTCTAGTTTTTGAGAGCATTAATTGTACCGCATTAAATAATCTTTCCATTAATCCAGCTTGCTCCATCAAAATTCCCATAAATATAAAGAGTGGAACGGCGGCTAAAGTATTTTCGGTCATAATCATATTGAATTGTAAAGTCATTAGATAGAAAACTAACTTTCCAAATCCCCAATAACCAAAAACAAGACCTAAAAAAATCAATGTAAATGAAATAGGAAATCCAACAAAAATTGCAAACAACATGCAACCAATCATTATTGCGCCGATTATTTCTGGTGAAAAGAATTCCATTAAGGCCATCTTCCTTTCACAAAAGCATAATAAGTTTTAAGAATTTCAGAAAAACCTTGGATTAAAAGTAAAAAGGCTCCAATTGGCATACAACTTTTTAATGGCCACATTATTGGCATCCATGTAGTGTCCATCGCTCTTTGAATTCTTACTTTTCCACCTAAACATTCTTCAAGATTTGATCTTCCACAAATTGATGTGTAAGCATAATCAAAACTTACATAAAAAAATACTAAGAAACCTGGTATAAAAAATAAAAGATATAAAAATAGATCAACTCTAGCCTGATTTTTAACTTTCCAATTTCTGTAGAGAAAGTCAGCTCTTATATGAATACCTTTTGATAATGTATATGCTGCACCAAGCATGAACAAAGCCCCTGCTAGCATTCTGCTAATATCAAAAGACCATAGTGTAGGTCTATTAAAAAAATGTCTTCCGATTACTTCGTGTATCATTGCATAAATAAGTGGAATTGTGATCCACATTATTATTTTGCCCGATAAAAGCATTTTTGAGTCAATAAATTCGATTGTTTTTGCCATCCAAGGAGTCATGTCCTCAGGCATTTTTGTACTTGTTCTTCTTTCAGCAATTAATTCGTCAGTAATATCAAGATTTTCTTTAACTTTTGGTTCTGTATCTTTATCAACCATTGAACAAGTATATTAATTAAATTTAAATCATTTAAAAAACGGGGATTAGTAAAATCCCCGTTTTTTATAAAGTTACTTATTGTTGTGCTGCAAATGCAGATCCAATTGATGCATCAGATGTTTCCATTTGTGCAATAAAAGGTACTACAACTTTTGCGTGCTCAGTCATGTGCTCGTAAACTTGTTTAAAGAAAGCATTCTCTGCTGCATTCTTTTTAAGAGTAGCTTGAGCAGCGTTCATGTACTCAGTGAAATAATCAGCTGGTGTATCCCATAGTTTTACACCATGATTTTGAGTAAGATCAATTAACGCTTTTCCATTTTCTACAGCTCTGTTTGTAATATTTCTTGTGATCATAGCTTCAGATGCAACTTCCATTGCATATTTTTGATGATCAGTTAAAGAATTATAAACATCACCATTTATGTAAATATCTCCATTTACAACGTTTTGGTGAAGACCTTGTAGATAATAGTTTTTAAGAACTTTTTGGAAACCAAATACTGAGTCTGGTTTTGGACAACACCACTCTGCAGCATCAATTGTTCCTTTTTCAAGCGCTGGTAAAATATCACCACCTGATAGAGATACTGATGCAATTCCGATATCTTTGTATGTTTGTCCTGGAATTCCTGGAGGAGTTCTAAATCTGTATTTTCTGAAATCATCCATATTCTTGATCGGCTCTTTAAACCAACCTAATGCTTCTGGTCCAGATGATGCCATCACGAAACCTTTAACATTCATTCCCATCTCGCTCCACAATTGGTCGTATAACTCTTTACCACCATTGTCGAAGTACCATGCTAACCAAGATTTAGTACTTAAGCCAATTCCTCCACCAGCAACTGGCGAACCAAATAACATCGCAGCTGGGTGATAGTTTGACCAGTAGTGAGTCCATGCTGCACCACCATCTACTAGACCTTTGTCAACGGCTTCTAGTGTTTCTTTCATTCCAACAACTTCACCTTTTGATAAAAGTTCAAATTTTAACTCACCTCGAGTTAATTTTGTTACTCTATCAGTCCACATTTTTACGATTTGTCCATCGTAAGATGTTTTAGGAAAAGTAAGTTGGATTTTTAATGTTTTAGCAGATGCAGAACCAATTACTGAAACTGCAAATACTAAAGCTAAAATCATTGATGTGATTTTTTTCATTATATATCCCTCTCTTTATTGTTATTAAGACTTAATAATTACTAAGTTAATATTATTGGCTGCGAAATGTAAAACGTTAAATTGTTACATAAATTGAATATGCAACTTGTGGTTTAATAGCTAATCTTTGCCTTTTGGGTCAAAAGGGTAATCCCACGCATCACCACCAATTTTTTTTGATATACCTGAATAATCGGTTTCAGAATCCCCTTCATTACAAAATTCCGAAAAAATTTCTAAAGCATGTTTTCCTAAAGGGGTTGATGCGCTTACTGATTTTGCAGCATCATTTGCTAATTTTAAGTCTTTTGTCATCATTGCAGCAGAAAAACCAGGTCTGTATTTATTGTTTGAAGGAACGCCATCTGTTAAATTCGGTAAGGGAGTGTAAGTCGATAGGGCCCAGTTATTTCCAGACGCATTTTTCATTATTTCATGGACTTTTTTTAAATCCATCTTTAGTCTTTTTGCTAACATTAATGCCTCTGATGCAGCTATCATTGAAATACCTAAGGACATATTATTACAGATTTTAACTCCAACACCACTTCCTTGGGGTCCAGCGTGCAAAATTTTTTGACCCATAATGTCCATTAATGGTCTTGCTAAGTTTACAGACTCGTCATCTCCACCAACTAAAAAATTAAGTTTGCCTACTCTTGCACCCATAACACCTCCTGTAACAGGTGCATCAATCATTTTAATACCTCTACTTTTAGCTTCTTTGCCGAGTAATAACGAAGTTTCTATATCGATTGTTGAACAATCAATAATTAATGCATCTTTTGAAATTTTATCGATTATTCCTTTCTCACCTAGAAAAAGTGACTTAACATGTTTTCCCTCAGGTAACATTGAAATTATAAAATTTGCACCTTCGAGTACTTCATCTAAAGTTTCTACTACATTTAAATTTGCTTCTTTTGCTTTTTGTATCATTTCAGGAGAAACATCATAAGCTTTAACTTTTTTTCCAGCTTTAACTAACTGGTCGGCCATTGGATTACCCATATTTCCAACTCCTATGAAAGCAATTTGATCTGTCATATTTAACTATCTATATTTGATTTTCCTCGATTTATCAAAACTGTTTTGCTTTGAGTAAAATGATTTATCATACTATCAAACGCATATTCTTTACCTAGACCACTCATTTTTAAACCACCATAAGATACATTTGCTCTTGGAGCAACGCATTGGTTTACTTGAACAAATCCTGCTTCAATATCTTCAACAAACTCTAGAGCTCTAGACAAATTTTGGGTCCAAAGCACAGCTGATAATCCAAATGGTGTATCGTTCGCACTTTGCATTACTTCTTCAAATGTTTTAAATGGAATAGCGCAAGCTACTGGCCCAAAAATCTCTTCCTGACATACAGGAGAGTCTACCGGTACCCCTGACATAAGTGTTGGCTCATAAAAGAAACCATTTTTATAATCACCTCCTGTTGGTTGATTGCCACCATGTACAACTTTAGCTGAAGAAGTTTGTTTTGCTATATCCATATAATGCAAAGTTCTTTTTAGTTGCTCCTCTGAGATAATCGCTCCAATATCAGATTTTTCATCTAAAGCATTTCCCATTTTTAATTTACTTAATTTTTCGACTGCACCACTAATTACTTTGTCATAAATTTTTTCTTGAATATAAACTCTAGATCCCGCAGTACATGCTTGTCCTTGACGGGTATACCTCATACCATCAATTACACCTTGAATTGCAATATCTAAATCAGCGTCACTCATTATTATATTTGGATTTTTACCACCAAGTTCTAAAGTAACAGGACATAATTTTGGAGCAGCTTTTTCAGCAATGATTTTTCCAACAGAAAAAGATCCCGTAAAAGTTACTTTTCTTACCTTTTCATGAGTTACCAAAGGCTCACCACACTCTTCTCCATAACCTGAAATAACATTTAAAACTCCTGGCGGTAGTTCTTGTTGGAATATTTCGGATAACAGTAAAGCGCAAAAAGGTGCTTGTTCAGCTGTTTTTAGCACAACGCTATTACCAGCAACTATCGCTGGAGCAATTTTAGCAACTGTTAAAAATAAGGGAGCATTCCATGGTACAATTGCACAAACAACACCAATTGGATCTCTTGTTGTATAATGAATGGTATTTGGGATATTGGGTGGATAATTCTCACCCTTTAACTCTCCTGATAGGCCTGCAAACATATTTGTTAGCTCAATAGATGCAGCGGTTTCTGGTAAAGCTTGAGTTCTTAAAGCATTACCAGTATCTAAGGAAAGCAAAGTCTCAATTTCAGATTTTCTTTCCTCTAATCTCTTAGCACCTGCAGCAACCATCTTTCCCCTATCACGTGCTGGTATTTTTTTCCATTTTTGAAATGCTTTAAAAGCCGACTCGACTGCAATATTAACATCATTCTTATCACATTGTGGTGCTGAACCAATATTCTCTCCCGTGCTAGGATTTAAAACTGGTATTTTTTTATCGGTTTGAGCAGAAATTAATTTACCATCTATTAAAATTTTATCTGATAATCTTTTTGCATTATTAATAGCTAATTCATAATTTTTTTCAAAATTACTCATTATCTAGTTCTCCTCTTCTAACCTTAGAGGAAAGCCATCCACCATCAATTTTAATCTCAGATCCGTTTATAAAATCTGATTCATCACTTGATAAAAATACTGCTGCTCCTACAATATCTTTTGGTTGTCCCCATCTTCCTACAACTGTTTCTTTTCCCCAGGCTTCGC
Source organism: uncultured Pelagibacteraceae bacterium (assembly GCA_902584995.1). Taxonomy (GTDB): domain Bacteria; phylum Pseudomonadota; class Alphaproteobacteria; order Pelagibacterales; family Pelagibacteraceae; genus Pelagibacter. Next base: position 39,631 of record CACICF010000011.1, read on the forward strand.
CATGTTTTGGATCTTCAGCATATTTTTGGTTGAAAGGAGTTGATATTAATCCAGGACAAATAGTGTTTACGTTTATATTTTTTCCAGTAAGATCAACTGACAATGCTCGCGTTAAGCCTAGTACCCCACTTTTAGCTGCAACATAACCTACTCTATCAGGTCTACCCATAAAACTAGCTATAGAACCAAAGTTTATAATTTTTCCCTTACCGTTTTTAATCATGTGAGGAATTACAGCCTGACTTGCAAGAAATGGTGCCGTAAGATTTACTGAAATCATATCGTCCCAGTCCTGTTTAGTATGATCTAACAATTTTTTTACATGTCTTATGCCGGCGTTATTTATAAGAATATCAATTTTTCCAAATGTTTGAATGGTTTTTTCTACCATTTCATTAATACTATCTTTTTTAGAAACATCAGTTTTAACAATTATTGCTTCACTGCCTATATCTAAAACCTTTTTTTTAGCATTTTCTGAATTTGAAATATCTATTTCCGCTATAACAATCTTAGCACCCTCTTTTGCAAGGCCTAAGCAAATTTCTTCACCTATACCCTTACCTCCACCTGTAACTATTGCTACTCTATCTTTAAGCTTCATTTTTTAAATGATTTGATGTTATTTCAAAAAAGAAACTAATGCTTTTTCCTCATTAATCCAAGCTTTAATTCCACCCTTTAAAACGTATACATTTTTAAAACCTAAGTCTTCTGCAAAGGCATTGCCTAAAATTGATGCAGTTTCTCCATCATTGCTAACGAAAATAATTTCAATATTTTGTGATTCAGCGCCAGCTAAAGCTCTAACCCTATCCATTAAATAAACATTAAATTTTCCATTTTTATCAAACGCAGTCTCTTGAAATGATCCTTTAATCACACCAGTTTTTTTCCATTGATCGTCTGTTCGAATATCTAAAACAACTGCATTATTATCTAATAAGTTTTTTAATTGATCAGATGAAATTAAATTATAATTTGGATCCAAAACATCAATAATCTTAAATTCAAAAATAAGATCTGAATTTGGCGGTATTACATCTCCAGCTCCGGAAGAACCATATGCCAATTCTGAGGGAATTTTAATTTTTCTGATTGTACCTTTATTTGTACCAACTATACCCATTTCAAAACCAGGTATAACTTCCCTCATTCCTATTTGAACCACTAAAGGTCTGTCTTTTCCAACATTAGTATCAAAAACTTTTCCATCAATAAATGAACCAGTATATTCAATTTGTACCCAAGAATGATTAATAATTTTTTTTCCATCACCTGGTTTATCAACTAAAATTTCTATCTCTGCTGAAAGTAAATTGGTTGTTAAAAATAAATATACTATTAAAAATTTTATAGTTCTCATTTTAGGATATTTTTAATTCTTTATATTTGTTCTTTTCAACTTTTATGCATTGATTTTTATATTTTGGCATTCCACCAGGATAAGGTAAAAAAGTCTTTGGTTTACCAGGTATATTGTCGCCTTTATACCATGAGCTTTTAGCTTTCATGAATAATGTTTTTTTAACTGAATTCATAATTTCTTTTTGCCATTTTTTCGCTGCAAGATTGGTAGTTTCAATACTTTTTTTTTTATTTTTTTCTAAATATTTAATGCAATTTGTAATCCAATTAACATGTTGCTCTATTTGTACTGGAACATTTGTTAAAACTGATGGGCTACCAGGCCCACTCACAATAAATAAATTTGGAAAATTCGGAACAAGAAGGCCTAAGAAACTTTTAGGACCTTTGCTCCAAAATTTAGATAAATTTATACCTTTTTTACCAATTATATTTAGTTTTAAAATTGATCCAGTTAATGCATCAAAACCTGTTGCAAAAATAATTTTATCCAAAATGTATTCACCTTTTTTAGTTTTAATGCCTCTTTTAGTTATTTTAACTATTGGACTTTGCTTTAAGTCAACTAATTC
>CACICF010000012.1 GCA_902584995.1 uncultured Pelagibacteraceae bacterium
GAGATTTAATTTTTTAGTTTTTAAAGCTTATTTTGTAAAAGCTTGCCAAACACTCTTGTTATCAGCTAACCATTTTTTAGCTGCATCTTCATGAGTCATCTTGTCAACGTCAACTAAAGCTGCCATTGCACCAATTTGACTTGTAGAGAAAGAAAGTTTTTGAAACGCCTTAGCTGCTGCAGGATGAGTTTTTGGAAAATCTTCATGCGCTGCTTTTTTCAAATATCCATCTGGAGAACCACATTTTCCATCTCCACCATCTTCTGGTCTACAACCAGCTGTGTATGGAGGAAAGTCGATGAAAGTAAAACCAGCACCATCTGTAAAGTTTGGTGTCCAGTTAAATATGATAGTTCCTCTTCCTTCTTTTTTAGCTGCTGCTAATTCTGCCCATAATGCATCTGCACTACCAGCAAATTTAACCCACCATAGATCTCCTAAACCAAGAGCATCAACTCTTTGAGGTATTAAATCTCCATGCCAAGTTTGTGGTCCTTCCAACATTCTTCCTTTTCCATCTGGAGAGTCAGGTGTTGTAAAGTTTTTTGCACAATCTGGATTTTTTAATGCAGTCCAATCAGGTAGACCTGGGCATAAGCCTTTTTCTACAACCCAGTTTGGATAACCCATATCTTCAAGAGTTCTTGCTTCGTGATCACCCATATCTAATAAACCACCTTTATCTAAAGCAGTTGTGAATGATTTACCAAAAGCAGATTCCCACACTTCGTGAGATATAGTTACGTCTCCAATTCTAATTGACTCGTATACTGCCTGTGAGTCAGCATTTACATATTTTACATTGTTACCCATGCTTTCAAATATTCCACCAATAACGTATGCCATTACAATTTGGCTTGACCAGTTATGAGTTGGGATAACAATCGGTTTTTTACTATCCGCTGCGTTAGAAATTCCTGCAAAACTTACAAGAGAAATCACTAAAGCTGATAGTAGAGATATTATTTTTCTCATTATTTCCCCTTTCCTTAATATTAAGAATTAAATTATCTTCTCTATTAAAGAGACAGTCAACAAGCAAAATAGATACAAATGTATATATAAAATTTATATATAAATTTGTTGATACTTTAATATAGTTTGGGCATATTTAAATATATATGCAAACTAGTTTAGCTATAAAAGAACCTGGTTTAAATGTACTACCACCTGGAGTTGAAAGATATATTGTCAATGCAGGTGGAATTACTGGAATTCAAATATTTCCTGATGACGAAATTCAAGTAATTAATAATGAAGGAAATCAAATTTGCGAAATCAATTCTTTCGATAAGAACGGAAACTCAGAATTAGGTCTTTTAAATTTAAAAGAAAATAAAAATTCTTCTGAAATAAAAAAAATACTTTTCAAAAGAGAAGAAAGTTCTATGCAGGCTTTGCTTCAACTAAACAAAAGAAATTTAAAAATTGAAAAAGCTAAGTCAGCAATATTATTTGATAAAAATACTAAAGCTGGTGAAAAAATAAATTTAAAATCTAAAGATAAATGTTATTGCATATTTGCAGCGCCTGCAGATGACATGCTTGTTCATGATCAAAATCCACCATCAGATTTAACAATAATAATAAAAAGAGCTAAAATTAAAAATAATGATAAAGAATTTTCATTAATACCAGATCCAATTTATGATCCAGATCATGAAGTAAATATTGATAGAAAAACTGCAACTGGCTATCAAGTCAAAGCTGGCGATTACATTCAAATTATAACGCCAACAGGTAGACAGTGTTCGGACTTTGTTGCTTATGATACAGCTAAATTAGAAAAAGGTTTGGAGAGAGGTCTTGATTGGCAAACAACTAGAACTTTTATGGGTCATACTTTTCCTGGTCCAGGCCTATATTCAAAATTTTATGACACTGATCATGAACCTTTAATAGAAGTGATAAGAGATACTGTTGGTATACACGATACATTCAACTTAGCCTGTACTTCAAAATACTATGAAGACTCAGGATATTTTGGGCATGCAAATTGCTCTGATAATTTAAATGAGTCTATGGAAAAATATGGAGTAGAGAAAAAAAAAGGTTGGCAAGCGATAAATCTTTTTTTTAATACATCTGCTGGAGGTCTCAATTCAGTAACTTCTGACGAGTCATATGCAAGACCAGGTGATTATGTAATTTTTAAAGCACTTAAAGATTTAACCTGTGGTACAACAGCTTGTCCTAGTGATATTGATAGCTGTAATGGATGGAACCCTACTGATATTTTTGTTAGAACTTATGAAAAAAGTAAAGAATTTACAAAATCTTATGGATTTAGAATGAAAACAGACTCAGAAAATAAACTTACAAGGAACACAGGGTTTTATGAAAGAACTTCAAAACTAACTAGAAACTTTGTTGATGCTAGAGGTTTTTGGTTACCAAATGATTACACAAAACATGGAGTTATTAACGAATATAATGCTTGTAGAGAAAAAGCTGTTTTAATTGATTTATCTTCTTTAAGAAAGTTTGAAATTCTTGGTCCTGATGCTGAAGAATTAATGAATTACACTTTAACTCGAAATATTAAAAAACTTTCAGTAGGTCAAATTGTTTATTCAGCAATGTGCTATGAAAATGGGACCATGTTTGATGATGGAACTTTATTAAAACTTAGTGATCATGGTTTTAGATGGGTTTGTGGAGATGAGTATGGCGGGGAATGGCTTAAAGAACAAGCAAAAAAGAAAAATTATAAAGTTCATATAAAAAATTCTACAGACCAAATAAATAACCTATCTTTGCAAGGACCAAAAAGTAGAGAAATTTTAGAAAAAATAATTTTTACACCTCCTACACAGCCCTCTATATCTGAATTGGAATGGTTTAGATTTAGTATTTGTAGATTAGAAGAATTAAATGGAATACCATTAATTGTTTCACGAACAGGTTATACTGGTGAGCTTGGTTTTGAAATTTGGTGTCATCCAAGCGATGCACCAACTGTTTGGGATAAAGTAATGGAAGCTGGTAAAGACGAAGGTTTGATACCTGCTGGTTTTGCTGCTTTAGACCTTTTACGAATTGAAGCTGGTTTAATATTATTTGGTAATGAATTTGATGGACAACAAGATCCCTTTGAAGCAGGGATTGGTTTTTCTGTACCATTAAAATCTAAAACGGAAGATTTTATAGGAAGAGAAAACCTAATTAAAAGAAAAGAAAACCCTCAAAAAAAATTAGTTGGGTTAGAATTGATTGGTAAAGAACAAGCAAACCATGGAGACTGTGTACACATTGGAAGATCTCAAGTTGGAGTGATTACAAGTGGGTGCATTTCACCAACACTAAATAAAAATATTGCCTTATGCAGAATAGATGTAGGTCATTCAGAAATAGGAAATGAAGTTGAAATTGGAAAAATAGATGGTCATCAAAAAAGAATTCCAGCTAAAATTGTAGGATTTCCTCATTACGATCCTAAGAAAACTAAAGTTAGATCATAATGCCTAAATCAACAAAAGATCTATTAGAATTTTGGGAAGATCAAATGAAGCTTTCTCATACTTCTAGTAACTACTTTTTTAGAAAATCACCTTCACACTATCATATGATGCTACTCGTAATGTCTGCATTTAAATTAAAACAAAATTTATCTGTAGAAGAATTAAAAACAAAATTATTTAAAACTTCACGACCAAAATCTGCTTTAATTATTAATGAGGCATGTGAAAAAGGGTTTTTTTATTTAGAGAAAACTTCAGAGGATCAAAGGAAAAAGCATATTAAACCAAGCGCCTCATTTATTGAGGAATTTAACGATTATTTGTCCACTCTTAAAAATTTAAGTTTTTAATAGTTTGTTAATTTAAGTTGTATAATTTTTTATTTCTAAATTTTATATATAAAAAAAATTATATATTTAACCTCTACCAAAAAATAATGTTTTAGTATGTCATTACCGACAAAAGCAAAAGTAGTAATAGTTGGTGGAGGAATTCACGGACTAAGCACTGCCTGGAAATTATCTGAAACATATAAAAATCCAGGTGATATTGTAGTCTTAGAAAAAAAAGATACTGCAGCGGGTGCAAGTGGTATTGCTTGTGGAGTTGTAAGAAATAATTATTTTCAACCTGCCATGAGAGAATTAATGGCTCATTCAGTCTCAGTTTGGGAGAGTGATCCTAAAGCTTTTAAATACAATGCAGTAGGTTATTTACAAATTTCTCCTGAAGTAATGCACGCAGATGTTGCTACAATCTATGAACAGCAAAAAGCAATTGGTTATGACTCAGAATTTATAGAAGGTGAAAAAGATTGCATGAACTACATGAAAGGTATGTTTGATGATTGGCAGGCAAAAGGCATAACATCTGTTCTTCATGAAAAAAAAGGTGGATATGCTTTTAATAAAGATTCAATTAAAGCGCTTGAAAATAAATCTACCTCAAATGGTGTTGAAGTTATCAAAGGTATTAAGGTAACAGGTTTTAAAAGAGGAAGTAACAGTAAAGCTGTAACGGGTGTTGAAACAGACAAAGGAACAATTGAATGCGAACAAGTAGTCGTAGGAGCAGGTCCTTGGGCAAGAGATTTTTGGAATATGTTAGAACTTCCAAAAACTGCTCACATTAAAGGTAAAGATGGCAAGATGCATGAAACTGACATGTGGAAATATTGGATGCTTCAAGAAGGTGTAATTGGTGTCGAAGCTGATTTTTTAAAAATGAATAATGGTGAGCAGCCACCAGTAATTCATGTTGACTCTACTGCTCCTTTATATTCAGACAAAACTAAAAAATTAATTACAGAAAAAATTTGGGGAATATATTACAAACCTGATATTGACGGTCTTGGTGTACAGGGTGGAACATCACCTTACATTGTAGATAAACATTTTGACGAAGTGAATGTTGATGAACAGAACTTAAATTCTTTAAAATTATATACAAATCAACCAAGTACTTTGATGGTAAATGGATTATCAGATTTTTTTTCACAAAACTCAAATTATGATGTGAAAATAGTAAATAAAGATGTGGTTTTATTTAAAGCATTCAATAACGAAAAAAGTTATTCAGAATCTGCAATAATTACTAGAAAAACTGGAGAATTAATTCATGAAATAACCAAGAATATTAACAGCGAAAATTCAGAAAAATATATAACTATTTATTATTGTAAAAATAAAACAAAAAATGCCTAATTTTTTTTTGATAAATAATGTGTAAAATGAAAGCATGAAAAGACTCATATTTTGCATCCTTTTTTACCTTTTAGCAACGTCAATTGCCCAGGCAAGAAGCACAGGTTGCAAAGAAGGAAACTGTGAAAACGGGTATGGTAAATGGATTTACACAGACAAAACAACCTATGAAGGTGAGTGGGTTGCAACGAAAAAACATGGTCAAGGAGTAGAAACCTGGCCTAATGGATATATTTACAAAGGCGAATTTAAAAATAGCGAATGGAACGGTGTTGGAACTTTATTTTTTCCCGATGGCTCAACTTACGAAGGGGAATGGGTCAAGGGATTTATGAATGGTAAAGGAACTTTTACTTGGTCTGATGGAAAACAAAAAACTGGTATTTGGAAAAATGGAAAACTACAAGAGTAATTTTAAGGACTTACCAGAACCAATCAAACAGTTTGGTGGACTAATAGGAATTATGATTATTATATTTATAACTTTTTTTATCCTAAATAAAATGTTTGGTGAAGGTGATGAGTTGGTTGCTAAAATGAAAATAGAAGAAGAGAGAATTGCTCAAGAGAGAAAACTTAATAAATTAATCTCAAGTCTTCCATCAGGGATTTTAGTTTCTTTTGATGGAACTGATCATTTTAAATTATCAGATGAATTATATGAGGCGGTTTGCAAAGCAACAAAACTTATTCCTCAACGTGCAATTATGGGAGCAAATTTTTTAAATTTCAGGGCACACGAAATTTATACTATTAATGGTAACAAGATTGATGAAACGTTTGTTAAATGGGATAAAGAAAAAAATAAGTGCTTTGCTGGTTTTGTAGTTAGTGGAAATAATGTTGGTGTAGACGAAACTATTTCTGTAAGTGGTGAAGCATTAAGTTTTCTAAGTACAGGGATTGATACAAGAGTTTATTTTATTAAAAATTTTTAGGAGGAAATTTAACAAATTAAAGAGATTTTAATTTATCTTAATTTCGTATAACTTTATTATATTTTATGTCTGAACCAGTAATTAAATGTGAATCTGTTTATAAGATATTTGGGGAAAATGCTGAAACTATGCTTAAGGAAGCGAATGGCAATGTAGATGCAAAAACTTTTCAAAAAAATGGATGTATAGTTGGTGTAAATAATGCTTCCTTTGAGGTATCAAAAGGAGAAATGTTGGTCGTAATGGGACTTTCAGGATCAGGTAAGTCTACATTGCTAAGATGTATCTCAAGATTAACAGATGCAACTGGTGGAAAGATATTTATTGAAGGTCAAGATCTATTAAATTTAAATAATAAAGAATTGATCGATCTTAGAAGAAATAAAATGGGAATGGTTTTTCAAAGCTTTGCGCTTCTTCCCCATAAAACAGTTGTCGAAAACATAGCTTTTCCTTTACAAATTAAAGGGATTAATACAGAGGATAGCATCAATAAAGCAATGGATATGGTCAAATTAGTTGGCTTGGATGGAAGAGAAAACTATTTCCCTCGAGAATTATCTGGAGGACAACAACAAAGAGTAGGTATTGCAAGATCATTAGCAGTTGAGCCAGATATTTGGTTTTTAGATGAACCTTTTTCAGCGCTAGACCCCTTGATCCGAAAAGAGATGCAAGATGAATTCTTAAGACTCCAAGAAAAGTTACAAAAAACAATTATGTTCATTACTCATGATTTTGACGAAGCTCTAAAACTTGCTGATCGTATTGCAATTATGAAAGATGGAATTATTGAACAATTAGATACTCCTGCAAATATTGTCTTAAATCCAGCAACTGAATATGTAAGAAAATTTACTGAGGAAGTGCCAAGAGAAAAAGTTTTATTAATTGAGGATGTTATGGATTCTACAACCACAGAAGATATAGGGAATTTAAAAGTTTCAAAAGACGAAATAATTGAAAATGTGGCAGAAAAAATATTAACACAAGAAAAGACTGTAGCTGTAATAGACAACAATAATAATATTGTAGGGTCTATTAATCCAACAAAAATAATTAATACAGTTTTTGGAGGAAGAAAAAATAATAATTAATTTATGGAATTATTTAAAAAATACCCAAAATTATTTCAGTGGATATTTTTATTAATAGTATTTTTTGCTTTATGTTTTGCAATTGATGTACCTGAAACTTATAAATTTATTAGAGGGCAAGCTGAATTTGTAAAAGACCCCAATCAAAGCACCTTTGTTTTTTTAGGAAAAGAGGTGAGGTATTACGCTTTTGATGTTTTTTGGAGACTGCCTCCTTTACTTGGTTGGTTACCAATTTGGATAAATGATTCATTATTCTTCTTAATGAATGATTGGATGCCAATGGAGTTTTGGAACGAAGATACTCAAGAATACAAAACTAGACCATTAGTTTTACAAATTACTAGAAATTTAACTGCCTTTATGACTTTTTTAATAGAATTAATTAGAGAGATTTTACTTGGTGGGCTTGAAACTATCGTAGCATTTACAAGTTGGGATTGGATTGATGCTAATCCTTGGGCAGAATTACCTGGCTTACCATGGACTATTGTTGCTGCTGGTTCTGCAATACTTGCTTATAAGTTAGGTGGTAGAGGGTTGGCCATTTTTGCAGGTTTAGCAATGACTTATATTTCTATTTTTGGTCAGTGGAAACCATCAATGCAGACATTATCTTTTATTTTAGTTGCAGCACCACTATCATTTGTATTTGGATTAAGTCTTGGTATTGCTGCCTTTAAGAGTAAAAGAGTTGAAAAAGCTTTATATCCAATACTTTTAGTCATGCAGACAATGCCTCAGTACGCTGTGTTAGTTCCTGCTCTTGTACTTTTTGGAGTTGGGGATCATGCAGCAGTAATTATAACAATGATTGTAGCTGTGCCTCCTATGATATTATTGACCTTATTAGGATTAAGAGCTGTACCACCGGAAGTTATTGAAGCTGGTAGAATGAGTGGATGTAATAATTGGCAACTAATGTCCAAAGTTTTAATTCCAACAGCAAGAAGAGATATTTTGATTGGAGTTAATCAAGTTATAATGGTTTGTTTTTCTATGGCTGTTATCTCCGCTTTTATTGGAGCAAAAGGTCTAGGGTTTAATCTATTGTTAGCATTAAATCAGTTAAACATTGGATTAGCTTTAGAAGCAGGACTTTGTATTAGTTTGATTGCAATTCTATTGGATAAAATGTCCTTAGCTTGGGCAAATAAACAAGTTGATTATTTTGGGAATCTAAATTTTTTCCAAAGGAATAAAAACTCATTATTTTTTGGACTAATAATGATTGTTGGAATTGCGTTAGCGTATTTTGGATCTATTTATTTTAAAGATGGATATAATTATTTATTTGAAGTTCCACATAATAAGGGGATATCAACTGCTGATTTTTGGAATAAAGGAGTTGACTGGATATTTGATACATTTTTTGTTTACATAAAAGCATTTAATACGTGGTTGATTGTTGAAGTACTTCAGCCAATGAGAGCTTTATATTTAAGAATGCCAGCGATAGCTACAATAGTGTTGGTAGTTGGAGCGGGATATTTGATTGGTGGCACAAGATCAGCTTTAGTAGTTTGTGGTTTGACTTTATTTATAGCATTAAGTCCTTGGTGGGATAGAGCTTTAGTCACAACTTATATGGCAACATTTGGTGTGATTGTGTCTTGTATTATTGGATTTACAGTTGGAACTTTATGTTTTCAAAATAAACACTCTACAAAATTTATGTTAAACGTATGCGATATTTTCCAAACCTTTCCATCATTTGTATATTTAATTCCTGTTATGATGCTGTTCGGTATAACTGATACTTCTGTTCTTATAGCAGTAATAGTTTATGCAACTATACCTGCAACAAGATATACAATAGAAGGACTTAGAAGTGTCCCGTCCGGTTTACATGATGCTGCAACAATGTCAGGGGTAACAAAATTTCAAAGATTATTTAAGATAGAGTTTCCTTTAGCATTCCCACATATGATGTTGGGACTTAATCAAACTATAGTTTTTGCTCTATTTATGGTGATTATAGGGGCATTTATTGGCACAGAAGATTTAGGACAATATATTTTAAAAGCTTTGTCAGACAAAAAAGGTGCAGGAATTGGATTAACATTAGGAATATGTGTTGCTTTCATAGGTTTAATTTTTGACAATTTAATAAGAACTTGGGTTGATAAAAGAAAAAAACACTTGGGTATAGATTAAACTTGTGAAAAAGTTTCTTGTCGCTATTGATCAAGGCACAACATCTTCAAGAGCAATTTTATTTGATTTACAAGGTAATATTATATTCACATCTCAATTCGAGTTTACTCAATATTTTCCAAAAAATGGATGGGTAGAGCATAATCCAAATGAAATTTGGTCTTCATCTATTAAAGCTTTAAAGGGAGTAATTAAAAAAGCTTCAACTTTAAAAGGTAAAATATTAAGTATTGGAATTACAAATCAAAGAGAAACTACTATCCTTTGGAATAAAAAAACTGGCAAAGCAATTTATAATGCAATTGTTTGGCAAGATAGAAGGACACAAAAATATTGTGAAAAACTAAAGAAAAAAAAATATGAAACTACTTTTAGAAAAAAAACTGGATTATTTATTGATCCATATTTTTCAGCTACAAAAATTAAATGGATCTTAAAAAATGTTAAAATTTCAAAAAAACTTTTAAAATCCAACAATTTATTGTTTGGAACAGTAGATACATATTTAATTTGGAAACTAACTAACGGAAAACATCATTTAACAGATGCAACAAACGCAAGTAGGACAATGTTATTTAATATTAATTACAATAATTGGGACGAAGAAATTTTAAAAAAATTGAATGTCCCAAAAAGAATTCTACCAGAGGTAAAAAATTCAGCAGATAATTTTGGAGTAACAAATAAAAAAATAGTTGGATATGAAATTCCTATATCTGCAGTTTTGGGCGACCAACAAGCTGCAGCTGTTGGACAATCTTGTTTTGAAAAAGGCTCAATAAAAAGTACTTATGGAACTGGAGCTTTTGCAATAATGAATACAGGTTCAAAAAAGATTTTTTCAAAAAATAAATTATTAACTACAATTTGTTACAGGTTAAATGGAAAAAACACCTTTGCTCTAGAAGGCTCTATTTTTATTGCTGGGGCAGGTGTTCAATGGTTAAGAGATAAGTTAAAGCTAATAAACAATGCTTATGATACTGAACAAATTGCTAAATCAAAAAAAAATAATGAAGGCGTCTATGTTGTGCCAGCTTTTAGTGGAATGGGAGCCCCATATTGGAGACCTGATACAAGAGGAGTTATAACAGGATTAACTAGAGACAGTGATTGGAAAACTTTGGTAAGAGCAGTGATAGAGTCTGTGGCATATCAAAGCTATGATCTTTTTAATGCAATGAGTAAAGATGGCTTGAAGCCTAATAAAATTAAAATTGATGGCGGAATGGTTAAAAATAATTGGTTTTCTCAATTTTTAGCAAATATTATCAATGTTAAAACAGAAAGACCCAAAGTTTTGGAAACCACAGCTCTGGGGGTTGCATTATTTGCTGGATACCAAATTGGTGTATTTAAATCATTAGACCAAATAAAGAGAACATGGAAAAAAGATAAAATTTTCAAACCTAAATTAAGCAATATTGTTAGAAATAAATTATTGAATGGGTGGAAGTTATCCGTCAAAAAAACATTATTATAGAAAATTTATTATTTTAAAAATGTATCCATGGAATCATCCATCGCAGATGCCCAAGGGGTATGGTGAATTGGGGCAATGGATCCAGTTACAGGTGATGAAAAAGATTTATTTCTGTAAGTAGAAATATCATCCATTTTATGATGTTCCCAATCCTTAAAATGTTTTCTTATTAATTCAAAATCAATTTTTGGATAATCTGACATTTCGTGAAGTTCTTTAGTATATTCAGTTTGAAAATCTATCATTTGATCTGGGTTTTCTAATTTTTCTTCCATAGAAACCCATTTAGAAATATCTTTTTCTATTTCACTATCATTTGGAATTTTAATTTTATTCATTATTAAATCTCTCACAAACCATGCCTGGCAATCAAACATATTAAATGTATGAAATTGATCCTGCATACCTAAGTACATTAGCTTATGATTATCTTGCCACACAACTCCTTTGTATAATTTTGGTGGATATAATCTATTATGAGTTTTTAAACTTAGTTTTTCATCTAAAAAAGGAAAATGATGCAGATATCCTGTACATAATATAATTACGTCCGCTTCTTGTTCTGTTGCATCTTTGAAAATTGCTTTGCTACCTTCTAATCTATCTAAATAATAAACTTCTTTCATACCTGAAGGCCATTTAAAACCCATAGGATTGTGTCTATAACCAATAGTTACACTTTTAGCTCCATATTTATTACATTGTAGTGCAACATCTTCAGCTGAATAACTGCTTCCAAGAACTATAACATTTTTACCTCTAAATTCTTCTGCATCTCTAAAATCATGAGAATGCATTATTCTTCCTGGAAAAGAACTCATGCCCTTGTATTCAGGTATAAATGGAACCGAAAAATGTCCTGTTGAAACAACAACATAATCAAATTTGTCGTGTACTATTTTATTGTTAGTTTTATCTTGATAGCTTACTTCAAATTTATCTGAATTATAATTTACACTCTTTACACTCGTGCTAAATTTTATTTTGCTTTTAATGTTTCCTTTGCTCACTCTCCCAATTATATAGTTGTATAATACTTCTCTTGGTGGAAATGATGGAATAGGTTTTCCAAAATGTTCATCAAATGAATAATCTGCAAACTCTAAACATTCTTTTGGTCCATTTGACCATAAATATCTATACATACTATTGGGAACAGGGTCACCATATTGATCAGAACCAGTTCTCCAACTATAGTTCCATAAGCCTCCCCAATCATCCTGTTTTTCAAAACATACAATTTCTGGAACTTTTTCTCCTTTTTTCTCAGCATGTTCGAAAGCCCTTAACATTGACAGACCACACGGCCCCGCACCAATTATCGCTATTTTATTCATATAAACTGTATAATTTTAAAAGTTATTTTATTAATAAAATCAAAAAAATAAAACTATTTTTTCTTTAAAATTACTTGTTAATAATAAATAGTTAAATTTAGTAATTTATTTATGAAAAAAATTCTAATTATTGGGGGTGGGGCCATGGGCTCAGCCTTTTCTATTCCATGTATAGATAATAATCACAAAGTATTTATAACAGAACCATATAGTCAAAGATTTATTAAAAATTTATCATCAAAAAATAAATTTCATTCAGCTTTAAAAATTAATCTTCCGAAAAAACTTAAATTTAAAAAATATTCTAATAAATTATTTTATGAAAAATATGATCTTATAGTTATAGCATTAAGCCTAACAGGGATCAATTTTATTGCGAATGAATTAAAAAAATTTAAAGTAAAATCTCCAATTTTAGTACTTACAAAAGGTCTTAAATATGAAAAGCTAAATAAAAAGATTTTAACTATTTCACAAACCCTTTTAAAAAGTTCTCCTAAATTAAACTTATCAGTTTTGAAAGGACCATGTTTAGCTAAAGAATTAGCTAGAAAATGCAAAACTAGTGTGATCATCGCTAACAAAAATATTAAGATTGCAAAATTGTTAGGTAAAATGATTTCTACAAAATACTATTTGATCGAATATTCTAAAGATGTGATTGGTGTTGAAATATGTTCAGCAATAAAAAATATTTATTCTATGATAATAGGCTCTGGTTTAAGTTTAAATAAATCTTCAAGTTTGTTTCAAAAATCATTGTTAGAAATGAAATACATCACTAAACGTTTAAAAGGAAAAGAAGATACGGTTTTAAGTTTAGCAGGTATAGGAGACTTGTATGTAAGCGCTGCGGGTGGAAGAAATAGTAAAATGGGCAACTACTTGGGACAAGGTTTTACTTTTCAAAGAGCTAAAAAAAAGTTTATGGCAAATGATACTGTAGAAGGCGAACAACTTGTAAGAGAAATTGCGCCTTTTATTTTAAAAAAATTTAACTCAAAAAAAATTCCTTTAATGTTTCAAATGATTAGATCAATTCTAAAAAATAAAAAATTCTTAATTTAAAAAATATTATATTTATTGACTTTTTGAGTTATAAAGACACTTTATACCTATTGTCTTTCATTTGCCTCGCTGATACATTTCTTTTGTTAATCAACGAAAAGAGGGGAAATCAATGATTAAAAAAATAACAATAACTGTTTGCACTCTAATATTTTTTGTAACAAATATTAGTTTTGCAGACATCACTTTTTGGACTACAGAAGTTCAACCAGCTAGAATGGCAAAACAAGAGGCTATGGCCAAGGATTTTGAGGCTAAAACTGGCATTAAGGTTGAAGTTATTCCTGTAGAAGAAAAAGATTTAGGAACAAGAGCAACAGCTGCAGCTGCAGCTGGTGATCTTCCGGATGTGATATACCACACTTTACAATATGTTTTACCTTGGGTTGAAGCTGGAATATTAGATGTAGATGCTAATAATGCAGTTGTTAAAGAACTTGGCAAAAAAACTTTTGCACCAGGCGCATTAAACATGGCTAAAAGTGGATCTAAAATAGCAGCTGTACCAGTTGATGGTTGGACACAAATGGTTGTGTACAGAAAAGATTTATTTGAAAAAGCAGGTCTTGAACCACCAACAAGTTATGAAAATATAACTAAAGCAGTAGAAGCGCTTTCTGGCGACGGAATGTTTGGATTTGTTGCAGCTACTAAAACTGATGAAAATTTTATGAGCCAGGTTTTAGAACATGTTCTTTTAGCAAATGGAGTTAACGTTGTAAAAAAAGGTGGAGTAAAAAAACAAGGCAAAAAGTTAAAGGCAGCTTTAGAGTTTTATAAAGTTATTGCAAATGCAAGTCCTCCAGGAGAGTTGTATTGGAAACAATCTAGGGAATTGTACTTTGCTGGAAAAACTCCAATGATAATTTGGTCACCATTTATAATGGATGAACTTGCAGGCTTAAGAGATTCGGCTCCTCCAACAATAAATGACGATCCAACTTCTGGTGAGTTAGCTTCTAAAACTGGTTTTATAACAAATCTGAAAGGTCCTAATAATAGAAAAGGGGCTGCTTGGGCTGACGTCAGATATTTTGGAATAACTGCTGATGCCGACACTGAAGAAGCAAGTGCATTTATCAAATATTCAATGGATGAAGGTTATACAAAGACACTTTCAATCGCACCAGAAGGTAAATTTCCTGTGAGAAGAGGAAATGCTAGCGATCCTGAAGCATTTACAAAAGCATGGAGTAAATTACCTGTTGGAGTTGATAGAAAAGCGCCATTGTCAGACTTATATTCAGAAGATGTAATAAATGATATAGTTGCTGGATTAGATAAGGCTAAAAGATGGGGTGTTAAAGAGGGCGAACTATCTAGAGCATCTAAAATTATTAATAACAAGTTTATTAATAGAATAACTAGATTATATGTAGACGGACAGATTGATATTGATCAAGCAGTAGATATGATCAATCAAAAACTGGCTCAATTCTAGATTATAAAATAAATTTTAATGAAAGCGGATAATGTGTATTATCCGCTTTTATTATGAGCGATACACTTTCAAAAATAGAAAAAAGGACTGCCTATATTTTATTATTACCTGCAGTTTTTCTTGTTTTTTCAATCATATTATTTCCTATACTTGCTAATGTTTGGATTAGTTTTAAGGAAGTAGGCCTAAAAGATATAAGAATTCCAGAACCTAGAGCAAAAAAAATAGTTAAATCGATTAAAGATAGCTCAGATGAGATAAAGATAATTTACAAGTTAAGAAACAGCTCGTTAATATTGGATATAAGAGATGTAAAATTTCAAGATAAAACCCCAAAGAATGTTGAACCCCTAAATTTAGATGAAAGATGCCAATTTAAATCAAATATAATTAATTGTAATTTTGGGAATTGGAAAGCTAAATACAAAGAGAATTTTCAAATCATTTTAAAAAATAAGAAGGGTGAAAAAATCAACAAAAAAGAAATTAAATCTCTTAAACCAAAATTATCAGGTAAATCAGACAATATTCTTTTAAATACCAACTTCACATTAAAAAATTTTAAAAAAGTTTTTTTTCAAAACGAATTTTTTGATCTGTTAATGACGACATTTTATTATACTTTTTTTGGGACACTAGGATCAATAGTATTTGGAATTTTAGCAGCTCAACTTGTAAATCAAAAATTTTTTGGAAGAACATTTATGAGAAGCATTCTTCTTTTTCCTTATGTAGGACCTGTTGTTGCCTTAGCATATACTTGGGAACTATTATTAGATCCTTACAGCGGTACTTTAAATAACATTTTATTAAATTTTCAAGTTATTCAGGAGCCTTTAAACCTACTAGGTCAAAAATATTTAACTATTAATTTTTTTGGTTTTGATTTGAAATTAAGATTAGCATTGACAACTGTTATTATTTTCGAAATTTGGCGTTATTTCCCTTTAGCTTTTCTTTTTATATTAGCTCGTCTTCAGGCAATTCCTAAAGAATTATACGAAGCAGCTGATGTAGATGGTGCGGGACCTGTCCAAAAATTTGTCAGTATTACACTTCCTCAAATCACAGCAGTTATATCTATTTTATTTATGATAAGATTTATTTGGAACTTTAATAAGTTTGAGGATATTTTTTTACTTACTGGTGGTGCATCTGGTACGAGAACTTTACCAATAAATGTTTATGAACAAGGATTTACAATATCTGATATTGGTATGGGTTCTGCTGTATCCATTGTAATTGTTGCTCTACTTTTAATTTTTATGTTTGTCTATTTTAGACTTTTAGGGAAGAGGGCAGATGAAAATTAGATCTTTAATATTATATTCATTCATTTCATCAATTTTTTTATTTTCTGTAATTTCTATTTGGAAGATTTTATCAACATTACAAGGTATCGATTTAAAGAATTTTAATTTTGCGATTATACTATCTCTTGGTATAGGAATTTCCCTGATTAATCTTGTTATTGAAGATAAATTAAATAGTTATATAAAATCAATAGTATTTGCATCTTTCTTCACTTTAATTGATGGATTTATCATCCAAAACATGCCTATTTGGTATAATATTGGTGTATTTGGAATTATTATTTTCTATTCTTTTAAAATTGATAAATACAACCAAAAAAACTTAGAACTTGAGCATTCGTCTCAATCAGTTTTATTTGAATTTTTAACTCTTTTTGGAATTGTTTTATTTTCATTTGTAATTTTATTTCCATTTTACATGATGATAGTTACAAGTTTTAAAACACAAGCTGCACTGCTTATAAATCCTTTGGACTTTAGTATTAATTTTGCTCAAGATATTAAAGAACTGTTTAAATCTTACTTTGTAATATTTGATACTTATAAATTTGGAAGATATATACTTATCAGTACATTTGTATCAGTTGGTACAGTTATAATCACATTAATTTTTGCTATTCCAGCTGCATACGCAGTTGCAAGACTAAATTTTTTTGGAAAAAACTTTTTGTCTACTTCAATATTAATTATTTATATGTTTCCTGCTATAGTTTTAGTAATACCCTTGTATACCGTATTTAGTCAGCTAGGGTTAAGAAATAATGTAGGTGGGCTGTTAATAGTATATACGGCAACTACTTTGCCAGTTGCAATATATATGCTTCAAGGATATTTCAAAAGTATACCTAAGGAATTAGAAGAAGCTGCTATTATGGATAAATTAAATTGGTTTGGAATTATTATAAAAATTATTTTACCATTAAGTATTCCTGCCATTTCTTCGGTTGCTCTTTATGTATTTATGATTGCATGGAATGAATTCTTGTTTTCTTTAATGTTTCTAGATAATCCAAATTCATTTACTTTATCAAGAGCGATACAATATTTGAGTGGTGATGCAGAAACCCCTAGACAATATTTAATGGCAGGATCAGTTGTAGTCACTATTCCAGTTTTATTTATTTTTGTTTATTTTGAAAAATATTTAGTAAGTGGACTAACTGCTGGAAGTGTAAAGGGTTAATGAAAAAATTTATTAATTTAGCTAAAAAAGTGTTATTAGGTAATAAAAAAAAGGGATACACTTTACCAACCAATAATAAATTATACCCAGCTCAATGGAATTGGGACTCTGGATTTATAGCTTTAGGTTATTCACATTTTAAACTTAAATATGCTTTAGATGAATTAAATACACTTATTAGAGGTCAATGGAAAGATGGAATGATACCACATATTTTATTTCATGATTTAAATACTAATTATTATCCAAACCATTCTGTTTGGGCCTGTGGAAATAAAATTCATTCATCTGGAATTACCCAACCTCCTATTTTGGCAATAATAATAAAGTTAATTTTAGATAAAAATAAAATTAAAAAAGAAAAAGCTGAATTTAAAAAAATTATTAATGGTGTTTTAAAATATCACAAATGGTTCATTAAATTTAGAGACCCAAATAATTCAGGATTAGTCTCAATTTTACATCCATGGGAGAGTGGATATGACAATTCACCTCTATGGGATGATCCAATGAGTAAAGTAAAAATTCCAAAGAATTTAAAATACAAAAGAGGTGATAATAAAGTGGTTAACCCTGAACACAGACCTTTAGACATAGATTATGATAGATATGTAACAATTAAAAATCACTTAAGAAAAAATAATTATAATCCAAACAAACTTTTCAAAGCTTCGTTATTTAATGTTGTTGATGTTGGGTTTAATTCGATATTTTTGAGGGCAAATAAAGATCTTGTTAAACTATTAAAAATGTTTGATTTGAAAAGTAATGAAATAGATTCTTATATTTCAAGGTCTGAGAAAAAAATTGTTAAACTATATAATAAAAAGAATAATAGTTTTTTTAATCTTGATTTAAAAAATAAAAAAAAAATAACAATCCCATCTATCACAAATTATTTTATTTTATTTGCTGATTTAAAAGATAAAAAATTAAATAATAATATTATCAAAAACCTAAAAAAACATAGCAATAAAGAAAAATATTTTTTTTCAAGTATAAAATCAAATCATCGAAAATTTGAAGAAAAAAGATATTGGCGAGGCCCAGTGTGGATAAACTGTAATTGGATTATCTATCAAGGATTAAAAAATAAAGACAATAAATTTGCAAATCAAATCAAAAAGAAAACAATAAATCTTGTAAAACAAAAAGGTTTTAATGAATATTTTAGTTGCAAAACTGGAAAAGGATTTGGTGCAACCAACTTTTCATGGACTGCATCCTTATTTTTAGATTTAATTTTAGAGAATAAATATGAGTAATTATAATTGGAATTATCCTACTACTATTTGGGTTGGTAAAGATAGAATAAGAGATCTTTATTTGGCCTGTTCAAATTTAAAAATTCAAAATCCTTTATTTGTGACCGATAAGGATTTGATAAACTTACCAATGGTTAAAGAAGTAATTTCAAAAATTAAAAATAAAATTGATAATATAGTAGTGTTCTCTGATTTTTCAGGAAATCCTTTTGGTGAGAATGTTGAAGAAGGTGTTAAAGAATTTAAGAAAAATAATTGCGATGGGGTAATTGCTTTTGGAGGTGGAAGCGGACTTGATGTGGGAAAAGCAATTGCATTTATGTCTGCACAAACAAGACCTATATGGGACTTTGAGGATATTGGAGATTATTGGAAAAGAGCAAATAATAAAAATATACCCCCTATAATTGCTATCCCAACAACAGCAGGAACTGGTTCAGAAACAGGGAGAGCTTCTGCGATAATAAATAAAGAAACTGGAGTTAAAAAAATAATTTTCCATCCAAAATTTTTACCATCAATAGTTATTTTAGACCCAATTTTAACAAAAGATCTTTCTCCACGATTAACAGGAGCAACAGGCATGGATGCATTAGCACATAATTTAGAGGCGTTTTGTGCACCAGGCTTTCATCCTATGGCTGATGGAATTGCAATTGAAGGAATGAAACTAATAAAGAAATCTTTATTAAATGCAGTACATAATGGTAATGACCTTGATGCAAGATCTGATTTGTTAGCTGCTGCCAGTATGGGTTCAACTGCTTTTCAGAAAGGTCTTGGTGCCATTCATTCATTAAGTCATCCATTAAATGCTAAGTTCAATATTCATCATGGATTATCTAACGCAATATTCATGCCATATGTATTAACTTTCAATAGAGAAGCTATAGAAGAGAGAATTATTTCTATTTGTGATTATCTTAATTTATCGAAAAGTTTTAATTCTTTCTTAGAATGGATACTAGATTTAAGAAAAGAATTAGAAATACCTCATAAATTATCAGATGTGATTGATATAAATAAGCTCGATATAGATGAACTCTCTGAAATGGCTTTGAATGACCCATCAACTGCATCTAACCCCAAAACATTGACAATTTCTGATATGAAAATAATTTACAAAAATAGCATCTCTGGAGAATTGTTTAAATGAAAAAAATATTAATAGTTGAAGGTAATCTTAAAGAGGAAAATCAAAGTTTTACTGAAGGTGGAATAAAAACTCACACTGAAAGTCTAAAGGATAGTATTAGTTATTTCACAAATGATTTAGAAATTGATGTAGTTAATCCTTCATCTGATAAAAATATTTCAGAAGTTGCAAAAGGTTTAGAAAAATTTGATGGAATGATCTGGGGAGGAAGTAGTCTAAATATATATAATGATACACTAGAAATAAGAAGACAAATAGAATTTATGAGATCGTGTCAAAATAAAATAAAGAAAATACTAGCAATTTGTTGGGGTCTTCAGGTAGCCGCTACTGTTGCTGGAGGACAAGTAAAGAGATGCATGACTGGATCTCATAGAGGAATAGCCCATGATATTGAGATCAATAGTAATGGATTGCAACATCCAATTTATAAAAATAAAAATGAAACTTTTAACACTCCAGCATTCAATTTTGATGAAGTTGTAAAATTACCTGAAAATTCAATCTTGTTGGCTTCAAATCCTATAAATAAAGTTATGGGGGTCAATTTCAAATCTGGAGTAAGTGATATTTGGGGAATTCAATACCACCCAGAAATTACTTATGATAAAATGATAAATCTTATTCATTTTAGAAAAGATCGTCTGTTAAATAATAAAGCTTTTGTTGATGAGCAAGAGATAAACAATCATGTAGCTATGATTGCAGAAGAAAATAAAAAATCAAATAAAGATCTTAGAATGCGAGAACTTGAAAATTGGTTAAATTATCTTTTAAAATAAACCTTCTGTTTCACCTTTATCATTAATTTTTATTTTATCTGCAGCTGGCACCTTTGGTAACCCAGGCATAGTCATTATAGCACCGCAAACAACTACGATAAATTCTGCTCCTGATGATAACCTTACTTCTCTTATTGGTAGGACATGTCCGGATGGTGCGCCTTTTAAATTAGGGTCTGTAGAAAAACTATATTGTGTCTTTGCAATACAAATTGGCAATGATTGGTAACCTGTCTCTTCAAAATTTTTTAATTGTTCTCTTATTTTAGTATCCGCTACAACTTCACTTGCTCTATACAATTCCTTAGCAATCGTCTCAATTTTTTTAAATAATGATATTTTATCATCGTATAAAAATTTGAAGTCACTTCCTTTTTCACACAGTTCAGCAACATTGTTTGCTAAATCTACTGCTCCTTCTCCACCTTTTTCCCAATGTTTAGATATTGATGCTGATACACCTTTTTGTTGACAAAATTTTATAACTTCATCGACCTCTTTGTCTGTATCCAAAACAAAGTGATTAATAGCTACTGTAACAGGCAAGCCAAATTTTTGAATATTTTCAATATGTCTTTCTAAATTCACCAATCCTTTTTTTACAGCATCTATATTTTCATTTTTAAGTTCATCTTTGTTAACACCACCGTGCATTTTTAATGCTCTTATAGTTGCTACAATCACCACACAACTTGGTTTTAATCCTGATTTTCTACATTTTATATCTAAGAATTTTTCAGCACCTAGATCGGCACCAAATCCTGCTTCAGTAACAACATAGTCTGATAGTTTTAATGCTGTCTTAGTTGCTAATACAGAATTACAACCATGCGCAATATTAGCGAAAGGACCTCCATGGATTATTGCGGGATTATTTTCCAAAGTTTGAGTTACATTTGGTCTAATTGCATCTTTTAACAAAACAGTCATTGGACCATGTGCATTTAAATCTTTTGCATAAATTGCTTTTTTATCTCTTGTGTATGCAACAGTTATATTTCCAATTCTATTTTCAAGATCATGCAAATCATTAGATAAGCAAAAGATCGCCATGATTTCAGATGCAACTGTAATATCAAAACCATCTTCTCTTGGGAAACCATTTGCAACACCACCAAGATTAATATTGATAGATCTTAATGCTCGATCATTCATATCAAGCACTCTTTTCCAAACTATTCTTCTTACATCTATATTTAATTTATTACCCCAATAAATATGGTTATCTATTAAAGCGGATAAAAGATTATGAGC
The DNA here is from genome assembly GCA_902584995.1 of uncultured Pelagibacteraceae bacterium. Taxonomy (GTDB): domain Bacteria; phylum Pseudomonadota; class Alphaproteobacteria; order Pelagibacterales; family Pelagibacteraceae; genus Pelagibacter. Next base: position 21,639 of record CACICF010000012.1, read on the forward strand.
AGAAGTGATTGCATGAAAGTCACCTGTGAAATGAAGATTTATTTGTTCCATAGGAACAACTTGCGCATAACCACCACCAGCTGCGCCACCCTTCATTCCAAATGAAGGACCTAAGCTCGGCTCTCTTAAACAAACAATAGATTTTTTACCTATTTTATTTAATCCATCAGACAATCCCACTGAAGTAGTTGTTTTTCCTTCTCCAGCTGGAGTAGGAGTAATTGCTGTAACTAATATTAATTTTCCGTCTTTTTTATTTTTAAATTTTTCAAGATATTCCAGTTTGATCTTAGCTATGTATCTACTTATCGGACTATATGCCTCAGCATTATCTGGAACACCAACTCCATCCAAAATCTCTTGAATTGGTTTCATATTTGCTTCTCTTGCAATTTGGATATCTGTTTTTGACATTTGGTTTAAAACCTATAATAAATTAGTGTGCAAAATTTCTATACTTTTTTAATAGGATTTTAAACATCTAAAAAATATATATATAAAAAATAAGAAAAAATTTAAGTTTAATTAGATAAAATTATACAATGCAAAAATACTCAGTTTTTAGTCTAATAAAAAATGCATTCTCAGATCATCAAAATTGGGAAGTTGCATGGAAAGACCCAACACCTAAAAAAGAATACGATGTAATTATCATTGGTGGGGGAGGCCATGGATTAGCAACCGCATATTACTTAGCAAAAGAACACAACATTACAAATGTTGCTATCATTGAAAAAGGTTGGATAGGTGGAGGAAACGTTGGAAGGAATACTACAATTATTAGGTCTAATTACATGCATGATGAGAATGGTTTGTTTAGCGAATTTGGTATGGATCTTTGGAGAAAGATGAGCCAAGATTTAAATTACAATGTAATGTTTTCCCCAAGAGGAATAATTAATCTTGCCCACTCAGATGCACAAATGAATGCCTATTCAAGAAGGGGAAATTCGATGCGTTTGAACGGCATTGATGCGGTTTTGTTAAATAGAGAAGAAGTTCAAAAGTTAATTCCAATGGCAGACTTTTCTGACAATGTAAGGTTTCCAATTTTTGGAGGCTTGATGCAACCAAGTGCTGGAACAGCAAGACACGATGCTGTTGCCTGGGGTTATGCGAGACAAGCAGACTCTATGGGTGTTGATATAATTCAAAATTGTGAAGTTACAGGATTTGATGTCTCAAATGGAAAAATTCTTGGAGTAAGAACTTCTAAAGGAGATATTAAAGCAAAGAAAGTTGGTTTATGTGTTGCAGGAAGTACAAATATTTTGGCAGAAATGTTAAATATGACTTTACCAATTGAAACTCATTTGCTTCAAGCATGTGTATCAGAGCCTATTAAACCTTTGCTTGATCATGTTGTTACATTTGGTGCAGGACATTTTTATTGTAGCCAATCAGATAAAGGGGAAATGGTTATGGGTGGAGACTTGGATGGATATAATAGTTATTCTCAAAGAGGAAACTTACCTACTCTTCAACATGTTTTAACAGAAGGGATTGCGATGTTTCCATTTCTTAGCAAATTAAAAATGTTAAGAACTTGGGGTGGAATAATGGATATGTCCATGGATGGTTCACCAATTATAGATAAAACACATATTAACGGATTATATTTAAATTGTGGTTGGTGCTATGGTGGATTTAAAGCAACTCCAGCTTCCGGATGGACTTTTGCACATACAATTGCTCAAGACAGAGTTCATGATTTAAATGCCGGTTACAGCCTCAACAGATTTAGCACTGGAAATTTAATTGATGAAAAAGGCCTAGGAACTAAAACCTGGATATCATAAATGTTATATATCAACTGTCCACATTGTGGACTTAGATCTCAGAATGAATTTGCTTATGGCGGAGATGCAACAGTAAAGCGTCCTGAACTTAATAAAGAAATAAGCGATCAAGAATGGGATAATTTTGTATACTTAAGAAAAAGTCCAAGAGGAAAACATTTAGAATTATGGCATCATATTTCTGGATGTAGACAATGGATTAAAGTTGAGAGAGATACATCAACTCACGAAATTTTTAAAACTTATAAAGCAAACGAAGCAATAGAATAATGTCCCAGGATTTTAGATTAGATAATGTTGGAATGGTCAATAGAGAAAAAAAAATCTCGTTTAAATTTAATGGCAAAAAATATTTTGGTTTCGAGGGGGATACTATCGCATCTGCCTTAATAGCGAATGGAGTTCATTTAGTAGGTAGAAGTTTTAAATATCACAGACCTAGGGGTTTTTTTGGAGTTGGCGTCGACGAGCCCTATGCAATTCTGCAGTTAGATAGAAATAATGAGAGAGATCCAAATATAAGAGCAACAGAACAAGAAATTTTTGAAGGGCTAGAGGTTAAGAGTGTTAATTGTTGGCCTAGTGTAAATTTTGATATTGGGGCGATAAACAATTTCTTAAAAATGTTTTTTCCAGCTGGTTTCTATTACAAAACATTTATGTGGCCTCCTAGCTTTTGGTATAAAATATATGAACCTTTTATTCGAATGGCGGCTGGATTTGGAGAAGCTTCAATCAAACATGATAAAGAGAGATACGAGCATAAATATGAGTATTGTGATTTATTAATAACGGGATCTGGACCTTCAGGTTTAGCAAGTGCTTATGCCGCTGCCAAGAACGGAGCCAGAGTAATATTAGCTGAGGATAAACCAAGATTTGGAGGCAGCTTATTAACAAGTGATGTAAATATCGGAAACCAAACAGGAGTTGAGTGGACAGAAAAAATTATTGCAGAACTAAAGTCCATGCCTAATGTTACAGTAAAAAATAGATCGCAAGTTTTTGGTTACTATGATCACAATATGTTAGTAATGTCAGAGCGTATTAGTGATCACTTGCCAAAAACCCAAAAATATCTACCTAAACAACGTCTGTGGTACATAAGAGCAAATGAAGTATTGATCTCATCAGGTTCAATTGAAAGACCTTTAGTTTTTGGAAATAATGATACTCCAGGAGTTATGTTATCGTCAGCTGCCAAAGAGTACATGAAAGTTTATGGCGTATTAGTTGGAAAAAAACCTTTAATTTTCACCAACAATGATAGTGGCTATGAAACCGCAATTGAATTTAAAAAAAACGGGGTAAATCCAATTATATTGGATACAAGAAGCGATCCCTCTTCAGACATTATAGCTGAGGCAAAAAATTTAAATATTGAAATTAAATTCTCACATGTAGTTGTTGCTGCAAAAGGCTATAAAAAAGTTAAATCAGCAGATATTGCTAAAATATCTGACGATAAAAAAAAATTATTTAACATAGAAAATATAGAATGTGATTGTATTTGTGTATCAGGTTTTTGGACACCATCTATTCATTTAGCTTCACAGTCAGGAAACAAATCTAAATTTAACGAAAAAATTGATGCATTTGTACCAGATAAATCTAAACAACAAGAAAATACAATTGGGTCAGCAAATGGAATATTTACATTAGAGGAAACAATTAAAGATGCTTTTGACAAAGGTTTTGACGTTTCAAATAAAATAACTGAAAAAAATAATAAAATTTCAGTACCGACAATAGTAGAAAAAAAATCAACAGATCATGACAAATTTTGGTGTGTTCCTTTGCCAAAAGGTAAATCTTATAAAAGGTTTTTAGATTTTCAAAATGACGTAGCGGTTTCTGATATTGAGCTAGCTCTAAGAGAAGGTTTCAGATCTATCGAGCATGTGAAAAGATATACAACGCTTGGTATGGCAACGGACCAAGGAAAAACGAGTAATTTAAATGGATTACAATTAGTTTCTGATATTGAGAATAAAGTTGTTCCACAAGTAGGACATACTACTTTTAGACCTCCTTATACCCCAGTTTCAATTGGAGCAATCGTAGGAAGAGAAGTTGGCAAACATTCTAAACCAACAAGAAAATCACCTATGCATTCATGGCATGAAAAAAATAATGCAGTATTTGTTGATGCAGGGGTTTGGTTAAGACCAAGATATTACAAGCAAGGAAATGAAGGGTTATTTGAAGCATCAAAAAGAGAGGCAAAGAATGTAAGACAAAATGTAGGTGTATGTGATGTTACAACATTAGGTAAAATAGATGTTAAAGGTCCTGATGCAGCAGAGTTTTTGAATAGAGTTTATACTAATGCTTGGCTTAAACTTCCAGTGGGTAAGGCAAGATACGGCGTAATGTTAAGAGAAGATGGAATTGTTATGGATGATGGAACAACAACAAGGATTTCAGAAAATCATTATCACATGACAACTACAACAGCTCAAGCAGCAAATGTTCTATCTCATTTAGAATATTATTTACAACTAGTGTGGCCAGAATTAAATGTAAACGTTGTATCAACCACAGAGCAATGGGCAGGTGCAGCAATCGCAGGACCTAATTCTAGAAAATTATTAATGAAATTATTCCCTAATTTAGATGTTTCAAACGAAGGTTTGCCATTTATGGGTTATAAAGAGGCTGATTTATTTGGAGTTCCTGCAAAAATTTACAGAATTTCGTTTTCTGGTGAGTTAGCATATGAGATTAACGTTGAATCTGATAACGGATATTTCATGTGGGAAAAAATCATGGAAGTTGGAAAAGAATTTCAAATACAACCATATGGAACTGAAGCTTTATCAACTCTAAGAATAGAGATGGGTCATGTTGCGGGATCTGAATTAGATGGAAGAACAATTCCTTATGATGCATCTTTAGAAGGGCTAGTTAGTAAGAAAAAAGATTTTATAGGCAAAAGATCTTTAAACAGATCTGCCTTTACATCTACGGATAGAGAAAAATTAGTTGGTGTAGTTCCAATTGATAAAACTACAAGTATACCCGAGGGGTCTTACATAGTAAAAGATCCCAAGGCAAAATTACCTAATCCAAAATTAGGTCATGTTTCGGCTTCATGTTGGAGTGTTGAATATGATAACCCATTTTCTTTAGCAATAATTAAGGATGGTAAAAATATGATAGGACAAAAACTCTTTGCTATGTCACCTTTAAAAAACAAAACAATACCTGTAGAGATTGTCTCTTCTCATTATGTAGATCCTGAAGGAAAGAGAGTTAGATCATGACGATGATATCACCTTTGCAGAACATTCATTCAGAGGGCTCTTATGGAAATTTTGAAAATAAAACTGAAAATGAATTATTGAAAATTTCTGAGTTAAAAAATTTATTAATTATTCAAATAGTTCAGTACAAAAATTCTTCAATTAAAATAAATGATATAAAACTTAATAATTTGCAATTTGTTAATGAAGCACAAAAAGTTGTCGCAAATGAAAATTTAAGAATATTGTGGAATTCACCAAACAATTGGCTTGTTGTTTCCAAAAAAAAAGAACTTTTTAGTGAAATTTTGAAAAATTTTAATGATAGCGACTTTGCTGTTACAGATCTCTCACATTCTAAGGCGATTATAGAAATAGAAGGGCCTAATGTTAAAGAGGTTTTAAAAAAAGGTTGTCCGTTTAATTTCAATATATTTAGTAAAAATATGTGCATCAACTCATCATATAACGGAATATCTTTTTTAGTTGATATGGTTGAAGATGATCCTGAAAAAGCTAGAATTTTTTCACTTCGTAGTTTTGGGGAATCTATGTACCACTCAATAACTGATGCTTCACTAGAATATGGCTATAAATGTATCTAGAAACTATTCTAAAGTTTTAAATCTTGTTTTTTGAATAATAAATACGAATAAAATTGGTAAAATTAAAGTCAGCAATGTTACAGTTATTAATAATATTCCCAATTCTGAGTAGTCAGCAGTCGTCAATATTGCATTAGTCACCTTATCTTTGACTTCACGAGTAATTGTGTAAATTTCATTTAAGTATTTTGTTCCTAAAGCACTTGCTGATAGCGCCAAATTTGTAAAAGACGCAAAAACTGCAAAAAAAGTAGCTTTTAAGTGCGAAGGCGCATTCTTAGCAATCCATGCTAGTAAAGGTATCATTGAGACCTGACCTAAAGGTGACTCTAAAGCTGTATTAATTAGTGCAATAAATTTAGCATCAACAATTCCATTTGTTATTGATGAAGTCCAATTATGAAATCCGTAATACATCCCAACACTTGGCAAAAATAATATTGCACCAGCAATTGACAAAACTACAATAATTTTTGCTATTGAATTATTTGACATAAAAGGTCTCAGCAAAATAATTCCTAACAATGTTAAGATCGAAGCTAGTAATGATAATATAGAAAAAAACTGCTCGTTAAATTTTAGTTCATCTATTTCGAACCAAGATAGTCCTGGACCTGGACCTGGCATTGCTCTAAATACAAATATAATCACAGCCGTACCCACAATCGTAGATCTTAAATTTTGAGGCAGTTCTTTTATCAATTTACTCATCAGGAACAAAATAATTACCATAGATCCTAAAAAAACTATTTCTTGAGCAAAAGGAACTCCGAAGGAACCAACGCTGAGTGTAAAAATTACAAAAATTAAACTACCTCCTAAAATCCACCAATTAATCTCTGTTTTTTCATGTTCGTAATTATCTTCGTTACCGACTAAACCCTGACTAATTAATTTATTTATTTTTTTATTTTTAAGATAGTTAGCAAAAATTACTCCTAAAATTGAAACAAATGGTATTACTAGTGCATAAATATAAATTGATCCATAGAGCTCTATTTTGTCCGCTTGTTCTAAACTATCTACGCCTTTAAATAAGATTACATTTACTAAAGCAACTAGAACAGTACCACCGATAATTGCAAATCGTCCAAGTGTCTGCATTGTAGTATGCATTGTTTTAATCTGATCTTGTGAAAATTTTTGACCTTCTTCATCAACAATTGGAACAGCCTCTACTGTCATTGCATCTGCAACAACATCTTGAACCACATATCCAATGGGAGCTAAAAGAACACTTATTACAAACCAAGTCTCTACTTTTAGAATTGTGGACATCCATTCCGTATGGATAATTAATCCATACATTATCAATAAGCTTAAACCAATTAATGTAGCTCCTACATAAACCATATAATTTTTTTTGTTCCAAATTAGATCTACTAAATGACCCAATGGCATTTTTAGTGCCCAAGGAATACCAGCCCAAAACCCTAGCCCAGCAAGAAAGGCTGCTGATAAATTTAGATAATCTTTAACAAAAAATGTACCCACTATTCCTGTTAAACCTGAAATTCCAGCTGCAAGATAAATCATTAAAGGTGGTAAATAAGATAGTTTAAATTGTCTTCCTAAATCTAGTAAAGTGGAGTCGATAAATTTGGAAATTTGATTCATAAATTTATTCAATTATGTTTAATTTTATTAACTTAGTATTCTTTGTTTCATTACACCACAACTCATAACTTTCACACACTCTCCACAGATGGTTAATAGCTCTTTGAGAAATATCTAAAGGAAAATGGCTTTTTGCATAGTATAAATCAGGAAATTTAATTAATTGCTTCATCATTGCTTCTTTTTGAAGATTTAAAAGCCGAATTACTTCAGCAGAAATTTTTTCTCCAGAATTATTATCAATATAATTATTTTTTTTTAACTCTTCAAACCAATCATCATGATACTTACCACTACTTATTTTTTCATATAATGGTGAACCCATGAATCTTTCCATAGCATCAATATTACTTATATTTTGCTCTTTACTTTTAATTTCACTTATTGCTAAATAAATAACCTCTGCAACATAAAGTATATAAGGTTTGGTCAAATTTTTTTTCATGAAATTATAAATTTAAACTATAATAACACGAATTTGGATCCTCTTTGTAATGTGCAAAAGGTTTGCATTTTTTAAATCCAAAATTTTTAAATAATTTTCTTGCCGGGGCAAAAAATTCTCCAGCTCCTGTTTCAACACTTAATTTTTTAATTCCAATTTTTTTTGATTTATCTATTAAATGTGTGATAATTTTCTCTCCATATCTTTTTTTCCTAAATTTGTCCGCAACCCTTATTGACTTAAATTCCCCATGTTCTTCTGAAAGGGTTTTCAAAGCTCCGCATCCAATTAAATCATTATTCTCCCATAAACTCCAAAATTTTATACTGGGAACTCTCAAACCTTGTACATCTAATACATGTGAACTGCCTTCTGGCGATACAGATCTTAATTCAATAAAATGAATTCTTAGAAGCTCATTTACCTGTGGGTTATCAAAGTTATTTTCTATTGATTTAATCATTTTGAAGAACATATAATCTAAAAACAAATTAAACCAATATTAAATATATGTGTGGAAGATACGTAGTTACTAATGCTGTCACAAAAACAAAAAATATTGTAAAAACTGCAATTAATGTTCAAGACACTGATAATTATAATGCGCACCCATATCAAAATCTTCCTGTAGTCAAAAAATATAAAAACGGAAATACTGTTGAAAATCTTAAATGGGGAATTATCCCATCCTGGGCAAAACAGAAAGACTTTAAAGCCTTGATAAATGCAAGATTAGAAACAATTGATGAAAAGGTTTCATTTAAAAAACTTATAAAAACCCAAAGATGTGTAGTTGTTGCCGATGGCTTCTACGAGTGGAAAAGAACAAAAGATAACAAAATTCCATATTATTTTTTCAGAAATGATAAAAAAACAATTTTTATAGCTGCAATTTACGATGAAGGCCAATTTTGCATGATAACTGAGGAGGCAAGCCAAAATATCTCAGAAATTCATCATAGACAACCAGTAATACTTTATGAAAAAGATATAGATAAATATTTAAACATCGAACATTTTGGTTCAACTTTTTTAAAAGAGTGTAACAAAGTAAGTTTGACTTTTCACGAAATATCTAAGGATGTAAATAAACCAACAAATAATAGCGCCTCATTAATTCAACAAATTTAAGATATTATTTTTCAATGATTGTTACATGACCCATTTTTCTTTTATTTTTTATATCTTTTTTAAGATAGTCAAAAAAGAATTCGTTCTCAGAAAATTTTTTGTCTCTATATATTAAAATATCATCACCTATTAAATTTATCATTTTGGCATTATATATTTTCTTTGTTTTAATTTTTTCTAAACCACATACCGCTCTAACATGATTTTCAAATTGACTTATATTGTGAGAATTAATTGTCAAATGTCCTGAGTTATGAACTCTGGGAGCTATTTCGTTGGCATATAAATTATCATTTTTGTCAATAAAAAACTCTACACACAATGTTCCAATATAATCTAAATCCTCTACAATTTTTTTTGACCACTCAGTGGATTTAATTATAATTTCTTTCGAAACATTTGCGGGGATTTTAGAGTGCTTTAAAATTTGGTCTTCATGAACATTTTCAATTGGTTCATATATTTCATATTTTTGATTACCAAATCTTGTAATGATAACAGATATTTCTTTTTTTAAATTAATAAATTTTTCTAATATGTATTCTTTAGAAAAATCTATTTCATTAGATATATCCTTTTTGCTATTTAATTTGTATTGACCTTTACCATCATATCCTAATGTAGTTGTTTTTAGCAATCCTGGCAAAAAGTTTTCATTTTCTTTTAATTCGTCTATATGTTTTATGGAAACATATTGGGTTGTTTGAATATTTATATCATTGAGAAAATTTTTTTCTGTCAATCTATTTTGGATTAAATTATTAATCTCAGGTTTAGGCAAAACTGTTTTTTCATTATTTATACTTTGAAGAATATTAAATGGAATATTCTCAAATTCGTAAGTAACTAAATCGACACTATCGATAAATTCCTGGGTAATTGATTTGTTGTCATATTTTCCATATATGAATTTTTCCGTAAAGTTTTTAGCTGGTGCATTCTCATCATCGCTTAAAATAACAGTTTTAATGCCAATTCTGTTAGCAGCTACTGATAGCAAACTTCCAAGTTGACCTCCACCTATAATTCCTAAAATAGGATTTTTCATTTAATTTGGTTTTTTTTTAACAGATTTAGATTGTTTAGATCTCCATTTTATTAAGCTGTTTTTAATTTTAGGATCAAAATTAGAAATTATAGATGCTGCATACAATGCAGCATTTATGGCACCATCAGTTCCTATGGCAACGGTTCCAACTGGAATACCTTTAGGCATTTGGGCTATAGATAAAAGACTATCTAGACCTTTTAGTTTTTTACTTTCAATAGGAACGCCTATTACTGGTATTCTTGTTAATGCAGCAATCATACCAGGTAAATGTG
>CACICF010000013.1 GCA_902584995.1 uncultured Pelagibacteraceae bacterium
TACCAAAAACAATAAATGATTTAAGCAAACACAAATTTATATCTTTTGGAAGAGGTGCACCGTCTCCTGTTTTTAACCCTGATTGGGCATTAAAATTAGGAGTGAAGGACAATAAAAAAAGAAAAACTATTATGAAGGTAAATAGTGTGATGGGATTATTGCTAGCAGTTGAAAGTGGAGTAGGTCTTGCTGCTTTGCCTGATTATTTGGTATCATTATCAAGAAATGTAATTAAAGTTTTACCTAACGTCGAAGGCCCAATTACGGAAGCACATTTCGTTTTTCCAGAATCTCTTAAAAACGTGGCTAGAGTTACAACCTTCAGAAATTTTCTTTATAGTAAAATTTCTGAGTTTAAGTCTTAAAAACCCTAAAAATCACATAAATTATATCTGCGACACTGTTGAGATTGATAATCATTATCATTGCGAATAGTTCTCAAAATCATTATAAATACATTAATAATTAACATAGAGAGATAAATGAAAAAAATATCAATTTCAGCATTAATTCTATCATTATTTGTTTCAACTTTTGCGAAAGCAAATGAGGTGAATATATTCAATGCTAGACACTATAAAGCTGACGCAGAACTTTATAGCAAATTTACTGCAGCAACTGGAATTAAAGTAAATTTAATTAATGGTAAAGCTGGAGCTTTAGAGAAAAGAATGATCGAGGAAGGTGCAGACTCAGCTGCCGATCTTTACATCACAGCAGATGCAGGAAGATGTGGTGCTTTTAAAGCAAAAGGTATGACGCAAGCAGGACTTGTTTCACCAACTATCAAATCTTCAGTTCCAAAAAACTTTAGAACAACTCACTGGGTTGGCGTAGCTAAGAGAGCTAGAATAGTCTATTACGCTCCAGAAAGAGTAAGTGGAGCAGAATTATCTGGACTAACTTATGAAAGTCTGGCTGATCCTAAATGGAAAGGTAGAATTGCAATAAGAGCATCTAGCAATATTTACAATAAATCTTTAGTAGCATCATTAGTAAAAAATAATGGAAAAAAAGCTGCTAGAGAGTGGGCAAAAGGTGTTGTTGCCAATATGGCAAGAGATCCTAAAGGAAATGACAGAGCTCAGATTATGGCAGTTGCCGCAGGAGAAGCAGACATAGCAGTTGCAAACACATACTATTTAGCTTTGATGTTATCCGGGAACAAAGGTGCAGAACAACAAGCAGCAGCTAGAAAAGTAAAGGCATTTTTCCCTAATCAAAATGATAGAGGAACACATATGAATATTAGTTGTGCTGCTCTAGTTAAAGGTGCTCCAAATAAAGCTAATGCAATTGCACTTGTAGATTATTTGTTATCACCAGAAGCACAAGAACATTTCACTAATAATACTTTTGAGTTTCCGATGATTGCAGGTGTTTCACCAAACCCATTAGTAGTAAACAACTTAGGTTTAGATTTTAAACAAGATTTAACTACAAGCGTTGCTAGTTATGGAGCTAAGCAAGCGGATGCATTAGAAGTAATGACAGCTGCAGGTTGGAAATAACATTGAGGACTAAAAAAAAATTTATGTCTGATGTTAATTACAATAAATCAGTCAAGCCATGTATCCCATGTGCTGAGGAGTGTAAAAAAATTAACAAAAGAATAAATAAAAGAAAGTTATCAGAGATAAATACTAAAGATTTTCCGCACATTCTAAAAGTATTCAATATCTGACCTTTTTTAATAAAAGTGCCTATGTATCTTTCGTAGGCACTTTTAAATTATTAAATTGAGACTATATTTAAAATATAATTAAATTACTCTTATGAATTCAAACAAACTTAATATATGGTTTCTAAGCTCTTTATTAGTTTCATTACTTGTTATTATTCCAATTATAACCGTTTCAATTAGTTTTTTTGAAGAAACCTCTCGATATTTTGAAATTTTAAAATCCACTTTTCTATTTGAGTATATTCTTAATTCTTTATTGCTTTTGATTGGTGTTTTAATTTTAACTTTTATCTTGGGAGTAGGAGCATCATATTTAGTATCGTTTTATGAATTTCTTGGAGTTAATTTTTTTAAATGGGCTTTAATTTTATCTTTTGCAATTCCACCTTATATATATGCATATTCGTTATTTGCCTTCTTTGATAATTACGGAACAGCATTTACTATATTAAAGACCTTATTTGGTGAAGGCGAATTTAATCAACATATACCAAAATTTGACGGTATGTTTGGATTAATTTTATCAATTTCATTTTCACTTTACGCTTATGTTTACATATTAGGAAGATCTTCATTTTTATATCAATCACAAAACTTAATTGAACTTGGAAAAAACTTAGGTTTTTCCAAATTTAAATCTTTTTTTTTTATTATATTACCTGCTTCACGACCTGCAATTGTTGCAGGTCTATCTTTAGTTGCAATGGAAACATTGGCAGAATTTGGAGCTGTTGACTTTTTTTCAGTTAATACTCTTACAACAGGTATTTATAACGCATGGATAACATTTGATGATTTAGCTTTTGCAAATAGAATATCTTTCTTTCTACTATTATTCATATTTATTTTATTTTTAACAGAAAAACTATCTAGAAAAAAAGCAAAATATCATTTGGACTCTAGAGGTGGATTTAAACAAAAAGAAAAAATAAAACTCTCAGGTATAAATTCTTTTTTTGCTTTCTTGTTTTGTTTTCTATTATTTTTTTTTAGTTTTTTATTTCCATTAAGTCAAATGGTCTATTGGACAATTAAATTTCCAGAAAACTTTTTTGATGTAAATGTAATGAACCTTTTATTAAATACTTTATATTTAGTGACACTATCCAGTATTGTTTTAATATTTTTTGCATTGCTTTCAAATTATGGTAACCGTGTTTCAAAAAATAAAACTCTTAATTTTTTATCGACACTATCAATATCAGGATATGCAATACCAGGTGTAATATTAGCTGTAGCCTTTATAACTTTTATTGCATGGTTTGATAATAATATAATTAAATCTCTTGGTTTTTTATCTATTAAAAAAATATTTATTGGGTCAATCTTAGGATTAATAATTGTTTATTTCATTCGTTTTTATTCATTAGCATTTAATGGGATTAAATCTGGTTATGAAAAAATAAATTTTTCAGTTGATGAAAGTGCCTATCTACTTGGTTTTTCAAAAAGAAAGACTTTTTTTAATATCCACATTCCATATTTAAGAAATTCACTTTTATTTGTAATTATACTAATTTCGCTAGAGATAATTAGAGAATTACCAATTACCTTAGTTTTAAGACCTTTTAATTTTGAAACATTTGCAACAACAGCATATATTTCTGCATCCGAGGACATGCTTGAGGCAGCAGCAGTACCATCATTATTTTTAATTTTAATTGCAGCTTTTTTTATTACAATATCTTCTAAATATATTTTAAAAGATAATAATGAGTAAAAATTTTTTAGAAATTAAAAATGTTGACTTTATAGTTAGTGGTCAAACCAAAGTAAAAAACGTCTCTTTTTCAATTCAAAATGAAGGCGATATAATTTGTCTATTAGGGCCATCTGGAATAGGAAAAACAACAATTTTAAGAACTATTGCTGGCTTAGAGAAGATCGTTAATGGATCAATAACAATAAATAATAAGTTAATGTCCTCAAAAAACAAACATGTTGAACCAGAGGACCGAAATATATCACTTGCTTTTCAAGAAAATAGTTTATTTCCTCACTATAACGTAGAAAAAAATATTTTAATTGGTACTGAAAAAAAAAGTAAAAAGAAAAAGAAAATAAATCCAAAAGAAATAATTAGTTTTTTAAACCTAAAAAAAATATTAAATAAATATCCTCATGAAATAAGTGCTGGAGAAGCTCAGAGAGCATCGCTTGCAAGATCATTAGTTTCTAATCCAGATTTACTTCTTCTAGATGAACCACTTTCAAATGTTGATCAAAGTTTTAAAGAAGAAATTCAAGTTGAGTTAAAACAATTATTAAGCAAATCTAAAATAACAACTATTATTGTAACACATGACTCATATGAAGCTTTTTATTTGGGAAGCAAGTGCGGAATTATTTTAAATAAACAACTTAAACAATTTGACGACCCATACAATGTTTATCATTTTCCAAATTCAATTGAGGTTGTAAATTTTTTAAATAGAGGAATTTTAATTCCAGCAAAAGTAACAAGTGAGAATAGTTTAGAAAATAAAGATCTAGGAACAATCCAAGGCAATTTTGTAAAACATTACCCTAATGGATCTGATGTTAAACTTTTATTGCAACCTGAAGATCTAGAGCATGATGACAAAAGTAATTTAAAGTTGGAAGTAGTTGATCGAAAATTCAGAGGAACAAATTTTATCTACACCCTTAAAACTGAAAGTAATTTACAAATTCCTGTATTCGTACATTCTCATCATATTCATCAACATGAGATAGATGAAAAATTTGGTATTAAAAGACCAATTCATATTGACCACATTGTCTGTTTTTAATTATTATTGTACGTTAATAAATCCATGGATAAAGAATTACCAAAAAGCTCAAAAGTTGTAGTAATTGGAGGTGGTGTTGCAGGCACATCATGCGCATACCATCTTGCTAAATTTGGCTGGAAAGATGTCGTTTTATTAGAAAGAGATCAATTGACATCAGGAACAACTTGGCACGCTGCCGGTCTTATGGGCCAATTAGGAGCATCATCAACTATAACAAAACTTAGAAAATATACTTTAGATCTTTACCAAGATTTAGAAAAAAAGACTGGTTTATCAATTGGATTAAAACAAAATGGTGCAATTACAGTTGCAACAACAAATGATAGAATGCAAGAGTTACTAAGACAAGCAACGACAGCTCAATTATCAGATGTTGAAGTGCAAGTTTTAGATAAAAAACAAACAAAAGATTTATACCCAGTAGTAAATAACGAGGATATTATTGGAAGTGTTTTTATGCCTAAAGATGGACAAGCTGATCCAGTAGGTGTCACTAACGTTTTAGCAAAAGCGGCTAGGATGGAAGGTACAAAAATTTTTGAAAAAACACCTGTTACAAAAATTTTAGTCAAAAATAAATCTATAGTTGGAGTAGAGACTGAAAAAGGAAAAATAGATTGTGAATATGTTGTTCTAGCTACCGGTATGTGGTCAAGGCAAATTGGTGAAAAAATGAATGTGAGTATTCCATTATATCCTAATGAACATTTTTATGTGATCACGGAGCCGATGAAAGATCTACCTACAAATTTACCAGTTTTGAGAGATTATAATAATTGTCTTTATCTAAAAGAAGATGCTGGGAAAATGTTAGTTGGAATTTTTGAACCAAATGCCAAACCTGCTTTTAAAGATACTGGTATTGTACCAGAAAATTTTTCTTTTGGAGAATTGCCAGATGACTTTGATCATTTTGAACCTTATTTAAAAAAATCTTTTCATAGATTGCCAATGTTAGAAAATGCTGGAATTAGAAAATTTTTCTCTGGCCCAGAATCTTTTACACCTGATACACAATATTTATTAGGAGAGACTCCAGAGATAAAAAACTTTTTTACCTGTTGTGGTTTTAATAGCATTGGTATAGCAAGTTCAGGTGGCGCAGGTCGAGTTACTGCTGAATGGATGATCAATGGACATATTAATGAGGATTTATTCTCTGTAGATATAAAAAGATTTCAACAATTCCATTCTTCAAAAAAATTTATTATGGAAAGAGTTACAGAGACTCTTGGTGATTTATATGGAATGCATTGGCCATATAAACAACATAAAACTTCAAGAAACCAAATTACTTTACCATACCATGAAGAACTAAAAAAATTAGGTGCTTGTTTTGGATCTTCAGGCGGTTTTGAGAGACCTATGTGGTATTCTTTGAATGGTGCAAAAGCTGAATATGAATACAGTTTTGGTTATCAAAATTGGTATCCATCTGCTGAATATGAGACCAAAAATACAAGAAAAAATGTCGGTTTATTCGAATTAACACCTTTTTCTAAATTTGATGTTGCTGGAGAAAATGTCCATGATGAATTACAAAAATTGTGTACAGCGAACATAAAAGATGTTGAGGGTAGATCAACTTACACCCAGATGCTAAATGAAGATGGTGGTATAGAGACAGATGTAACTATAACTTGCCTGACTAAAAATCATTTTAGAATAATAGGTCCAGCTGCAACAAGAGAACACGATAAATTTCATATAAAAAAATACCTCTCAGAAAAAATAAACTTTAAAGATGTAACAGAGGATTTTGCATGCTTAGGATTGTATGGACCAAATACTAGAAAACTATTATCAAATATAAGTGATGATGATTTTTCAAATGAAGGAATAAAATTTAGTCATGGTAAAAAGGTGAATATAGATGGAATTGATGTTTGGGCTCAAAGATTGTCATATGTGGGTGAAATTGGATTTGAATTATATGTAAAAATAGATGATAGCAAAAAACTTTTCTTAACCATAGTCAATGAAGGTAAAAATCATAATTTATCTCTATGTGGGGCGCACGCAATGGATATAATGAGAATGGAAAGTGGGTTTTTACATTGGGGGCATGATATATCCCCCGAGGAGAATCAATACCAAGCAGGACTTCAATTTGCTATCAGTTATAAAAAAAATATTAATTTTATTGGAAAAGAAGCTTTACTAAAAATTAAAGATCAAAAACAAAAAAAATTGTTGGCAATGATGGTTTTTAAAGATAATAAACCAGGACAACCTCTACTGCTTCATGAAGAACCGATTTACTTAGATGATAAAATAATTGGTAGAACAACTTCAGGTAATTATTCATTCAATTTTGAAAAAAATATATCTTTTGGTTATGTAAATTCTGGAAATACAATTGAAAATTTACTTGATAAAAATTTGTCTATTGAAATAGAAAAGAAAAAATATCCTGTTTCATTAATTCAAAAGCCACTTAATCAAAAAAATATTAAAAATGCCTAATGTTTAAAATTATCCCCAAAAAAAATAAGGCAGCAGAGATTATTTGTAATCTTAATAAAATTAATAAAAATGAATTGAAACAAATAAAATCTACACTTGATAAATATGGTATGATTTATTTTCCAAAACAAAAGCTAAATTCTAGAAATTATCTAAATTTTGCACAAAAATTTGGGAAACCTGCGAACTATCCAAGGTTGAGAGGATTAAATAAAAAATACCCACAAATTACTGTTGTACAAAGAAAATCTTCAGACAAGGGACCAAGCTTTGGTGAACAATTTCATACAGACTCTTCATATACAAAAAAACCTCCACGATACACTATGTTGCTATCAAAACTGGTGCCTAAAAAAGGTGTTGCAAATACTGAGTTTTCCTCACAGTATTTAGCATATGAAAATCTGACTAAAAATCACAAAATTAGACTTAATAAATTAAAAGGTATTTACTCATCGCATGGACCTATATCAATTACTACAGTTGAAAGAGAGAAAGAAAAAGGAAAAATTTCTAAAGAATTAATTGCCAGTCACAAGATTATTAAAACTATTAATAATAAAAAAACTATATACTGTAGCCCTGGACACTTTATAAAATTTAACACAAATATGACTAAACAAAAAAACAAATTAAAGAATTTTTTATTCAGTCACCAGACTAAAAAAAAATTTCAATATGCTTTAGAATGGGAAAAAGACCAGCTTGCTATTTGGGATAACAGAGCAATGCTTCATCAAGCTACTCCTTTTAAAGGAAATAGAATTCTTCACAGAATAACAATATTATAATCAAATGTATTCGATCTTTCTTGGGTTAACACCTTTTATTTTTATAACTTTGCTTGGATTTATATTTGGAAGACTGAAAATATTTGATCTAAGCCATGCAAAAGTTTTAAACTTATTTTTATTCTACGTTGCAGTACCTGCACTAATTATAAAATTTGTTGCACAGAGTGAAATTGCCCAGGTAGACATTAAGCAAATAATTTCATATTTTTTAATGCAAGCTAGTCTAGGTTTACTTACTTTTTTTGTAACAAGTAAACTTTTTAAAAGACCCATACCTGAGTCAATTATATGGTCACTTATGGTTTCCTTGTCTAACCACGTAACTTTATTATTACCAATTACAAAAATTTATTTTGGAACAGAAGTTATAACGCAAGTTACCAGTATAATATTAATGGATGGAGTTATATTACTATCAGTGATTACTTTTTTCTTAGAATTAACTACAAAAAAAAATATTAAATTACTGTTTTTTCTAAGGAATGTGACCTTTAATCCAATGATATTTTCAATTTTAATTGGACTTTTGCTTTTTATATTTAACTACAAAATTGATAATACGCCGATTGATTACGTGCTATCTGTTTTAGCGGCCTGTGTTTCTCCTGTTGGTTTGTTTGCAATTGGTATTACTCTTTCTTTTTATACTCACAAAGTTATTAATAAATTAACTTCAACCATCTCTATTTTAAAGTTGGTAATATCTCCTCTAATTTTATTAATTATAGCATTTATATTTTTTGATGCTGGATTACCTGAAAAAATACCAGGTGCATTTTTTGTAAGTGTAGCACCTTGTGGACACACTGCGGTAGTATTATGTTCAGCTTACAATGTTAGTCCTGAAAATATTATTAAAGCTCTATTTATTTCTACTTTTGCCTCTATAGGCACAATTTTTTTTGCAATTCAATATCTACAAGTTGCTTAGAACTTTACTAGCACATTCTGTGGTATTGCTATCACCATCTAAATCTTTTGTTCTATTATTTTTTTCTAATAAAGTCTTTTCGATTGATTTTACTATTCTTGATGCAGCTTCTTTTTCTCCCAAGTAATCTAACATCATGGCACCAGACCATATTTGTCCCACGGGATTAGCAATACCTTTTCCTGCTATATCTGGGGCTGAACCATGTACAGGTTCAAATAATGATGGATATTTGTTTGTAGGGTTAATATTTCCAGACGGTGCAATGCCTATAGTTCCAGTACATGCTGGACCTAGATCTGATAAAATATCTCCAAATAAGTTTGAAGCCACGACAACATCAAACCATTCAGGAGTTAAAACAAATCTAGCAGTTAATATATCAATATGAAATTGATCAGTTTCAATTTCAGGATAGCTTTTCTTATTTTCATTAAATCTTTCATCCCAGTAAGGCATAGTTATTGATATACCATTAGATTTTGTAGCATTGGTTAATTTTTTTCTTTTACGTTTTTTTGCTAATTCAAATGCAAACTTTTGCACTCTGTCTATCCCATGTTTTGACATAATAGTTTCTTGAATTACAATTTCTCTTTCAGTATTTTGATACATCTTTCCACCAACTGAAGAATACTCTCCCTCTGTATTTTCTCGAACTATCATCATATCAATATCACCGGGTTTCTTATTAGCTAATGGGGCATTTACACCTTCAAATAATTTTACTGGTCTTAGATTTATAAATTGATCAAATTCTCTTCTAAACTGAAGTAGTGATCCCCATAATGTAACATGATCTGGGTATCGATCTGGCATTCCAACAGCGCCAAAAAATATAGCATCATGACTACCAATTTTATCTTTCCAATCATCAGGTAACATTTTTCCGTGTTTTTCATAATAATCACACGATGAAAAATCAAATTCATCAATTTGTAATTTGAATTGATGTTGATTGGCAACTTCTTTTAAAATTTTTTGAGCTTCTGGAACTACTTCTTTTCCAATTCCATCTCCTGCAATGGATGCAATTTTATACTCTTTCATATTTATTTTGTGAAAGTATCGTTAAATTGTTTTGCAACTCTTACAAAAGTAGTACATTTACTTAATTGTTTTAATGAAGGAGCACCCACATAAGTGCAACTACTTCTAACGCCACCTAGAATATCTTGAATTGTATCTTTTATTTTTCCTCTATATTTAATTCTTACAGTTCTTCCTTCACTACTTCTGTAATTTGATAATCCTCCATAATGTTTTTTATTTGCTGTTTCAGAGCTTGAACCATAAAATTCAATATATTTTGAGCCGTTTGATTTAACTATTTTCCCTTTGCCTTCGTCGTGACCTGCAAACATTCCGCCTAACATTACAAAATCCGCTCCACCACCAAAACCTTTTGCAACATCTCCAGGACATGTACATCCACCGTCTGCAATTATATGAGCTCCTAAACCATGTGCTGCATCAGCACATTCAATTACAGCACTTAATTGAGGGTAACCAACTCCTGTTTGAATTCTTGTTGTACAAACACTTCCTGGACCAATCCCAACTTTTACAATATCTGCACCAGATAAAATAAGTTCTTGCGTCATATCTGCAGTAACTACATTTCCAGCTATAATAGTTTTTGTAGGATATTTATCTCTTACAGATTTAAGAAATTTACTAAAGTATTCAGAATAACCATTAGCAACATCAATACAAATGAACTTTATAAATCCAAATTCTCTTAAAACTTTGTTTAAATTTTCAAAATCTTCTTTTTTAGTACCAATACTAATAGCTATATTTTTATAAATAGATTTAATTTTTTTAAATTGTTTTATTTTTTTTACGTCATGTTGTTTAGTTAAACAAGTAATCATGCCATATTCAGATAATTTCTCAGCTACTCCAAGCTCTCCGACTCCATCCATATTTGCAGCCATTATAGGAATACCCGACCACTCATTTTTACTATATTTAAATCTGTATGTTCTTAAAAGATTTACATCTTTTCGACTTTGTAGCGTACTTCTTTTAGGTCTAAAAAGGACGTCTGAATAATCTAGTTTTAATTCTTCTTCAATTCTCACAAATCCGAATTTATACAGGTGCACAAAGTAAATTCAAATTAAATATTATTAATATTGATACTAAGTTTTCATTAGTTATACTTTCAGAAATTCATATTATTAAGCATGTTTAAAGGTTTTAAGTCAAAATACGTTAAAGTTAGAAAAGGTAAAATTTTCTGTAGAGTAGGAGGTAAGGGTCCGCCGTTACTTTTGCTTCATGGGTATCCACAAACACATTTAATGTGGCATAAGACTACTTTAGAATTATCAAAAAAATTTACTGTTATTGCTGCAGACTTAAGGGGATATGGTAATAGTTTAGCTCCACCCTCAGATAAAAATCATTTTAATTATTCCAAAAGAGAAATGGCAAGTGACATGAAACAAACAATGGTAAAATTGGGTTATTCTAAATTCTTTGTGGCTGGACATGATAGAGGAGGAAGAGTGGCTCACAGATTAGCAAGGGACCATAGAAAAAATATATTAGCTTTGAGTGTTTTAGATATTTGCCCCACATTAGATATGTATGAATTAACAACTAAGGACTTTGCTAAAGCATACTTTCATTGGTTTTTTTTAATTCAACCTAAGTGGCTACCTGAAAGAATGATTATGAGTGATCCAAGAAAATGGATGAAAAACTGTCTGGATAAATGGTCTGGAAATCATAAATTTGGAAAAGTTGAAGAAGGTTATTTAAAATGTTTTAAGCAACCAAAAAGAATTCATGGATCATGTGAAGATTATAGAGCTTCTGCAACAATTGATTTGGATCACGATAAAAAAGACAGAAAGAAAAAACTAAATATTCCTATTCAAGTATTGTGGGGAAAAAAAGGTATAATTGGTAGACAATTCAAACCTGTAAAAATTTGGCAGAAATATACAACTAAAAAAATTGAAGGACATGCAATAAATTCAGCTCATTTCATTCCAGAACAAAACCCAAAAGCAACTGTAAAATATTTAACCAATTTTTTTTTAGATAAAATTGGCTAATTTATGTGTTTTGATGTGATCAATGATCGCGCATATCATTCTTGATTATAAATAATTCGCCCTTAAATATAATCTATGACCTCTTTACTAAAAAACTCAGAATTATCTCTAGAAAAAGCTGATAAAATTGTTTCAGAGACTTTAAATAGTTGTGATGATGGTGAACTTTATGTCGAAGATACAAAATCTGAAACTATCGTTTTAGATGATAATAAAATCAAAAGTTCAAACTATACCTCTGATTTAGGCTATGGTTTTAGAGCGGTCACAGGCGATACCGTGGCTTACTCACATTCAAATGAAATTTCAGAAAAATCGTTAAAAAATTCAAGTGATAATCTTAAATCAACTTTAAAAAACAATAGTGGCACTTACAATTCAGAAATTAAAAAAACTAATCAAAAACTTTATAAAGACATTGATCCGATTGAAAGCAAATCAATGAAATCAAAAATAGAGTTACTTAATAATATGAATGAGTATGCCAGATCTAAAGATAGTAGTGTAAAGCAAGTTACAGCTAGTCTTTTAGCTGAGAAGAAAAATATTGAAATTATTAGATCTGGTGGAGAGCTATTATCAGATAATCGACCATTGGTAAGAATTAACATGTCAGTGATGGTTGAAAAAAATGGAAGAAAAGAAACTGGTGTTTATGGAATTGGTGGAAGACAAGATTATGATGAATATTTAAAGAACGATAACTGGAAAAAAGTTTGCGATGAAGCTTTTAGGATTGCAAACACAAACATAGAAAGCAAGCCCTCACCTGCTGGAGAGATGAAAGTTGTACTCGGACCAGGCTGGCCTGCTATTTTAATTCATGAAGCTGTTGGTCATGGTTTAGAGGGAGACTTTAATAGAAAAAAAACTTCTGCGTTTCATGATTTAGTAGGAAAAAAAGTTGCAAGCAAAGGAGTTACAATAATAGATGATGGTACAATAGATAATAGAAGAGGTAGTTTAAATATTGATGATGAAGGAACTCCAACCGAAAGAACTGTTTTAATAGAGGACGGAATTCTAAAAAATTTTATGCAAGATAGATTAAACGCCAGATTAATGAATACAAAATCCACAGGAAATGGAAGAAGAGAAAGTTATAAACATGTCGTAATGCCAAGGATGAGAAATACAATTATGTTAGGCGGCACAAACACTCAAGAGGAAATGATTAAATCAGTCGATAAGGGTATATTCGCGGTAAGTTTTGGTGGCGGTCAAGTGGATATAACATCAGGAAAATTTGTTTTCAATTGTACAGAGGCATATGAAATAATTAATGGCAAAGTAGGAGCTCCGATTAAAGGGGCAACTTTAATAGGTGACGGACCATCATCATTAAAAGAAATTTTAATGGTTGGAAATGATATGATGTTAGACCCAGGAATTGGTACCTGTGGAAAAGCAGGACAAGGCGTTCCGGTTGGTGTTGGACAACCATCTTTGTTGATAAACAATATGACAGTGGGTGGAACTCAATTGTAATCTCAATGATTAAAGATCAAGATTATCTAAAAAAAATTGCTGATATTTGTCTTAGCAAATCAAAAAAACTTGGCTCAACTGATGCAAGTATTTTGGTACAGAGTTCTGTATCTGAAAATATTAATGTTAGGAATAAAAAATTAGATGGTTCTGAAAGATCAGAAAATCTTGGAGTTGTCCTTACTACATATTTAGGAAAAAAAAAGTCCTCAATTGCATCATCAAACCTTAAAGAGAGTAACTTAAATGAATTAGTTGATAGATGCATTGAAACAATGAAGATAACACCCGAAGATGAATATAATTCACTGCCAGATAAAGATCTTCATTTTAGCGGTTTGAAAGATTTAGATTTATACGATGAAACTCATTTGAGTAATGAAGATAAAATTAATTATATAAAAGAGGCAGAAGATGAGGCTTTTTCAAATAATAAAATTGTAAATACCAATGGTTCAGGATTTGGGGAAAATAAATCAAATTTTTTATTAGCTAATTCAAATGGATTTGCTGATGGATATAAAACTTCTCAATTTACAGCTTATTGTGAAGTTGTTTCTAAAAGCAATGGAAGTATGGAAAGAGATTATGAATATACTAGTAAAAGATTTTATAATGATATTTTAAAACCAAAAGAGCTTGGATCTATCGCAGCGGATCATGCCGTGAAAAAATTAAATCCAAAAAAGATTAAAAGTGAAAAAATTAGCCTTATATTTGACAAAAGAATATCAAAAAACTTTCTTTCAATTTTTGCTAGCGCCATTTCATCAAGCGCCATTGCAAAAGGTACTACTTTTTTAAAGGACAAATTAAACCAAAAAGTATTCAACACTGAAATAAATATTAATGATCGTGGTGATATCAAAAAAGCTAATGGATCACGTTATTTTGACAGTGAAGGTATAGGTATAATTAATTTAGATTTAATTAAAAATGGAATACTTCAGGATTATTTGATTGACACTTACAATGGAAAAAAAATAAACAGAAAGTCTAATGGCAGAGCAAGCGGTACAACAAATCTGTATTTTGAAAACGGATCTAAAACTTTTAGTGAGTTGATAAAATCAGAAAAAAAACTTCTTTACATAAAAGAAACTATCGGTCACGGCACAAATATTATTAATGGAGATTATTCTGTAGGTGCAAGTGGTATAATGATCGAAAATGGTGAATTTTCATATCCGGTAAGTGAAATAACAATCGCTGGAAATTTAAATAATATTTTTCAAAATATAACTCTAGCTGACGATCTAGAATTTAATTATTCTACCAATTCACCAACAATGCATGTTGAAGGTATGATTGTTGGGGGAAAATAAGAATTAATGAAAATTATTTTAAAAAGCTTAATAGTCTTAACTTTATTTTTTAATCCAGTCTTTTCAGCAGATAATAATCAATTAGATAAACTTTTTGAAAAACTTTTAGAAGATGGCGAAATCTCAGCAAGGGAAACTGAAATGAAAATTTGGGGTATTTGGACAACTCATCCAAAAGATCAAAACTTAACCAGTTTATTATCTAGAGGAACATCATTTATGAACAGTCAAGAATACCAAAAAGCTGAAGATATATTTACAACTGTTATTGAACTGGATCCAAAATGGGCTGAAGCATGGAATAAACGAGCTACAGTTCTTTATTTGATGGGTAAGTATCAAGCGTCACAAGACGACATTGATGAAGTTTTAAAATTAGAAAAAAGACATTTTGGAGCTTTATCAGGTCAAGGCTTAGTGCAAATGAAATTAAAAAACTATGAAAAAGCTTTAAGCAGCTATGAAAGAGTAAAAAAAATTTATCCATCAATGAGGTCTCCAAAAATAATGATACCTCAAATAAAGGAACTAATTAAAGATCAATCTGTTTAAGATGAAAAAATTAATTTTAATTTTTTCAGTTTTATTGTTTCAATTTAATTATTCATTTGCCAATGACAAAGTTATTGAATCTTTAAAAGAGGGAGGCAAACTTATATTTATAAGACATGCACTTGCCCCAGGTAATGGTGATCCAGAAAATTTTGAATTGCAAAAATGTTATACTCAAAGAAATTTAAATGAAATAGGAATTCAGCAATCAAAAAAAATTGGATTAATTTTTAAAAAAAATGAGATTAAAATTGATAATATTTATTCCAGTGAGTGGTGCAGATGTAAAGATACTGCAAAATATGCTTTTGATGACTTTGAGACATTTGACGCTCTAAATTCATTCTACGATATAAGATTTGCAGCCAATGAGGATAAACAGATAAAAGATTTTTATGAATTTATAGAGAGCATAGATAGTAAAAATAATATTGTATTTGTTACGCACTACGTAGTTATTGGGGCAATTTTAAATATTGGAACATCTTCTGGTGAAATTGTTGTGACAGATAAAAACTTGAATATTATTGGATCAATCGATACTTTATAATAAATAGAAATTATGAAAACGATCTTTGTTATAGGCTCGAAAAAACATACACTTAAGTACACAAGAAAGATGCCTGAGGGAGAAGTAAAAAAAATGAAATCATTTGTGACAAACAAAGGTCAAAAATTAGAGAAAACGGCTAAATTCAAAATTCTTAAAATTTCCGAAGAAAAATCTGCAAGAACTTTTAAAATTAATTTATAAATTTTTTTACAATCAAATTAAAAATGAAAAATTCAAAAAGAAGCAATGTTGATCCGTTTATTGTAATGGATGTAATGGAGTCTGCTAGAATAGCCGAAAAAAATGGCAAGCATATTATACATATGGAAGTAGGGCAGCCAGGCACCCCAGCTCCAAAATTAGCAAAAAAATTTATCACTAAAGAAATATCTAATAATAACTTAGGCTATACTGTTACTCTTGGACTTCCTGCTTTGAGAGAGCGTATTTCTAAGTTATACGGAGATTGGTACAACATTGATTTAAATCCAAATAGAGTTGTAATAACCGTAGGTTCATCTGGGGCTTTTATTTTATCTTTTACATCTTTGTTTAATATTGGTGATAGAGTGGGTATAGCAGCACCTGGTTATCCTAGTTACCGACAAATTTTAAAATCTCAAGATTTAATTCCAGTAGATATTCAAACTGAAATACAAAATAAATTTCAGCCAATACCTGAAGATATAAAAAAAAATAATTTAAATGGTATTCTTGTTGCATCTCCTGCAAATCCTACTGGATCGATGGTTGATAAGGAAACTCTAAAAAATTTAATAAACTCTGCACACGAAAATAATGTTAGCTTTATAAGTGATGAAATATACCACGGCATTCAATATGAAAATAATCCCACAACAGCTTTAGAAATAACAGACAAATGTTATGTTATAAATTCTTTTTCTAAATATTTTTCAATGACAGGTTGGCGAATAGGTTGGATGATTGTTCCAGAAGATCATGTAAGACAAGTAGAAAGATTATCACAAAATTTATTTATATGTCCACCACATGTAAGCCAATTAACAGCGTTATCAGCAATGGATGCTAACATTGAATTAAATGAAAATGTAAATGTTTATAAAAAAAATAGAGAAATACTTTTAGAAGAATTACCTAAAGCTGGATTAGGAAAATTTTCTCCTCCTGATGGTGCATTTTATATTTATGTTGATATTTCTAAATACTCCAATGATAGCCTCAATTTCTGTAAGGAAGTTTTAAATAAAGCTGGAGTTGCCATAACTCCTGGATTAGATTTTGATCAAAGAAGAGGTAATTCCACGATAAGATTTTCTTACGCTAGAAGCACCGATGATATTGTTGAGGGCATGAAAAGAATTAACTTATTCATGAATGAAAATTACTTGAAAGTAATATGAGAAAAATAATTATATTTTTTTTAATTTGTTTATCTTTTAATTTTCAATATTCTTCATCAATGGCATATGAAGAAGCTCCATATAATGTAGTTCATTCAACTGATGCTTATGAGATAAGACACTATAAAGATAGGTTGGTGGTAGAAGTTGTTAATAAAAATGACGATAACAGTTTTAGAAAACTCTTTAGATACATTTCAGGACAAAACAATAAATCTGAGGAAATTAAAATGACAGTTCCAGTAACTCAAGGCGAAAAAGATGAAGGTTATTATATGCAATTCTATTTACCATCTAAATTTACTAAAGATAATGCTCCTCTTCCAAATAACCCAGATATAAAAATTTCAACAATCAAAGAGGGGTATTTCGCGGTTATTCAGTATTCTGGTAGAGCATCTGACAAAAATTTTTTTAGACACAGAGATATTCTTAATCAAAAGCTTATTGAAGATAATATAAATATTAACGGACCTGCAATAAGAGCGACATATAATGGTCCCTTTACATTACCTATGATGAGAAGAAATGAAGTAATGTTTAAAGTTTCTTGGAATAAATAATTTCTAAAAACCTTTTTGTCATATCGTATAAAAAAACATTTGTGTTCTATTATCTCATAATCAGAAAGGTAATATATGAAAAAAATAATAATCACTCTATTTGCAATATTTGTTATAAATAATTCAGTTTTAGCTGATGGACATGTAAAGAGAATTATATCTACAAGTCAAACTGGAATGGGTAACGATATAGTATATCCTTCAGGCAAAGCAAAGATAACTGCTTTTGAGTTTAATGTTCCTGTTGGAGGTCCAGTCGTTCCTCATACCCACTCTTTTCCGGTATTAATAATGATTCAGCAAGGAGAGATTGAGCTTACACAAGGAGGTAAAAGCTATATCTATAAAGCTGGAGATGCATTCGTAGAGGATGTGGGTGTAGTCCATGAATCAAAAAATATTGGAGATGTTCCTGTTAAAGCTATTGTTGTTGCGATGGGAGTTGAAGGTCAAAAAATTATGACACCAGTAAAATAGGAAGGAAAAAATATGGGGCATATAAATATGATTGCCCCATATCTCATTCTTTAAGCTAAAACTTTTTAGCCTCTTTCTTTAAGTGACCTAATGTTTCTCCTGAATTTTTTCCAGATTTGATTACGTATCCACTTGTGCCATTTGCATTAGTTTCTACAGTTTTCAAGTTTCGAAACATAAGTTGATTTAGCCTAGCGTTCTTTGAGCCTCGGCTAAACGAACTTAATACTCTGTGCATTCTTTTCATACACTCTCCTTGTTTGTTTTTCCAAAACTCGCTTTTAACCGATGCGATATCGGTCTCTTTTTTACCATGAGATATGGTAAACATAATTTATCATTCTAGAAAATTGATTTCAAATTATTAAAAAAAATAAAAGATCAAAATGGGTTTTATTAATTATATATATCAACAAAATTTAATTAGAATTAAATTGGATCCATTTACTATTGTTCTTACTTGACTTAATAACGTTTTCTATAAACTTCATTCCATCAATTCCATCGTCAATTGTAGGATAACAATTATTTGACTTATCATATTCTTGTCTGTCAATATTAGCTGATAGCTCTTTGTAAACATCGCTATAAATATTAGCAAAACCTTCTAAATAACCTTCTGGATGACCTTGGGGAATTCTTGTTACATTTTTAGCTTCATCACTAGTAATATTGCTTCCTCTTGTAATGTTTTGAGCAGGGCTACCAAATTTAGTATAACTCAAGTAATTTGGATCTTCTTGCCTCCACTCAATTCCTGCATTTTCTCCATATATTCTAATTTTAAGATTATTTTCATTTCCAACTGCTACTTGGCTTGACCATATTGATCCTTTTGCACCCCCTTTAAATCTTAGCATTATTTGGGCATTATCATCTACTTTTCTCCCTTCAACAAATGTATGAATATCAGCTGAAATTTCATCTACCTCCAATTCAGTTATAAACCTAATCAAATTATAAGCATGAGTTCCAATATCTCCTATACAACCACCAGCGCCAGATCTATTGGGATCAGTTCTCCATTCGGCTTGCTTTAATCCACTATCCTCTGCTTTTGTTGCTAACCAATCTTGTGGATATTCAGCTTGAATAACTCTTAAAGAACCTAAGTCCCCTTTTTGAACCAAAGATCTTGCATGTCGAACCATAGGATATCCAGTGTAATTATGTGTCAAAGCAAATATTAATTTTTTGCTTTCAATTACCTTTTTAAGATCTATTGCTTCCTTACTAGAAATACCAATTGGCTTATCGCAAATAATATGTATCCCATTTTCTGCAAAAATTTTTGCAATAGGTACATGTAAATGATTTGGAGTTACTATTGAAACTACATCAATACCATCTGTTCTAGTTGACTCTTTTTCAGCCATCTCTTGATAGGTTTTATAGATCCTATCGTTTTCTAGACCAAGATTTTTTCCAGTTTCTTTTGAATTTTCAAAGTCAGATGAAAAAGATCCAGCAACTAATTCATAATACCCATCAAGTCTTAAAGCTATTCTGTGGACACTTCCAATAAAAGCATCTTTACCACCACCAACCATGCCGATGCGTATTTTTCTATTCATTAATTAATGCCAAGCATTTTTTTGTTTGCTTCATGGTCAGCCCCGCTACCTGCAAAATCATCAAAAGCTTTTTCTGTTGTATTAATTATATGATTTTTAATAAATTCTGCTCCCTCTCTTGCTCCATCTTCTGGATGTTTAAGGCAACATTCCCATTCAAGAACTGCCCAACCATCATAATCATATGAAGTTAGTTTTGAAAATATAGATTTAAAATCAACTTGTCCATCACCAAGCGATCTAAATCTACCAGCTCTATTTACCCATGATTGAAATCCACCGTACACTCCTTGTTTTCCAGATGGATTTAATTCAGCATCTTTAACGTGAAACATTTTTATCTTTTCATGATAAATATCAATATGAGCTAAATAATCCAGATGCTGTAGAACATAATGACTTGGATCAAAAAGCATATTACATCTTTTGTGATTACCAACTCTTTCTAAGAACATTTCAAAAGTTACACCATCATGAAGATCTTCACCTGGATGTATTTCATAACATAAATCAACCCCATTATTATCAAAGTGATCAAGAATGGGCTTCCATCTTTTTGATAGTTCATCAAATGCATTTTCAATTAACCCTTCAGGTCTTTGTGGCCAAGGGTAAACATAAGGCCAAGCAAGTGCTCCTGAAAAAGTTACATGTTTATCTATTCCTAGACTGTTTGATGCTTTTCCAGCCATCATTAATTGATTTACAGCCCATTCTTGTCTTGCTTTGGGATTTCCTCTTACTTCAGGTGCAGCAAACCCATCAAAAGCAGTGTCATAAGCAGGATGTACTGCAACAAGTTGACCTTGTAGGTGAGTTGATAATTCTGTAATTTCTAAATTGTGTGATTTAGCAATTCCTTTAATCTCATCACAATAATCTTTACTCTCAGATGCTTTTTTTAAATCAATTAATCTACCGTCCCAACTTGGGATTTGTATACCTTTGTAACCAAGAGATGATGCCCATTTACAAATATTATCTAAAGAATTAAACGGTGCATCTTCGCCTACAAATTGTGCTAGGAAAATTGCAGGACCTTTTATTTTGTTCATAATTCCCCTTTCTATTTAATTTTTTACCCAACTATTTTTTACAAAAAAAATACTAGCAGGCACAAGTCTTCTTGGATAGACTATTATTAAGAATAATTAAATTAATAGGAGATAAAATGAAAAAAATAATGATTTTATTGTTTGTTTCTCTATTTACTTTTTCTGCGAATTCAAATGCTAAGTCAATAACATTAGGATGGGCCGCTTGGGACCCTGCTAATGCATTACAAGAACTTACAAAAGAGTTTACAGCAGAGACAGGAATAGATGTTAACTTCGAATTCGTACCATGGCCTAATTTTGCTGATCGTATGTTGAACGAACTTAACAACAAAGGTAAAACTTTTGACTTGTTAATTGGTGACTCACAATGGATCGGAGCTGGTGCAGTGTATGGACACTACGTAAAATTGAATGACTTTTTTGATAAAGAAGGAATTTCAATGAACGATTTCTCACCTGCAACAGTTTATGCGTATTCAACATGGCCAAAAGGAAGTGAAAATTATTATGCACTACCAGCTATGGGAGATGCATTAGCATGGGCTTATAGAAAAGACTGGTTTGATAGACCTGAGCTTAAATCTGAATTCAAAAAGAAACATGGTTATGATTTAGGTGTACCTGCTAGTTGGGATCAACTATATGACATGTGTACTTTTTTCCAAGGAAGAGAAATTGATGGTCAAAAAAGATACGGTGCTGCTATAAATACAGAGCGTGGATCTGAGGGTATTACAATGGGTGTAACTGCTGCTATGTATGCATGGGGTATGGAGTATGAAAATCCAAACAAACCATACGACATGGAAGGTTATTTCAATTCTCCGCAAGCAGTAGAAGCTGTAGAGTTCTATAGAAAATTATATGAGGACTGTGCTCCTCCAGGACACTCTGATGCTTATATGGTAGCAAACTTAGATGCATATAAATCAGGACAAGTAGCATTCCAAATGAACTGGTATGCTTTTTGGCCAGGTGTTTCTAAAGAAGATAGCGACGGAAGAGTTAGTGGTTTCTTTGCAAATCCAAAACAAAACGTAGCTGCTGCAACATTAGGTGGACAAGGTATATCTGTTGTTAAATATTCAGATAAACAAGATCTTGCATTAGAATATATTAAATGGTTTGCAAGACCAGATGTACAGCAAAAATGGTGGGATTTAGGCGGATATTCATGTCATAATGATGTATTAAATTCACCATCTTTCCCTACATCTACAGTTTATGCACAAGGTTTCTTAGACTCAATGGGAATTGTCAAAGATTTTTGGCAAGAACCAACATTTGTTGAGTTAATGTTACCTATGCAAGAAGCTATCCATGATTACGTAGTTAATGGAAAAGGAACTGCTAAAGGCGCTCTAGATAAAATTATCGAAGAGTGGGTTGAAGTATTTGAAGCAGACGGAAAACTTTAACATTAATATTTAAAAATATAAAAAAAAAGGGGGGTAATATCTCCCCTTTTTTTTAAAAAAATCATATGAGCGTTAAAAAAAAATTTAAAGGACTTTCTGATAAAGCTGTAGCATGGCTTTTTATTGGACCATCTGTCTTTCTTTTATTAGCGATAAATATTTATCCTTTGATTTATGCAATCAGAATGTCTTTTACAAATTTTTACGCAAATAAAATTGGGAGAGAGCCACAGTTTGTTGGTTTAAAAAATTATATAAAGGTTCTCAATAAAGAGGCCATATGGGAAAAAATGCAGGTTACTGCAAACTTTATGTTTTGGACTTTGTTACTTCAGGCAGTAATAGGATTAGGTTTGGCCTTATTATTAAACAGGAAATTTAAAGGTAATGAATTATTAACCACACTAATAGTATTACCAATGATGTTATCGCCTGCTGTTGTGGGTGTTTTTTGGACTTATCTTTATAATCCTCAAGTAGGTTTATTTAATTATGTAGTAAACTTTTTTTACGATTTTGGAAGTTTTGATATGATTGGTTCAAGTGAACTCGCACCTTGGTCGATAGTTATAGTTGATACTTGGATGTGGACACCTTTTACAATGTTGATTTGTTTAGCTGGTCTAAGATCAGTTCCAAATTATTTATATGAGGCTGCTGAAGTTGATAGAGCTAGTAAATGGCAACAATTTATATACATCACACTACCATCTGTATTACCATTTTTATTATTGGCTTTGTTATTTAGAGGGATTGAGAATTTCAAAATGTTCGACATGGTCGTTGAACTTACATCTGGTGGCCCTGGTTCAGCTACAGAGCTCGCCTCAATCAATTTAAAAAGAGAAGCATTTGAAAAATGGAAAACTGGTTACAGTTCAGCTTTTGCTGTCATTTTATTTGTAACTATTTTTGGTTTTGGAAATGTATATGTAAAAGTAATGAATAAAATAAAGGAACGCTGATGGATACATCCAGATCATATTTAGAACCTTCATCGTTTTCAAAGAAACTTGCCGCAACAATTATTATTGTTTACACAGTAATAACATTGATACCTATTTCTTGGATGGTAATGACAAGTTTTAAGAATGTTAATAGTGCAATTTCTTATCCACCTGAAGTACTGTTTGAACCATCTTTAGAGGGGTATGTTAACTTGTTCACTAATAGATCAAGGCAATCTCAGGAATATCTTGACTCTTTACCAGCTCCAGAAACTTGGTATGAAGAATTAGTTAGAAGTAGAGAAATGGTCATAACGGGGCCATCAAAATTTTTAGGCAGATACTCAAACTCAATGATAATTGGCTTTGGGTCAACTTTTGCATCCGTATTTTTGGGTGCATTAGCGGCGTATGCTTTCTCGAGATTTAGAGTTCCATTAAAAGATGATTTATTATTTTTTATTCTTTCTACTAGGATGTTTCCACCAATAGCGGTCGCTGTTCCAATATTCATTATGTATAGAAAATTAGGATTAGGGGATACTCACCTTGGAATGATCATATTGTATACAGTCGTAAATTTAAGTTTAGCAGTATGGCTATTAAAAGGATTTATGGATGAAATTCCTAAAGAATACGAAGAAGCAGCTATGATTGATGGATATTCTAGACTTCAAGCGTTCTTTAAAGTTGTACTTCCGCAAGCGATGACCGGTATTGCTGCAACAGCAATCTTTTGCATGATTTTTTCATGGAACGAATATGCATTTGCTGTTCTCCTCACTCAATTTAATGCACAAACAGCTCCTCCATTCATCCCGACAATTATAGGAGAAGGAGGTTTGGATTGGCCTGCTATTGGGGCTGGTACAACTTTATTTTTATTACCAGTGATGATTTTTACAATTATTTTAAGAAAACACCTTTTGAGAGGTATTACTTTTGGAGCAGTGAGAAAATAATGCAAGAAGAAAAATCATTAATGAGAAAAATATTTAGAAGAGTTTACTGGGAAAATTTATCTACAGTATTAATTTTATTAGGAGTTTTCATGTTGTTGCAACCATTTGCAATGTGGATGTATACTTACTCATTTATTGTAATTTTAGTTGGAACTATAGGTTTCGTAATCACAAGTCACTTTCCGGATTAATATGTCTAAAATTAAAATAGTAAATTTACAAAAATCATTTGGAGATTTCACTGCAGTTAAAAATTCTAATTTAACAATTAATGATAAAGAGTTTTTTGTTTTGCTTGGCCCATCTGGATGTGGAAAAACAACAACTCTAAGAATGATTGCTGGATTAGAATTACCAACATCAGGAGAAATTTATTTAGGAGATGAGGAAGTTGGAATGTTAAGAGCATCTGAGAGAGATATTGCCTTCGTTTTTCAACTGTTTGCCCTCTATCCACATATGAATGTAAAAAATAACCTATCTTTTCCACTTAAAATGCAAGGTTATAGTAGAAGTGAAATTAAAACTAGAGTTGAAGAAGCAGCAAAACTTTTAAGAATTGATCATATTTTAAACTCCAACATTTCTTCTTTATCGGGTGGAGATAGACAACGTGTAGCTCTTGGTAGAGCTTTAGTGAGAAGACCAAAGGCATTTTTAATGGATGAGCCTTTAGGTACTTTGGATGCAGAATTTAGAGAATTAATGTGTTTAGAACTTAAGAAATTACACATCGATATTGGTGCTACAACTGTTTATGTAACACACGATCAATTAGAGGCAATGTCATTAGCTGATCGTATTGCCGTAATGGATGGTGGTGAAATTTTACAAGCTGATGAACCTTCAGTAATCTACAATAAACCTGCTACCAAATTTGTAGCATCATTTATTGGCTCCCCTGGAATGAATTTTATAAGTATTGATCAAGGGATTTCCAATGAACAGTCGACTTTAAATATAGAAGGGACAAATTTTAATATACCTAAACAGTATGAGATATCAAAAGGCAAAAAAAACTCATTTGGTATTCGTCCTGAAAATTTATCTCTTACTAACGAAGGTGGTCTTAAAGGTTCAGTATTTGGAGTTGAATATTTAGGCTCAAGAAAAATTGTAACTGTTAAAACTAATTTTGGAGAAATCAAAGTAAAAACTGATATTTCAACAAGTGTTAAAATCAATGAAAACGTTCAAGTAAAACCTTCAAATGATAATATAATTATTTTTGATGGTGAGACAGATAAATCTCTTAAAAGTGAGTTTATGAATTAATGGCAAAAATAGAATTAAAAAATTTATCTAAAACCTATAATAAAAAAATTGAGGCTTTACATGATATAAATTTTACCATTGAGGATGGACAGTTTTTTGTTTTATTAGGTCCATCTGGCGCTGGAAAAACTACTACATTAAGATGCATTGCTGGATTAGAGAAAATAGATGATGGAAGTATTTTATTTAACGATGAATCCGTAACCGAAGATCAACCAGCATCAAGAGATGTTTGTTTTGTGTTTCAACAATACTCTTTATATCCTCACTATAGTGTTTATGAAAATTTAGCATTCCCTTTAAGATCTCCGATGAGAAAATTACCTGAGGAAGAAATTAAAACTAAGGTTGAGAATATTGCAAGTATGTTAAAGATTTCAAATAAGTTAAATAATAAAGCTACACAATTATCTGGTGGTGAGATGCAAAGAGTTGCAATTGGACGTGCGCTAGTTCGTGAGCCAAATTTATACTTGATGGATGAACCGTTATCCTCTCTAGATGCTAAATTAAGAGAGAGTTTAAGGGTTGAATTAAAAAACATTCAAACCAATCTAAATGCAACAATACTTTATGTTACACATGATCAAGCAGAAGCCACTACTTTAGCAGATAAAATTGGAGTTTTAAAAGAAGGCCATTTAGTGCAAATAGGTACTCCTGAAGAGATATATGAAAATCCAAACTCTATATATGTTTCACAAAGATTGGGTTCGCCAAAAATCAATATTCTCCCTGGAACCTTACTTGGAATGGATGATGTACCTACTTTTGGTATAAGACCTGAGAATATTACAATAGGAAATGGTAACCACTCAGCTAAAATTATCTCAATTGAAAATCTAGGCTCTGAAACAGTAGTTGCTTTAAATTTTAAAGACCAAGAAATACTTGTGTCAATTCAAGGTAATTATAAATCATCAATAAATGAGACAATTAATTTTGACATCAACAATGAAAAAGTTTTAAAATTTGATCAAGAAGGAAACAGAATTTATGAGCGTTAGTTTTTTAATTTCTCAAGCAAAGAGTGTCCAAAAAGTTATAGATGAAAATTCTGCTGAAATAGAGATTCTTGATCAAAAAATTGGAGACGGAGACCATATTTTTAACATTCAAAGAGGTTTAAAGTTAGTTGTTGAGCTTGAAGATTCAATTAAAGATTTATCATTAGCCAAAGCTTTAAATATGATAGCAATGAAAGTTCTGTCAGGTATTGGTGGATCATCAGGCGCATTATTTGGAACTTTTTTTATGACCATGGCTAAATCTCCTGATCTAGATAAAAATGTTGATTTTACTAAAGCATGTGAAATGATTATTAGTGGAATTAATGCCATGAAAGATAGAGGAAAAGCTGATGTTGGAGAAAAAACTATGATGGATGTTTTAATACCAGTTTCAGAAAAACTTGACGAATTAAAAAATGAAAGTGAATTTAAATCAGGTTTAAATGAAGTAATAAAAATTGCTGAAGAAAGAATGTTATCTACAAAAGATATGTTAGCCACAAAAGGTAGAGCATCTTTTTTAGGTGAACGTGCAAAAGGGCATATAGATCCTGGAGCCCGTTCTTCACAGCTTATAATCGATACAATTTGTAAATCAGTAATTAATAATTAGGAGGGAAAATGAAAAAATTTATTAACAATAACGATGATTTTTTAAAAGAGAGCCTTAAAGGTTTTGGTAAAGCGCATAGTGACATTATAAACGTCAATCTAGACCCAAGTTTTGTTTCAAGAAAAAATAAAACCAAAGATGGAAAAGTTTCCTTAATTTCAGGTGGCGGCAGTGGTCATGAACCAATGCATGGAGGATTTGTTGGTCATGGAATGTTAGACGCGGCATGCCCAGGTTTTGTATTTTCAGCTCCAACACCTGATCAAATGCAAGCAGCAGCAGAACATGTTGATAGTGGTGCAGGAGTTTTGTTTATTGTTAAAAATTATTCTGGAGACATAATGAACTTTCAAATGGGAGCTGAAATGTACTCTGGTAAAAATGATAGTATTGTCACTAACGATGATGTTGCAGTTGAAGACTCTACATTTACTACTGGAAGAAGAGGTGTTGCAGCAACTGTACTAGTAGAAAAAATAGTTGGATCTCTAGCCGAACATGGAGGTTCTCTTGAAGAATGTAAAAAACTTGGTGAAAAAGTTAATAAAAACGCTGGCACAATGGGAGTTGCATTTACAAGTTGCACTGTCCCTGCTGCTGGCAAGCCTACTTTTGATATAGGTGATGATGAAATGGAGTTTGGTGTAGGGATCCATGGTGAGCCAGGAAGGAAGAGAGAAAAAATTCAGCCGTCAAAAACGATTGTTGGCAATATTTTGGAAGCTATTTTAGATAATTTGAAACCAGAAAAAAATGAAAAGAATTTACTTTTCGTAAATGGAATGGGTGGCACTCCTTTAACAGAATTATATTTAGTTTACGAGGATGCGTGTCAAATTTTGCAATCAAAGGGTATTCAAGTAACAAAAAGTTTAGTTGGA
>CACICF010000014.1 GCA_902584995.1 uncultured Pelagibacteraceae bacterium
CAAATTATTAGAGAAATTAAAAAAAATAAGAAAAAAGTTATTTTAGTGGGAAATGGTGGTAGTGCTGCCATGGCAAGTCATGTCAGTGTTGATTTAACAAAAATATGTAAAATAAGAGCAATAAATTTTAATGAAGCTGACTTATTAACTTGTTTTTCTAATGATTATGGATATGAAAATTGGGTAAAAAAAGCAATATTATTTTATGCAGACAAGGGCGATCTGCTAATTTGTATAAGTAGCAGTGGAAAATCTAAAAATATTATAAATGGTGCAAAGTTTGCTAAAAAAATTGGTTGTAAAGTTGTTACATTAACAGGCTTTAACAAATTGAACAAAGTTAGAAAAATTGGACATGTAAATTTATGGATAAATAGTAAAAATTATAATTTGATAGAAATGACCCATCATACCTGGCTTCTTTCAATTGTAGATTTTTTAGCAAAAAGCAAAATTGAAAATTAAATTTTATAAAACAAATATGAGAAACTTAATAGGAACATATCAAAACTATATTTTATTTGATGCAGACATTTAAAAAATTATTATTTCTACTTTCCAATCATGAAAAAAAAAGAGCTGGTTTATTAGTAATAATGATATTGATATTAGCATTTTTAGATATGATTGGTGTGGCATCTATAATGCCTTTTATTGCAGTTCTAACAAATCCCAGCCTTGTAGAGACAAACTTATTTCTAAATTATATGTATAAAGCATCAAGTGTATTTGGGGTTCAAAATAATCAGGAATTCTTATTTTTTTCAGGTGTCTTTTTATTTTTTATTCTAATTTTCACTCTTATGTTTAGAGC
Organism: uncultured Pelagibacteraceae bacterium; assembly: GCA_902584995.1. GTDB lineage: Bacteria > Pseudomonadota > Alphaproteobacteria > Pelagibacterales > Pelagibacteraceae > Pelagibacter. Next base: position 815 of record CACICF010000014.1, read on the forward strand.
CATTGTAACTTATATACAACTTCGTTTTATTTTTTTACTTGAACACAGTATTGGAAGACGCCTTGTGGAAGGATATTTACATCAGCCTTACAGTTGGTTTTTAAATCGTCACAGCGCTGATCTTGGAAAAAGTATATTATCTGAGTCAGGTAAAATAGCTGGTAGAGGTCTAGGAAATTTGATGGACCTAATTGCTAAAAGTACAGTGACTATTGCGATTGTTATTTTATTGATTGTTATTGACCCAAAACTGGCTTTTATAGTTGGTCTTTCACTTAGTATCGTTTATGTACTGATCTATTATTCTTTTAATAAATATCTTAAAAAAATTGGTAAAGACTCATTAAAAAATAATCAATTACGTTTTACTGCCGTTAGTGAGGCCTTTGGAGCAGTAAAAGAAATTAAAGTCGGGGGGTTAGAGCAAACTTATATTAATAATTTTTCTATTTCATCTAAAATTTTTGCTTTAACACAGGCTTATGTGTCTGCAATAGCTCAGTTACCTAGATTTTTCTTAGAATGTATAGGTTTTGGCGGTGTTTTATTAATAATACTTTATAGTATGTCTGACACAGGTAGTTTTAACAATGCTTTACCTATAATAAGTGTGTATGTTTTTGCTGGCTACCGTCTATTACCAGCATTACAACAGATGTATTCTAGTTTTACTCAACTTACTTTTGTTGTTCCTTCACTCGATGAACTAAATAATGATCTTAGAAACCTTCAATCTCTTAAGAAAAGTCTGGGTCAGATTAAATTAGCTTTTAATAAAACAATTACTTTAAAAAATATTCATTACAATTATCCCAATTCATCGATAAAAGCTTTGAAAAATATAAGTATAAACATTCCTATAAATTCCACAATTGGTTTGGTAGGTGCAACTGGCAGCGGCAAAACTACATTAATTGATGTCATTTTGGGATTATTAGAACCACAAAAAGGATCTTTAGAGGTTGACGGCAAAGTTATTACAAAGCTAAATACAAGGTCTTGGCAGCGTTATATCGGTTTTGTCCCACAACATATTTATTTATCTGACGACACAGTTGCTGCTAATATTGCATTTGGTATAGATCAAAAAGACATTAATCAAGGAGCTGTTGAAAGGGCTTCTAAAATTGCAAGTTTACATGAATTTATAAAAGACGAATTACCAATGCGATATCAAACTACAATTGGAGAACGTGGGATAAGATTATCGGGTGGACAACGTCAACGTATTGGAATTGCACGAGCTTTATATCATGACCCAAAAGTTCTTATTTTTGATGAAGCAACAAGTGCTTTAGATGGTGCCACTGAAAAAATTGTAATGGATGCAATTAATAATCTTAGAAAAGATGTAACTATAATAATTATTGCTCACCGTTTGAGTACTGTAAAAAGATGTGATAAAATTTACGTTTTAGAAAAAGGTAATCTAAAAGCACAAGGAAACTTTGATGAATTGATTAATCTTGATAGTCAATTTCGAGAAAATGTAAAAAATTCATTCTAATATATGTTTTATCTATAATATGTAATTTTTGCTTCAGTCTACTTATTAAAAAATTTAACAAATAAATTTGCGTAAAAAATTTAATATCTTTAATTGATAAATTATAAAATTGAGGATTTATTATTTGCTACTTCCTTTAATATTACCTCTAAATCTATGGAAATTTTTTTATATAGATGATACTTAATAAAATAAATTATATGAAAAAAGCTCTAATAACTGGTGTTACCGGACAGGATGGGTCTTATCTGGCAGAATTTTTATTAAATAAGGACTATGAGGTACATGGCATAAAAAGAAGAACTTCTTTAATTAATACTGATCGGATAGATCATTTATATCAAGACCCATTTGAAAACCATCGAAAATTTATTTTACATCATGCCGATTTAACAGACTCAACTTCATTAACTAGGATTATTCAAGAGGTACAACCAGATGAAATTTATAACTTGGCAGCTCAAAGCCATGTAGCAGTTTCATTTGAACAGCCAGAATACACAGCCAATTCCGACGCTTTAGGGTCACTCAGAATTTTAGAAGCTATCCGTATCCTTAAGTTAGAAAAAAAAACAAAATTTTATCAAGCATCAACTTCTGAATTATACGGTTTGGTGAAAGAAACACCTCAAAATGAAAATACCCCTTTTCATCCTAGAAGTCCTTATGGTGTTGCAAAATTATATGCTTATTGGATTACTGTAAATTATAGAGAATCTTATGGCATTTATGCATGTAATGGGATTTTATTTAATCATGAGTCACCTGTTAGAGGGGAAACATTTGTTACTAGAAAGATCACAAGAGGCTTAGCCAGAATAAAACTAGGTTTACAAAAAAATTTATACCTAGGCAATTTAAATGCTTTAAGAGATTGGGGTCATGCAAAAGATTATGTAGAAGCTCAGTGGTTAATGCTTCAACAAAAAGTACCAGATGATTTTGTTATTGCTACAGGAAAACAATATTCTGTAAAAGATTTTATAAATTTAGCAGCAAAAAATTTAGATATGGTTTTTGAATGGAAGGGAAAAGGTTTAGAAGAAGTAGGACTTTTAAACGGAAAAGAAATAGTAAAAGTAGACCCAAGATATTTTAGACCCTCTGAAGTAGAAAATTTATTAGGCGATCCTACTAAAGCAAATGAAAAATTAAATTGGTTTCCTAAAATTTCTTTTGAAAATTTGGTTAAAGAAATGATTGAAGAAGATTTAAAAATAGCAAAAAATGAAAAAGTTACTAAAAGTTAATTGTTTCTTTATATTTCCCTAATTAAAAATGTCTAAACTAAAAATATATGTAGCTGGTCACAATGGAATGGTTGGATCAGGATTAGTTCGTATTTTGAAAAAAAATAGAAACATAGAATTAATTACGATCGATAAAAAAGATTTAAATTTAATTAAACAAGCAGATGTCGAAAATTTCTTTAAAAAACAAAAAATTGATCAAGTATATCTAGCAGCAGCAAAGGTTGGAGGTATTTATGCAAATAATACTTATCCAGCAGAGTTTATTTACCAAAATTTAATGATACAAAATAATATTATTCACAGCTCTTTTATCAGTGGGGTAAAAAAATTATTATTTTTGGGATCTAGTTGTGTTTATCCAAAAAAGGCAAATCAGCCAATGAAAGAAAATGAACTGCTAACTGGATTGCTAGAGCCAACTAATGAACCTTACGCAATTGCTAAAATAGCTGGAATTAAACTTTGTGAAAGCTACAATCGTCAATTTGGTAAAAGTCATGAAATAGACTATCGCAGTCTTATGCCAACTAATCTTTATGGACCTGGCGATAACTTTGAACCCGAGAATAGTCATGTTATCCCTGGATTAATTTATCGTTTTCATGAAGCAAAAATTAAAAATTTACCAAATGTTATTATTTGGGGTACGGGTACGGCTAAAAGAGAATTTCTATTTATTGATGATATGGTTTCTGCCTCTATTCAACTAATGAATGTTGATAAAAAAATATATGAAAAATATAGTAAACCTAGATGTAGCCATATTAATGTGGGAAGTGGATTTGAGTTAACTATAATTGAACTTTCTGAAATAATTAAAAAAGTTGTTGGATATAATGGTAAAATCAAATTTGATAAAAGTAAGCCTGATGGTAGTCCAAGAAAATTAGTTGATAGTCATCTAATAAATCAAATTGGTTTTAAACCAAAAGTGAACTTGGAGGATGGTATTATTAAAACTTATAAAAATTTTCTAAAAGTACAAAGCAAAAACTGAAATAATTTAATCTATTAATATTTTAATATCGAAAACAAACATTATTTAATCAGGAACAATTATTTTATGAACTTTGATATTAAAAGAAGAGCTCACCGTTTGAGTACTGCAAAAAATTGTGATAACATCTATAAATGATAAAGAATGGAATTTCTAATAAAAGAAAAATTTAATAAGGTTTTAAATATTTATGATCATTTTAAAGTCAATACTGTAAATTTAGATAATACAAAATGTTAAAAAATTCGTCAATTTTGATCACTGGGGGCACAGGCTCTTTTGGAAAGTCATTTGTTCCGCTTACGTTAAAAAAATTTAATCCAAAGCGTTTAATAATATTTTCACGTGATGAAATGAAGCAATGGGAAATGCAAAAACAGTTTAAGGATGACAAAAGAGTGGGTTTTTTTATTGGTGACGTCCGTGATAAAGACCGTCTTCATAGAGCTTTAAATGGTGTAGAGTATGTTGTACACGCGGCAGCAACAAAAATAGTTTCAACATCTGAGTATAATCCTTTTGAGTGTATAAAAACAAATGTAAATGGTGCAATGAACTTGATTGATGTTTGTATTGATCAAGGAGTAAAAAAAGTAGTTGCTCTTTCAACAGATAAAGCTAGTAGCCCAATAAATCTTTACGGGGCGAGTAAACTAGCATCTGACAAACTATTTATAGCAAGTAACTCATCTTATGCTGCAGGTACACAAACATCCTTTGCAGTTGTTCGATATGGTAATGTTATGGGATCTAGAGGATCAGTGATTCCATTTTTTTTATCTACAAAAAATAAAAATGAATTGACTATTACTGACAAACGAATGACTCGTTTTATGATCTCGCTCGAGCAAGGTGTAGAATTAGTTTGGCACGCATTTGAGGATATGATTGGTGGTGAGATATATGTTAAAAAAATCCCATCAATAAAAGTAACAGATATTGCACATGTAATATCTCCAAAAGCAAAACATAAAATTATTGGTATAAGACCTGGTGAAAAACTTCATGAGCAAATGATAAGTGCTGAGGACTCTGAATATACTTATGAATACTCTAATTATTATAAAATTTTACCTCAAATAAATGATTGGGCGAAAGACACAAAGCGTATAAAAAATGGTACAAAAGTGCCTTCAGGTTTTGTGTATAGCAGTGATAACAATTCAGACTGGATGAGCAATGAAGAACTTAATGATTGGATTGAAGCCAACCAAAAATTTATAGGTAATATATAATTAATGATACCCTACGGTCGTCAAGAAATTACAAATAGTGATATTAAGGAAGTTGAGAAAGTATTAAGATCTGATTTTTTGACCCAAGGACCAGTTGTTCCAAAATTTGAAAAATCTGTAGCAAAATATTGTAGAGCATCTTATGCAGTCGCTGTTAATAGCGCTACTAGCGCTTTACATATAGCATGTCTCGCATTGGGATTGAAAAAGGGAGATTTCTTGTGGACTTCACCAAATACGTTTGTCGCTAGTGCAAATTGTGCCAGATACTGCGGCGCAAGTGTAGATTTTGTTGATATAAACCCAAATACTTTCAATATGTGTATTAAAGCATTATCAGAAAAATTGAGAGTAGCTAAAAAAAAAGGAAAATTACCCAAAATTGTAATACCAGTTCATTTTGCTGGCCAACCTTGCGAAATGAAAGCTATTTATAAATTATCAAAAAAGTTTGGTTTTAAGATTATTGAGGATGCGTCACATGCTATAGGTGCATCATATGATAAAATTAAGGTTGGATCATGTGTTCATAGCGATATTACGGTATTTAGTTTTCATCCAGTGAAAATAATAACTACTGGTGAAGGCGGCATGGCTCTTACAAATAAGAATGATCTTGCAGAAAAAATGTTTAGATTAAGAATTCATGGAATTACAAATAATAAATCATTAATGAAATTCCGTCCAAAAGGGGAAATTTGGAATTATCAACAAATAGATCTAGGCTACAATTATCGAATGAATGATATTCAGGCTGCATTAGGATTAAGCCAAATGAGACGATTAGATAAGTACATAAAAATTCGTCATAAAATTGCTAAAGTATATGATAAACAATTTTCTAATTTGCCAATAAAAACACCTTGGAAATCTCTAAATTTTTATTCATCCTATCATTTATATCCCATTCGAATTCAAGAAGATTTAAATTTAAAAACTCAAAAAAAAATTTATGAAGATTTTCGGAAAGAAGGTATAGCCGTCAATTTACATTACATACCAGTTCATCGTCAGCCGTATTATGAAAATTTGGGATTTAAAAAGGGAACATATCCTGAGTCAGAAAAGTTTCACAGAGAAGTAATTAGTTTGCCAATGTTTCCAACGTTAACAAATAAACTTCAAAATTTTGTTATTAACACAGTTACTAAAGTGATAAAAAAATATGAATAAAAAACAAAAAGATATTTTTTTAGATTCCGAGGGCGATAACTACTTTGAGCGAAACCATTTAACTTTACAAAATAGAGAAATGGGCCCTAAAGATCCAATTATTAATGCCTTGTCAGGTTTAATAAAAAAAAATGAAAATAACTTAAAATTACTTGAGATAGGTTGTGGTGAAGGTATACGATTACAATGGATTTCTCAAAACTATAATATTCAATGTTTTGGAACTGATCCATCTAAAAAAGCAATCGAAATTGCAAATAAAAATAATGTTGTTGCTACAAAAGGAACTGCAGATGAATTGAAATATGATAATGAAAAATTTGATTTTGTTGTATTTGGATTTTGTCTTTATTTATGTGATCGTGATGATCTTTTTCAAATTGCAAAAGAGACTGATAGAGTTTTAAAAAAATCGGGATATATTATAATTCGAGACTTTTTTTCAAATACTTCATCCTCAGCAATTTATCGACATAATAAAAATTTATTAACATATAAAATGGACTATAGAAAATTATTTAACTGGCACCCTCATTATGAGTGCATATCTCATACAGTTGATACTGCATCAAAATCTGTCAGTATAGATGATACTAGTGAATGGAGAGCTACTTCAATAATAAGAAAAAAAACTTTCGATGACTAAACTTGTTTTAGGATCAGTTCAATTTGGGATTAATTATGGCATAAGTAACCAACATGGAAAAACTAAATTTTCTGAAGTAAAAAAAATATTAAATTTTGCTAAAGATTCAAAAATTAAAATTATTGATACTGCTGTAGCATATGGTGACAGTGAAGAAATTTTAGGAAAAACAGGTGTCAAAAGTTTCAATTTTATTTCAAAGTTACCTAAAATTCCTAAAAATTGTAAAGATGTTGATTATTGGGTTCAGAATAATGTAGAAACATCTTTAAGCAAACTTAGAATAAAAAAACTTTATGGTTTACTAATCCATCATACCAAAGATTTATCTAGTACTTTTGGAAAAAAGTTAGTTAATTCAATACAAAAAATTAGATCAAATGGACTTGTAAAAAAAATTGGTATATCAATTTATGAAATTTCTGAAATTGAAACAGCTTTTAAAATCTACAAATTTGACATAGTCCAAGCACCGTTAAATATCATTGATAGGAGATTGGAAACAAGCGGAATTTTATCAAAACTTAAAAACTTAAAAGTAGAAGTTCATACTCGTTCAACATTCCTTCAAGGATTATTATTGTTACCTAGAGAAAAAATACCAGTTAAATTTAACAGATGGTCAAATATCTGGGATCGTTGGTCTTTAGAATTAAAGGAAAAAAAATTAAATCCAATTGAGGCATGTTTATCATATCCAATGTCTTTATCAGAAGTAGATCATATAGTTGTTGGTGTAAATAATTTAGATCAGTTAAAAAAATTAATTAAACTATCCAAATCAAAAATTTCAACAAGCGATCTGTCTTTTATGATTTCAAACGAAAAAAAATTAATTAATCCAACAAATTGGAATTCTCTATGAATATTAATTTAAATAAAGATTTAGACCCAAAAATGAAACTAAATGCTCGTTTAGTTACCAAGCAAGATGAAGAATTATTACTCATCTGGGCAAATGACCCAGTAGTTCGTTCTAATGGTTTTAACACCAAAAAAATATCTAAAAAAATGCACAGAAAATGGTTTAATTCTCGAGTCTCAGATATTGAAAATTGCAAATTTTATATAGTAGAAACAGAGTATGGTTTGCCTATAGGACAGGTTCGTTTAGATAAAAAAGATGAAAAATGGTATATAAACTTTTCTTTAGCTGAATTTGCAAGAGGAAAAAAAATGGGATCAATCCTACTCCAAAAAATAATTAATAATTTTGATCCATTTCAAAAAACTGAGTTTATAGCTGAAGTAAAACAAGGAAATATTCCATCGTGTAGAGTATTTGAAAAAATCGGATTTGTAAGAATTTTAACTGATAAGAATAAAATTGTTTTTTTTTATGAATTAAAAAAACATTTTTTAGTTGTTGGTGGTGGATTTGGACAAGTACCGGCGATTTTATCGGCAAAATCACTTAATTTAAATGTAATAGCTGTCGATCGTGACCCAAATGGGGAAGGGATGAAATTAGCTGATATACCATTACCTATTGATGTTCTAGATATAAAATCCATAGTTGAGGTTGCAAAAAAATATTCTGTTATTGGTGCTTTAACAATGCAAAGTGATATAGGCATACCTGCTGTTGGTGCCGTGATTGATGCTTTAAAATTAAAAGGGTCAGGTATTAAAGTAGCAAATAGATGTAGTAATAAAATTGATATGAGAAAAGTTTTTAAAAAATCAGGAATTCCACAACCCCTATTTAAGGAAGTAAAAAATTTAGAAGAGACCAAGGATGCTGCGGAACAAATAGGTTATCCTTGTGTAATAAAAGCTCCAGATAGCTCTGCGAGTAGAGGTATTGTCCGTGTTAATAGCAAAAAAGAAGTTTCAAAAGCATTTATGGAAGCTTCTTCGTTTTCAAGATCATCAAGCTTACTTGTTGAAGAATTTATAGAGGGACTTGAGTTTGGAGCTCAGGCATTTAGTGTCGATGGTAAATGTAATCTTGTTTTAATTCATAATGATCAGATGACAGCACCACCTTATATGATACCTTTAGGTCATTCATTTCCATCAAATCTTCCAAAAAAAGCTTTAAATAAAGCAGAAAAAGCAATCAAATCTTGTGTTGAAGCATTGGGTATTTTGGATGGACCATCTAATATTGATTTAATTTTTGATAAAAATGAACATCCAAAAATCATAGAAGTTGGTGCAAGGATTGGTGCGACTTGTCTCCCAGAATTAGTTTTACATCACACTGGCATTGATTTTACTAAAGCAGCAATTGAAATAGCATGTGGAAAAAAACCTGAATTAAATAAAAAATTTTCCCAACCATGTTCTGCATTTATTCTTGAGTCACATTCAGACGGTATAATGAAAAGTTTCAAAGTTTTAGATAAATTTAAAAAAAATCCTAATATTTTAGAGTGGGAGGTAACATCAAAACCAGGTGATAAGGTTTCATGCTTAAGAAAAGGCACAGATCGTATTGGAAAAATTGTAGTTAAGGGAAATTCTGCTGAGGAAGCCGATAATCTTGCTAGAGATTTTAGACTTGCTTTTAAGCTTGATCTTTATAAAAATAAAAAAGCTTCGATAAAACATGATTAAAATTGGTTCAAAGACTATAGGAGCTAAAAATTCTCCTTTTATAATTGCCGAAATGTCAGGTAATCACAATCAATCATTAGATAGAGCGCTATCAATTGTTGATGCAGCGGCTGATGCAGGAGCAGATGCAATAAAATTACAAACTTATACTGCAGATACCATGACTTTAGATATAAAAAAGGGTGATTTTTTTATTGATGATCCAAAATCACTTTGGAAAGGTCAATCCATGCATGATTTGTATAAATTAGCCTACACCCCTTGGGATTGGCACAAACCTATAATTGAGCACGCAAGATCAAAAGACTTATTATGTTTTAGTACACCATTTGACGAAACTGCGGTTGACTTTTTAGAGTCTCTTGAAGTTCCTGCATACAAAATTGCATCTTTTGAATGTATCGATTTACCTCTAATAAAAAAAGTAGCGAGTACTAAAAAACCATTAATTATTTCAACAGGAATGGCTACAAAAGTAGAAATAACCGAAGCTGTTGATGCTGCTAGAAGTGTAGGATGTAAAGACTTAATTTTACTAAAATGTACTAGCACTTACCCAGCATCACCAAAAAATACTAATTTAAATACTATATCACATATGAGAAAACTATTTAATTGTGAAGTTGGTTTATCAGATCATACTTTAGGAATTGGTGCAGCAGTTGCTGCTGTAGCAGTAGGAGCCTCTGTGATTGAGAAACACTTTACATTATCACGAGCAGATGGTGGCGTTGACTCTGCATTTTCGTTAGAGCCAAGTGAATTGTCATCTCTAGTTTCTGAGACTAAAAGAGCATTTCAGGCTCTAGGAGAAATTAGTTATGGAGCCACCGAAGCTGAAATATCCTCTCGTTCTAGAAGAAGATCATTGTATATTGGAGAAAATATGAAAGCCGGAGAAGTTTTGACAGCAAAAAATTTGCGAAGAATAAGACCAGGAAATGGACTATTGCCAAAATATTATGAAAAGTTGTTAGGAAAAAAAATTAAATTTGATACTCCTAAAGGTACTCCTGTATCGTGGGATTTAATTTTAGAAGACTAAATTTTGATAATAATAAATTGAGAGCTTTTATTTGACTAGTCAAAAACGATATTTGATTACAACTGCTGATGAGAATACCTGGAAATTTGATCGTCCAGTCATATTTTTGGGAGAATGGTGTCGTCTATACAACAGAAAACATATTTGGGGTGGAATGGATGCTATAGTTGCAGAACCGTATGGATTGAAGCCTTCAAAAAGGGACTCAGATTATTCCAAAGCCTTAATATTAGAAAACAAACTTTTTCCTGAATTTATTCAATTGCTCAATTATCATCACAACACAAATCATAGCGAAAGATTTTGGCAGATTTTGATAGGTCCTTGGTTTAAAGTTATAGTAAGAGATTTGTTTTATTATGTTAATTCTCTTAAAAATTGCCTGTTATCACATGATATATCAGGTACCACAGGTTATGATTTAAATAAAACTATATGCATATCTGATACGAAAGATTTCATAGATGGTTTTTTTGATGACAACAGGAATTTAAATTTATTATATACACGTATATTAAACTTAATTGAAAATAAAAATTTTCCCGTAGATCTAATTTCATCGGAAAATGAAAATACTCAACAAAAATATAATTTAACACTTAAAAAAATCGAAAATAAATCGTTTTATAAAAATTTCTTAAAACTAGGTTTTAGTTTTTATAGTAAAATATCGAAACAATTTATTAGAAAAGATGATGCTTTTATTATAAATACCTTCCTCCCTACAGAAAAAGAAGCTAAACTAGAGTTAGCTCTTGGACAATTTCCTCAATTTTGGAAGTATAATTGGAATAAACATTTTCAATTTGATCTAATAAAAAAAAATCCAGATAATTTGATACGTCAAAATTTAAAAAAAAAATTTCTAGATAATTCGTGTGAAAGCTTAGAAAATATTATTCGTCATTTACTATTTGAATATTTTCCTGTTTGTTATTTAGAAGGATTTGGGGATCTTTTTAATAAATTAAAAAAGCAACCCTGGCCCAAATTTCCTAAATTTATTTTTACAAGTAATAATTTTTACTTGGATGAGGTTTTTAAATTATATGCAGCATTAAATGTTGAGTCAGGAAAAAAGTATTTTGTTGGACAACATGGAGGTAATTATGGAACTCAAAGACATAAATCTCCAAGGATAGAAGAATTGACAGTAGATAAATTCATAACTTGGGGGTGGACAAACGGAATGTCACAGCATACCCCAGGTTTTGTTTTGAAAAATGCAGGCAAAAAAAAATTAAATTTTAATACCTCTGGAAATTTATTATTAATAGAGCATGGTTATACTAAGCATGATGCAACTTATGACAAGAAATCGGACTTTATTGAGTATTTAGATAATCAAAAGATATTTGTCGATAATCTTCACAAAAATCCAAGAAAAAATCTTCTTATAAGGTTATTCAATATTAATTATCAAAACAAAGATTGGTGCGAAGAGAATAGATGGCATGATTTTGATCCAAACATTAAAATAGATAATGGAATTAAAAACATAAATAGATTAATTTCAAAAAGTAGATTAATAGTTTATAGCTATGACTCAACTGGAATGTTAGAAACCTTGTCAGATAACATTCCAACTATAGCTTTTTGGGGAAAGGAGGTGGCATTGCTTGATAGCGCTAAGCCATATTATCAGATGTTGGCTGATGTAGGTATTATTCATTTTTCAGCAATTTCCGCGGCAGAAAAGATAAATGAGATTTGGGATAATGTTGAAAATTGGTGGGATCAAAGTAATTTGCAAAAAGCTAGACAAGAATTTTGCCATCGTTATGCAAAAAAAAGCCAAAACCCAGTAACAGAATTAAAGCAGATATTGTTGTCTTAAAAATTGAAACATTATACAAATATAATTTTGTTAAATCTTAATTATAAAAAAACATGAAAGTAGCTGCTCTAGTACAAGCAAGAATGGGTTCACTAAGATTGCCTGGAAAAGTTTTAAAAAAAATTGAGGGCAAACCTTTGATTGAATTACTTCTGAAAAGGCTTTCTAAATCAAAAGAATTAGATGAGATTGTGGTTGCAACATCTAAAGGTGTAGAAAATGATAAACTGCAGGAATTTGTGGAGTATTTGGGTTATAGATGCACAAGAGGAAGTGAAAAAGACGTCCTTAATAGATTTTATGAGTCTGCAAAATTTATAGGTGCTGATATTATCGTTAGAATTACGGCAGATTGTCCTCTAATAGACCCACAATTAGTTGATGATTGTGTGAAACTTTTTAAAAAATCAAATGTTGATTATTTTTCAAATACAGATCCAAGAACTTTTCCAGATGGACTTGATGTATCAGTAATGACATTCGACTCTATTGAGCGTGCAAATAATGAAGCGGTATCAGAATTTGATAAAGAACATGTAACACCTTATATTCGTAATTCAAATCATTTTTCGAAATCGTCAATTAAATATCCGGATGATTTATCAAAACTAAGATGGACAGTTGATGAAATTGATGATTTAAATGTAATTAAAAATATATTTAATTATTTTTCACCAGATATATACTTTAATTGGCAGCAGATATTAAAATTATATAAAACTAATCCAAAATTATTTTCAGATAACAATAATATCAAAACTAACGAGGGTTCAAATATTGGCACTGGACAAAAACTTTATAAAAGAGCAAAAAAAATAATACCTGGAGGTAATATGCTTCTTTCAAAAAGACCTGAAATGTTTTTACCTGAAAAATGGCCAGCTTATTTTAGCAAGGCGAAAGGTTGTAAAGTTTGGGATCTTGATGGAAAAGAATTTATTGATATGTCTATTATGGGAATTGGCACAAACACTTTAGGATACGGCCATCCCGAAGTTGACGAAGTAGTTACGAAGACTGTAAGAGATGGTAATATGTCAACTTTAAATTGCCCTGATGAGGTATATTTATCAGAACAGCTAATTGAAATGCATCCTTGGGCAGAAATGGTCAGATTTGCAAGGAGTGGAGGCGAAGCTAACGCAATTGCGGTTCGTATTGCCAGAGCAGCAGCAGGAAAAGATAACGTTGCTATTTGTGGGTATCATGGTTGGCATGATTGGTACTTGTCAGCTAACTTGAGTGATGACAAAAGTCTAGATGGCCATTTATTACCAGGTCTAGAACCTAAAGGGGTTCCACGAAACTTAAAAAATACTGTTTTTCCATTCACTTATAATCAAATAGACGAATTAGAAGAATTGGTCAAAAAACATGATATAGGAGTTATTAAAATGGAGGTCGTACGTAGCACTGGTCCAAAAAATAATTTTTTACAAAAAGTAAGGGATCTTGCTAACCAAAAAGGGATAATACTTATTTTTGATGAATGTACTTCAGGATTCAGAGAAAATTTTGGAGGATTACACATGAAATATAATGTTGAACCTGATATTGCCATGTTTGGAAAGGCGATGGGAAATGGTTATGCGATAACATCAGTTATTGGTCGGCGTAAAATTATGGATGCAGCACAATCAACTTTTATCAGTAGTACATTTTGGACTGAACGTATCGGTCCTTCTGCTGCATTAAAAACTTTAGAGGTGATGGAAAGAGAAAAATCGTGGGAAAAAATTACTAATACAGGAGTCCAAATCTCAAATATATGGAAAAAACTAGCAAAAAAACATAGATTACCTCTGGTTACTTTTGGACTACCTGCTCTAATAAAGATGAAATTTGAGTGTGAATTTAATTTAGAATATAAAACAATTATAACTCAGGAAATGTTAAAGCGCGGATATCTTGCAAGTAATACTGTTTATGTATGTACAGAACATAAACAAGAAATTATAGATGAATATGAAAAAGCTCTAGACGAAGTTTTCAGCATAATTGGTGAATGTGTGCAGGGAAAACCTGTAAGTGAAATTTTAGAAGGACCAGTATGTTATAAAGATTTCCAGCGTCTAAGCTGATTAATGACCAAATATTATAAATAATAAATACATAATTATGTTATATGACTATTATTTTTCGTTGTAATACAAATCCAGAAGTAGGCTTTGGACATTTAAATAGATGTCGTTCCTTAGCGCAATCTCTTATTCAAAAAGGTGAAGTTTGTTTAATGGTTGGGCCAGATAATTTTTATAAAACTAAAAAGGATAACAATATCTTCAAAGAATGGATGCCAATAAAAAAATGGAACTCGGGTGAAGAAGACTCTGTTAACTTAATCAAAATAGCAAAAAAAAATAATGCATCTTATTTCGTATTAGATGACTACCGTATAGATGAAAAATACCAAATGATTTTATTAAAAGCTGGATATAAATGGTTACAATTTTATCAAAAAGAAAATAAAAAACCAATCTGGGCTGATATAATTGTTAATCCTATGCCTGGTGTGACACGAGAAGATTTTAAATCAGTTTTACGTAATAAAAGTTCTAAATTATTATTAGGCCAAAATTATGCAATACTTCGCCCTGAGTTTGCAAATGTTACAAAAAAAACTTATTTTAAGAAAATAAAAAAAGTTTTATTAACTTTTGGTGGTGGTGATGATAAAGGTGCAAATGAGTTTGTTTTATCTACATTGTTGCCAGTAACTCCAAATTATATAAAATTTTTAGTAATATCTGGCTTTACAAATCCAAATAATAATAGGCTGAAAGAGTGGATTTTATTAAATGGAAGTCAGAGAGTTGATTTATTAATCAATCCTAAAGATGTAGCAAAGTTATATTCATCTTGTGATATAGCAGTAATTGCAGGAGGGACTACAACTTATGAAATTGATTGTTGTGGGCTACCTTTTTTAATAATTTCAACAGCAAATAACCAAATTGAGCAGTCAAAAGCTTGGGCAAATACTGGAAAGGCAAAATATTTAGGAGACATAAATTCAGTAAATAAACATTCTCTTGTGACTATTTTTAAATCATTTTTAAAAGTGAAGCAGGTTTCACTTGAAGACAATTCATCAACCCCTTATGATGGTTCCTATGAGGTTGCAAAGCATATCATTGCAAATAAATACTAAGGAAAATGATCATCTTTTAAAATGTATACACTAGGAATTTATGATGGTCACAATTCAAGCTGCACACTTACAAAAGGATCTGATATATTATTTTCAATAGAGGAGGAGAGATTATCAAGAATTAAAGGACATGATGGTAGAATTGACAAACATGGTCCTCCGATCAAAAGTTTAAAACTAATACTTAAAAGTTTTAACAAAATTTCTAAAATATCAAAAATTGCTTTGGCCCTTCAAGATCCTGAGTCTTTGCGAAAAACCTCAATGATACACTGGGCAAAGGCTATTCAAGATACTCGAGATACTACTATTCTAGATTTTTATACGAATATCAATAAGTCCAGTCAAAAAAAATTTGAATTAGATGAAAAAAAATATTTAGATCTTTCTTTTTCAACCCAGCAAAAAAGAATTTTAAAATTGATGAAAATAATCAAAAAATTTGGACTTTTAAAATGTGATATTGAATATGTACCACATCATATTGCTCACCACGCATCTAATTGGTTTACAACAAATAAAAAAATTGCTTTAGCAATTTCATTAGATGGAAGAGGAGATGCTCTATCAGGATTAGTTTCAATTTGCAAAAAAAATAAAATTAAACCTATTCATGAGATAAGTTCGTTTAATTCAATTGGACATTTTTATTCTGCAATAACTGTATCACTAGGTTTTAAAGCAGTAAGACATGAGGGTAAAATAACTGGTTTAGCTGCATTTGGAAATCCTAATAAAAAACTACTCAAAAAATATAAAAAATTAATTTGGTTCAATTCAAAAAAAGGAAGTATTTACTCATCTTTATTTACAGGCACAGCTTATGGGCCATATCCGTGGGCAAATTTTAAAGTATATATTGATAAAATAAAGATAGTTGGATCACCTTATTCAAGAGAAGATGTTGCTGCAACGGCGCAGTTTCATTTAGAAAGAGTAGTTAGAGAATTTGTCTCTTATTGGGTAAAAAAAACAGGAATCAAAGAAGTACAATTGTCAGGTGGAGTTTTCGCAAATGTAAAATTAAATCAAAAGATAGCAAATATAAAAACTATTAAATCTTTAATTGTACATCCAGGAATGAGTGATTGTGGTATATCTCTTGGAGCTGCATTATACGTTAATGCAAAAAAACCAAAAATAAATCAAAAAAATTATTATTTAGGTCCACATAAGTCTAAAGACATAGATGAAATGATTTTAAAATATAGGATTAAAGCATACAAACCAAAAAATATTTCTCAAATAGTTGCCACTAAATTAGCCGAAAAAAAAATTGTTGCTAGGTATTCAGGTTCTAGCGAATATGGCCCAAGGGCACTTGGAAATAGATCGATTCTATTTCACGCAGGTGATCCAAAAGTTAATAAATTTTTAAATAAAAAACTTTCAAGAACAGAATTTATGCCTTTTGCACCAGTAACAATTATAGATGATATTGATAAATCTTATGTAATACCAAAGAATACGGATATTTCTGAGTCCATGAAATATATGACAATAACAGTAAATTGTACTAAATATATGAAAAAATATTGCCCCGCAGTCGTACACATCGATGGGACTGCCAGACCCCAGATCATTTCTAAAGATCAAAATAGTGCATACTATAAGGTTTTAAAAAACTATAAGAAGATTACTGGAATTGGCACTTTAATTAATACTAGCTTTAACATACATGAAGAGCCAATTGTAGAAACACCGAAGGATGCAATCAGAGCTTTTATTTTATCCGATTTAGATTTTCTAATTCTGGGAGATTATTTTATAGATAAAAAAGATTTAACTCATATTCAAGGTAGTTTAATTTAATTATCTTATCCAAGTTTAAACATACATGAATTTAATAATAATAATTTTAAGTTTCTTAATAAAATGAATGATGATATTATTTACATAATTGGAAAAACAGATTTAAAATTTCCCTCAGAAATATCAAAAAATTCTAGAGTAGTTTTTTTAGAGAAAGAATTAGAAGGCTACGTTAATAAGTTTTCATTAATCGAAAAATTCCAAAAAAATCAAAGTTATTTAAGAGAAAAATGGTTAAAGTTTCAAGGCCATGTATTTTCAAAGTTAAAGCCATACATTGATAATGATGAAGATTATCGTTATTTAATGTCTAACATATTTTTCGAAGCATCTCCAAATAAAACTGATACTGTATATTTATTCTTTAAGCTTTATATTTTAATCGATTATATTAAAGAGGAAAATATAAAAAATGTTTATCTAATAAATGTTAATGAATTAATTACTAATTTTTTTAATTCGAATATAAAAAGCTTTCCTTTTCAAATTAAACAAATCAATATTAAAGAAAGTAAAACTTCATCATTAAATTTTTTAAAAGAAACTTTAAAAAAAAAAACAATACCATCTTTACTTTTTAGTCTAAAGAAAGAATATCAGAAAAAGAAACAGAAAATAGTTCCTAAAAAAAAACAATCACGAAGAGTTGTATTAAGCTATTATTACTCAGGAGGCCAAACATATAATAAGCAATTTAAAAGTAAATATTTTGAGAATGTATCCACACTTATAAATGATAGTTTTGAATGGTTGTTTTTATATCAGGGAGATAGATTAAAAATTCAAGAAGAAAATAAAATACTTGAAGCTAATTTAAACTCTTTTGGTTTTTTAGATGCTTATTTTAGTTATTCAGATTTTAAAATTGTAACAAAAAAATTTCTAAAAGTTAAAAGAAAACTTGATTCTATTTTACTTAAAAACTTATTTGTATTTGAAGGTATTGACTATCTGGGCTTAACAAAAAATGAATGGTTAAAATCTATTTCAATTTCCTTAATTGATCTACTTATTTTTGAAAAGAAAATTTCAAATTTTTTTTCAACAAATCCTCAGATAGATGAGTTGATTTATCTCTTAGAATTTCAACCATGGGAGCAAATGTTAAATAAGGTAGCTAAAGAGCACTCTGTTTTAACAAAAGGTGTTATTCATTCTATTGTAAGACCTAATGTCATGAATTATTACCATCCTAAAAGTATCCATTCATATCTTTATAATCCATCCTTAATTGGAGTGAATAGTGATTTTTCAAAGTCTCTTTTATTGCAAAATGGTTTTGATCAAAAGCAATTACTTGAAATTGAGGCACATCGATTTAATTACTTAAAAGAAAATACTACTAAAAATACAGATAAAGAATTTAAATTAAAAAAATCAATATTAATAATAACTTCAATAATTATGTCAGAAACAAAAGAGTTATTGGAATTTTTTGCTTTATCAAATGTAAAATTTGAAAAAGTTCTTATTAAAGAACATCCTCTTTTTCCTGTAAGTTCAATTATTAAATCATTCGCAAAAGGTTTTCCTTCTTATAAAATATTAAAGGGTAGTGTTGAAGATGCTTTTAGCTATTCAGATATTGTTTATACAGCAAATGGCTCATCTGTTTTACTGGAGTCAGTTGTAAAAAATAAGCAAACTATATCTCTTATTTCATTAACTTCTTTACCAATTCCAGCTGTTACTAAAGCAACCAATTTATATTTTGTAAAAGATGTCGATTCATTAAAAAATGTTTTAAATAAATTATCTAATAATTTTAAAAGTTTTACTTCAGAGGAAACAATCGATAAACATTTGTATATTGATAAAGAATTAAAATTATGGCGCAATTTTTTAAATAAATAAATTTTTTTAAAATATTATTAATTGATAAATTTAATCAGTTGTTTGATATTTGAGATTGAATATTTATATATTTTTTTATTTTCACCGTACCCATACTTTGCAAAAATAAATTTTATATTTGCTTTCTTTGCTGCTAGGTAGTCAATCTTAGTATCGCCAACAAAGCATGCATCTATTTTCCTAATTTTATTTTTTTTAAGAGAATACAACAACTGATCAGGGTATGGTTTTCCTCTAAATTTTTTACTTGGACAATGAATAGAAATTGGTTTTATATTAAATTTATTTAATAAAAATTTTGATCTTTTATAGTCCTTAGATGTAACAATTGAAAATTTAATTTTCTTTTTCTTCAAATACTTTAAAAAGTTTATCACTCCACTATAAGGTTTAATTAGACTAATATTTTTCAATGACGTGTCTTTAAAGCACTGGTAAATTTTGATATCTGCTTTGATTCCTAGGGATTTCAAAATTTTTAAAAAAGGCATACCAATTTTACTAAAATATTTTTTAAAACTGACATATAAATTAAATTTTTTTTTGGTTGCTCCCCATGCTACTTGCATATTTTTTTTCGAATTAAACAAAACTCCGTCTAAATCAAATATTATGAAAGTTTTTTTATTAAAATCCTTCATCTATAAAATTTTCTAAGTTTATCCTTTTGTATTAATAAGATAGATCTAATTACATCTTTTTTAGTATTTATTGAAAAACTATCATTCTTAAATTTGAGAGTACCAATTTTGAAACCGTTTTCTAAAACTCTTAATAATTCAATGCCTTCATACTCTTCTAATTTTCTGTTTTTTAAGTATTTGAATTTTTTTATAAAATCTGGCTTGAAGGTCACAAAATCTTGATGCCTTTGAAAAGGTTTAGATTTTGACCTAAATGGATGAGGGGCATCTGCTCTAGTAAGATATAAAATTTCGTTATTCTCATTTGAAACTATTTTTACATAATTTTTATTATCTTTTTCATTTGTTAAAGTATGAGGTATTACAACATCATATTTTTTTAAATTTTTTAAATGAAAATTAATAGCTTTATCTAAATAATTAGGGTTTAAAAATATTTCATCACACTGAATATCAACTACAAGTTTGACATTTTTGAATTTCTTTTTATTTTTTCCTAAGAATATTGATATTCTGTCTGTACCATTTTTTATATTTTTACTAGTCAGATATGCGTCCTGATTATATTTTCTAACTAGATTGACGACTTTAATACTATCTGTACAAACCACTATCTTATCTAATTTTTTTGACATTAAAGATCTTTTTAGGACATGAACCAATAGTGGCAGTCCATCTATTATTTGTAATGGTTTATTGGGTAATCTTTTAGACTTAAGTCTAGCTGGAATTATTCCTAAGATCATTTGAATCCTTATATACAATTTAGTTAAAAATTAATAACAATTTTTTAATGATTGTTTTTAACTAAATAAATTTAATTTCATTTACAAATAAAATATAATAATATTTTTTTATTCCATATATGCCTTATAATAAATATCAATCATGAAAAATTTAAATCTTTTTTTGTATATATGCTTAGTAAGATTTAAAGCTATTAATCTAATATTAAAAAAATTTGAAAAATTTAAGATATCTGTAATTTTAGACATGGAAGATAGTGCTCAAGATTTATTTGATAGTCAAAATAATTTAAAATTGAAAAAAATTTCAAGAGAAGGCTTGAAATATCTTTCAGATAATGAAATTTTAAAAAATACGAATACATTTGTAAGAATAAATTCTCAAAATTCTGAGTTTTATGATCATGATATAAATACCATCTCAAATGTGCTTAAAAATAAAACACCATTAGTTGGAATTTTTTTACCTAAAGTTGAAAGGTATGATCAAATAGAAGATTGCTATAGCAAAGTCTCTAGTTCAGCAATAAAGCCAATATCGATTGTACCAATGATTGAAACAAAAAAAGGTCTAGAAAATCTTAATGACTTACTTCTAAAAGATAAAAAAAGAAAAATTATTAAATATGTACATTATGGACATTACGATTACTGTTTAGATAACAAATTATGGCCTTTTCCAGAACCATATCACTTGGAGTACTGGCAAATTATTGAAAAAGTTTCTAAAAAAATTATTAAACATAATAAAAAATATATTCATACACCCTTTCCTTTAATTGAAACTGAAAATATATACTGGTCTTCAATAAATTATATGAAAAACTTAGATATTGATGAAATAAATTTAAGTTTAGTAAATATTGACATAAATTACATAAATAAACCAAATAATATTAAACAGACTAAATTAAAAAATATATCTAAAGATATGCATTATAAAAAAATATTTGCTAAAAAAATTATTAAAGAATATCTTTATAATAAGTCTAAAAATAAAAGTTTTTCACTATCACGTAAAAGATTTATACCTCCTCATTTATATCTGGGGGCAAAAGAATTTTTATCAAAATGTTGAAAGTAATTTTTTGTATATCTATTTTATAATATAGTTTTGGATTTTCCCACGTCCTGTTACTCTATCTTTTTCCTCAATAGGAGGGTAATTGTAAAAACCCAACATCATTTTTTCCTTATTTGAAAGTTTTTTTATAAAGTTTTTTGGTAATGAAAATGGTAACGCAAATTGCTGTCTCAAAAACCATCTTGTATAAACTAATGTTAGTATTGCTCTTCTCTCAAAGTTTTTTTTTAAAGAGGATCCATGCCATGTTGATGAATTTACTACAATAACTGTGCCTTTATTACCAATAATCTTTTTTGCGTTGATTTCATCCTTTTTAATTGGATAACAATTTTTTTTATGAGAAGAGGGTACAATTTGCGTTGGACCTGAATCTTTTTTTACATCAGATAAATAGATAAAAAAATGTAAACTTGTTGGAGGATAAACTCCAGATATTCTGCTATCGATGTGCAATGGTTGTGATTTACAAGGATAGTCCAAAATGCGCGAGTGCATATGGTCAAACTGATATATATTTTTATCTTTTACATAGGCGCCATTTTTGAAATATTTCTGACAAATTCTATTAATTGTCTTATTAAAAACTAATTTAAAAAAAAGGAAATTTTTATTGGTTAAATTATAAAGTATCTTGGCTTCTTTTCCATGGAATTTTTTTTCTTTTTTCATTTTATCTAAATT
>CACICF010000015.1 GCA_902584995.1 uncultured Pelagibacteraceae bacterium
TCAAAAGAAAAACTCTATTTTTAAAAAAAAAGTAAATAATAATTTAATTACTAAATCAGTAAGAGTAGAAGAAAAGTTAAAATCGAAATTAAAAGTTAAATTTAAATTTGACATTTTTGCTATTGATCGAGGTATCTCAAAGTTCTTTCAATCTATAGATGGGAAAATTAACGAATTCAAAATTCAGAGAAAGGATGAAAAAAGAAGACTTAAGTTATTAGAAATTGAGAAAAGAAACATAGAAAAAGAAAAAATTAAAAAACAGAAAATTTTGCAAGAAGAAAAACAATTTAAACTAAAACAACAAGAATTAAAAGACGAGGAAAGAATAGAAAAAATAAGAGCTAAAGATTTAAAATTATTTTTAAGAAAAGAACAAGCTCTTTTAAGAAAAGAACAAGCAGAAAGACAAAAGAAATTTTTACAAGAGTTAAAAATACAAAAGCAGATCGAAAAATTTAGAATAAGAGAGATAAAAGAACTTGAAAAACTAGAAAAGATGTCTCTAAAAGAAAAAAGAGAGGACTACGGGGAATTACAACAGAGAATAGAAAATTTAAAAAATAAATATAGATTAATTAGAGATCAAAAAATTAGAGAAAGAGTTGAAGCTCTAGGAGTAAAAACTGATGAGGAAGATGATAGATCAGCCCTACTTCAAAAAGAAAGAGAATATAACTTAGCAAGACAAAAAATTGAGTTTGCTTTAGAAAGCTTTTATAGAAGTGCTAACAGTTTAGTTTTTCAGTTAAACAAAAGATATATTACAAGACATATGTCTATATTCAGATGTATAGACAAAAGATTTGAGACTGGAGAAATATTTATAAAATGGGACGAGTCATCAGATGAAGAATGGTTAATTTTAATATACATTAAGGATAATTCGCCAGACAAAGGAATAATAATAGAAGACAAGACAAATGATGAAAAAAATATGTCTTATGAGTTCAAACCTAATGAAATATTTAAAGCATCAGATTTGATGGTCGACTCACTCACTCAATTAATTTCAAAGAAAAGGCAAAAACTTAAACAAAATTAACCTTTCATTCATTCACGTAAACAGAAACGCCTCTAGCATTAATATCTACATCAAATTTTTTATGAAGAGGTGGAAATGCCCTTTGTGAACAATCAAGTCTATCACATGTTCTACATGAAACGCCTATAGGCAGCTCAGATTTTTTATCAGTTAAATCTAAATTTTCAGTATAAACAAATTCTTTTGCATATTTCGCCTCGCATCCAAGACCTATAGATAACATACTTTTCTTCTGTCCATATCTTCCAACACCTTTTTCAACTGTCTTTGCTATACAAACATATTTTTCCCCATTAGTCATTTTACTCACCGCTGCTTGAATTACGCCAGGTCTTGAAAAAGCTGAGTAAACATTCCATCTCGGGCAAGCACCACCATATCTTGGTATTTCAATACCTGATAATGAAAATCTCTTTGAGATATTTCCTGCAACATCTACTCTTAAAAAATGAAAAGGTATTCCTGGAAGTTTGGGATCTTGCAAACATGTTACTCTATGTGCAACTTGTTCAAAAGATGTTGCAAATGTATTTTGTAAAAGTTCAAGATCATATTTCAGTTCTTTACACTCTTTATGAAAAAGAGAGTAGGGCATTAATATTGCTGCCCCACAATAATTTAAAAGAGCAACTCTTGTTAATTTTTTAGACTCGTTTGTCGGAAAATTAAATGTTGATAAGTATTCATCAATTTCTTTCGATGCTCCTTCTTGTGAAATTTGTGCCGCAGCAAAAAGTTTTTTTGTTTCAAGAGAAAGATAATCAGACAATAATAATTCTTTATCTTTTTCTTTATATATTTTTGAAAATGGTTTTCCCTCTTTTGGAATTACATCTTTTACTGTTATACCATACTCAGTTTTTAGAAAATCACATAGAGCTATATATCTTGTTCTGTTATTTTGTTTAACCTTATCAAATATTTTATTCGCAAATTCTTCTAATTTTGGAAAAAAGTTTTTATTTTCTTGTAAAAAGTCAGAAATTACTTCTCCGGGAAATGCATTTTTTCTTCCATCAATAATTTTACCTGAGATATTTTCTAGTTTGTTAAAAATTTCATGATCTTTTTGTTTAAAGTTATCACCAAGCTTAATTAAAGCTTTAGCAATTTTTGGATTTGTATTAACCAAATCTTTTACTTCTGGTCCTAAGATATCTAGATCTTCAAAAAGCTCATCACCTAACAACTCAGATATATTGTTTTCTAGATTAATGTCTGTCTTACTTGTTAAATCTGAAAGTTCAATTTTAAGTTTATCACAAACCCTTAACAGCAAATCACCATCAATTTTCCTTTTTCCACTCTCGATTAGATTTAAATAACTTGGAGAGATAGACATTTCCTCAGCTAGCTTGTTAGCTTGTATACCTAATTGTCTTCTAAAAGCTTTGATTTTTGGACCTATTTTTCTATCAATTTGACTCATTTTACCATTTGTAAATTTTGTAAATTTAAATTTACACAAAATTATTCGATTTTACAAGGAAAATATAATTAATTGTAGATTTTGTAAATATTGTAAATTATAAAGTTTACATGGAAAAAAACAAAATCAATAATATAGAAAATAACTACCAAATTACTAATAAAGAAGAGCATTCTGAGCATAAGTCTAAAGGTATCTACATTAGAGACGATCATTGCGATTGGGGATCAAGCGGAATGAACGAATTTACTGAAGAATTTAGCTCTAATTAAAAATTATTAATTTTTAGTCATTTATTCAAAAAGAGAGAGGTTTAAGTGTCAGCTGAAAACATTTCATACGACTTACAAAGATTTGCAGGTATAAAAAGAGATTACACACCTGAGGAAGTTGAAAGATTAAGAGGATCAATCAAAATCGAGTATTCAATGTGTAAAATGCAGTCCCAAAAGCTTTGGAGACTTTTAAATACAGAAGCTTATGTAAACACTTTAGGGTCACTTTCAGGAAACCATGCTGTTCAACATGCAAAAGCTGGTTTAAAAGCAATTTATTTAAGTGGTTGGCAGGTGGCAGCTGATGCCAATAGTGCTGGTGAAATGTACCCTGACCAATCATTATATCCATATGATAGTGCACCAAAATTAGTTGAGACTATGAACAATTCTTTAATCAGAGCTGATCAAATTCAACACATGGAAATGATAGACGGAGACATGGATAAAAGTAAAAGAACTGATTACATGTTACCAATTATAGCTGATGGTGAAGCTGGATTTGGTGGTCCATTAAATGTATTCGAATTAACAAAAAAATTTATTAGAGCAGGTGCCGCTGGCGTTCACTTCGAAGATCAATTGGCAAGTGAAAAAAAATGTGGTCACATGGGTGGTAAAGTTTTAGTTCCAACTGGAACTATGGTTAGAAACCTTAAAGCAGCAAGATTAGCAGCAGATATAGCAGATGTCCCTCTCATCATTCTTGCTAGAACTGATGCTAATGCTGCTAAATTAATTACTAACGATTTTGACGAAAACGATAAACCTTTCTTAACTGGCGAAAGATCACCAGAAGGTTTCTTTTATGTAAAAGATGGAATTGAGCAAGCAATCTCTAGAGGTCTAGCTTATGCACCATACGCAGATTTAATATGGTGTGAAACAGCAACACCGAATTTAGAGGAAGCAAAGAAATTTGCTGATGCTATTCATGAAAAATATCCTGGTAAGATGTTAGCTTATAATTGTTCACCATCATTTAATTGGAAGAAACATTTGTCTGATGAGGAAATTGGATCTTTCCAAAGAAAAATTGGAGAAATGGGTTACAAATTTCAATTTATTACACTTGCTGGTTTTCATACACAAAATATTGCGATTTTTGAATTAGCGGAAAAATATAAGAAAGAAGGAATGACTGCATATTCTAAAATTCAACAGCATGAATTTGCTAGGGAAAAAGATGGATATACTAGTGTTAAACATCAAAGAGAAGTAGGTACATCTTATTTTGATGCTGTTTCAAATACTATTAGCTCAGGTAAGAGTTCAACCACGGCAATGGAAGGATCAACCGAGTCAGAACAATTTTAAATGATAGTATAATGTTTACTAGTGGTCTTCTTTTAATAGTAAGCTATCTTTTATTTAAATATACAGTTCAGTGGATCCAATATTATAATCAAACTGATCCCAGAATGCCAAACTCTATATGGCGTTATACTTGTGACTATAAAGTAATAGGTATAAGAGACATTTGTGACCTAGATGATAAGCCATTCGTAAGACAAAGAAGGAAAAGAGATAAAATTGTTACTATTATGTATTTTATAGTAGTCTTCGCTTTTATATTTTCTATGTATTTTATGGCTAGTTTATTAGGATTAATTCTTTAATTTTTGTATTTGGCTCCACGCAGAATTAACTGCTCTCATTTTAGCTTTACTTTCATCTAAAACCTCTTGAGGTACACCTTTGCTCATTAATAAATCTGGATGATGCTCTTTACTAAGCTTTAGATAACGTTTTCTAATTGTATCTAATGAGTCGTCAGGTTTGCTTTCTAATACAATGTAAGGATTAAGCTTGTCAGATGATTTTCTACTCTCCTTTATTCCATTTATTTGAACATCATTTAATCCAAATATTCTTGCAATATCTTGAATCATTTCTAATTCTTTATCACTTACATGACCATCTGACTCTGCAATATAAAATAAAGTGTTAATTACTTCCTCTAGAACATTTAGGTTGCCTTTATATACCTCTGCAATTTGTCTTGCGTATGGTTCGTAACCTGTACTTTCTTCCTTAGCCTTATTAAAAATTTTTCCAACTTGATCTAATTCACTATCAGGTATTTTTAATTTATCTTTAACTGCAATTAGTTCTTCACGACTAACCTGTCCATCTGCTTTACTCAATTTTGCTGACAAAACAATCAAGGAAAGTGCAAAAATTTGTTGTGGTTGAGCAAATGATCTAAATCCTCCTCCAGATCTTGATCTTGACATTTTTCCACCGATTAAGGATCCCAACAGCATTCCAAATGGTCCTCCAAGTGAAAAACCTATCATTCCACCAATTAAGCTTCCCCATATAGCCATTACTCAAAACTCCTTAATCTATATTCCCAGTTTCCCATTTTACTAAAAGTTACTTTTAAAATTAAATTATTTTTTGGATTGTACCATACATCAAATTCAAACTGCTTGTCTTCATCAAGGCTTTCATCATTTGATTTAATTTTGTAATGTTCACTTAAATATTCTTCAGTATTTATAATAATATTTTCAGTTCCAATCAAATCTACAGTTTGCTTCTTTATACTGCCTGATAGAGGACTAATTTGTTTGCTAGCTTTAAAAATTTTATGACTCCACCAATTCCCAATAGTGCAATCTACATCAGCTTCTCCCTTAAATGATGAACCATCAATAATGAATTTATTTTTTGCCTTATGATATTTTAAATTTACGTATTTTTCTTTATCATTTTGGAATGTATTTGATTTAAAAAAAATAAGTTTATCATCTTTATATTTTTCTATCGTTTCACTTAATATTGAAAAAACTTTTATTCCAAATAATTCTACTTTAAAATTGGTATAATTTTTAACTACAAATAAATCCTTATCAAATTCAAAAAAGTAGCTAGTACTACCAATAACTTCATTATTTCTAAGGACATCCATCTCAATTTTTTTTAAACCTTCATAGTGACTACTGTGTGCAGTAGCCTTTGAGGAATAAATAAAAATTATCATTATCAATACAAAGTGTTTCATTTTCATAGATTTTAGTACAAGAAAGTATAAATAATAGTTAATTATATGTTCCTTACTATCAAAAAAATCCCAAAAGTCTCATGGAGTTCTGACGAAACCTTTAATCTAAAACCAAAATTATCAACATTATTTTTTCTTTGTTTTGGCCTTATATTGTTCGGTTTTGGTGAGGCATTGGTGGTTATTTCATTTCTTGGAAATTCTCCTTGGACTGTAATGGCACAAGGAATTTCAATTAAATCAGGATTATCAATTGGTGTTGTCACTTTTATTGTAAGTGTCGTTGTTTTGTCTCTGTGGTTCTTTTTAAAACAAAAGCCAGGTCTTGGAACTATATTTAATATCGTAATTATTGCAGCAATGTTAGATATTACAATTGCATTAATTCCAACTCCTGAAAGTTATATAATGAAATTGTTAATGGCAGCTCTAGGTGTAATGATAGTTGGGGTAGGAAGTGGAGTTTATTTAATTGCAAATTTAGGACCAGGACCAAGAGATGGTCTAATGACCGGATTACAAAAAAAAACTAATCTACCAATTGCAGCTGTTAGAGCTTTTATAGAAATTTCTGTTGCATCAGTAGGCTGGTATTTAGGTGGGACTCTCGGTATAGGGACTTTAATGTTTGCTTTTGGTATTGGTCCTTGTATAGCTCTAAGTTTATATTTAATTGATAAGATGATAAATTAAGTAATTAGATTATTTTTTTCACTTCTTTTTCTTTCGTGAGGATCAAGAATTGCTTTTCTTAGTCTACAAGATTTTGGTGTAATTTCTAAAGCCTCATCTGTATTAAGCATACTTAATTGTTCAGCTATAGACATTTGTCGAACGGGAGTGAGAACTATATTTTCATCCGTTCCTTGTGTTCTCATATTTGTAAGTTTTTTACCTTTCATAACATTTATTATCATATCACCTGGTTTTGGTGCTAAGCCCACTATCATTCCAGTATAAACAGGATCATTATGAGTAACAAACATCTCTCCTCTAGCTTGTAAGTTAAAAATTGAAAAAGCTACCGCCTTACCTTGATCCATAGAGATCAAAGCTCCATTTCTTCTTCCTTCCATATCGCCTTCAAATTCTCCATAAGAATGAAAAATTCTATTAATAACACCTGTACCTTTCGTTAATGTTAAAAATCTGCTTGTATAACCCATCAATCCTCTGGTTGGAGCATGAAAAATCAATCTTTTTTTATCTTTTCCAGTATCTTTAAGTTCAATTAATTTACCTTTTCTTCTATTCATACTGTCTATGATTTTAGATGAATATTCTTCATCAATATCCATAGTGATTTCCTCAATTGGCTCTAATTTTTTGGAATTATTGTCAGTTTTAAATAAAACTTTCGGTGGGCTTACCGTCATTTCAAATCCTTCTCGTCTCATTTGTGTTAACAAAATCTCAAGCATTAATTCCCCTCTTCCGCTTATTTCGAATGCATCTTTATTAGAATTTTCTGAAAAAGTAATTCCAACATTATTCTGAGCTTCTAAAATTAATCGATCTCGGATTTGCGTACTGGTCAATTTTTTACCCTCAGTTCCTGCAAGTGGAGAGCTATTTACTGTAATTTTTATAGACATTGTTGGCGGATCAATTGGGGTAGCTTTTATTGGCTTATTAACTTCCAAGTCACAAATAGTATCTGCAACGTTAGCTTTTTCTAATCCAGCTATTACTACAATATCGCCCGCTTCACCAATTTGGATTGGCACTTTTTTTGTCCCCTCATATCTAAAGATTTTTGTAAGTCTTCCTTCGTCTACTTTTTTACCCTCTAAATTAATCGCTTTAATCTGTTGATTTGCTCTGGCAGTTCCCTGAGAAATTCTTCCTACGAGACTTCTTCCTAAAAAATTATCTGCATAAAGCAATGTTGAAAGCATTGCAAAAGGTTTAGATCTATCAAATTCGGAAGGTTTAACATGTTCAAGTACTAAATCTAATAGTGGATTAAGATTTTCTCGAGGTCCATCAATATCTTTACTAGCCCAACCCGATCTTCCACTTGCATATAAAATAGGGAAATCCAATTGTTCTTCGTTCGCATCTAAACTTACAAATAAATCAAAAGTCTCATTTAAAACTTCATCAGCTCTTTGATCGGTTTTGTCTAATTTATTAATAACAACTATTGGTTTCAAACCCTGCCTTAAGGCTTTACTTAATACAAATTTTGTTTGCGGCATAACTCCCTCTGCAGAGTCCACAAGCAATAATGCTCCATCTGCTAAACTTAACACTCTTTCAACTTCTGCTGCAAAATCTCTGTGGCCAGGTGTATCGATTATGTTTATTCTAGTATCTTTCCAATTTATAGAGGTAGGTTTAGCTAAAATTGTAATCCCTCTTTCCTTTTCTAGTTCACCAGAGTCCATTACCCTCTCATCTACGACTTCATTTTCTCTAAAAGAGCCACTTTGCTTCATCAAATTATCAATCAACGTTGTTTTTCCGTGGTCAACATGAGCGATTATAGTAATATTTCTTATATTTTGATTCATAATTCGGTGTTCTTATACATCTAAACCTCAGATTGAAAACAAAAAAAAATCAATTAAATTTCACTTTAAGATAGAAAAAAATTAGAGTTTCGTTGAATACAACCTGAAAAATTTATAAAATTAATTCATGTGGTTCGTTAGAAAAAGACTACATAAATTTGTTAAATTAAGTTTTCGTCCACCTTGAAAAAGGTAAAAAAAAACCCCCGAAAACTTAGTTTCGGGGGTTTTAAATTTTTCTGAAAAATCAGATTGAAAAGGGATTACATTCGCATTCATAGTACGCCAATACTCACTTATTTAAGAAGTTCATTGCAAAGTTCATTGCAGAATCGCCCCAAATAGAAAGCAAACAGAAAGATGACTCCTATTAAGTTTGAGAGTATATTTAATTAATGAATAAATTTCTTGTAATTATACTTCTAAGTTTTTTTTGTACTAACACTTCTTATGCGACAGATAAGATTAATGCTGAAAAATTAATCTTTAAAGCACAAGACTGTTTTAATTCTTTATCAAGTGATGCTCAAGAGAAAGTGGTTCAAGTTTGGAATAAAACTGCAACTTTATGGAATGAAGGAGTTGAATTAGATAAAAAAGGTGACACAACTTCAAAATCTTTAGCAAAAATAAATTTTATTAATGTTCAAATTTGGTCTAAAGCTGTTTTAAAACAAGGAGTTTTATATGGAGGAAGTCAAGATTGTATTCTAAATTGATTAAAATATAATTAGCTATAAATTTTTTTGTTTACATTGTCATTAACCAAATCCCACATTACAAAACCCATAATAAATAACAAAATTATCGCCATCAACTTTAATTGTTCTGCCTTCAACTCCAGCGTCTCCACCATTTAAATAAACTTTTCCATTTATAGTTTCCCCTGCCAAAAAAGGTTGTCTGGTATCTAACTTAGACAGCAATTCATCATCTATTTCAAGATTTAAACCTTCCGCACCAAAAAGATTTATTAATTTTGTGAAGTCAACTTCAGTGGCAACCCATGCACCATTTTTGGAAATTGTATATCCATTCATAAAAACACAATTTACATTTGCAGCATTGGCATGGAAGATAAAAAAATTACTAAATAGTAGAATTAAAAATATCTTTTTCATCAATTAACAATAAATAAAATAAAAGTGATTTCAATATTAAGAAAATTAACTTTCTACTAAGAGTTGATCTTAAGTGACTTAATTATAACCTAGTTTGCGACCCCCAAAAGTTCATTGAACATTCATTGCAAAGTTCATTGCAGATTTTTGTTTAGGGTAAAAAAAAGGGCAGTAAAAACTGCCCTTTTAGAATTTTTAAATGAGTGAGAACGATTACATTCCCATTCCACCCATTCCTCCCATGCCGCCCATTCCTCCTGGAGGCATACCTCCTGCAGCTGCATCCTTTTCTTCAGGTTTATCTGCAACCATAGCTTCAGTTGTAACCAACAATCCTGAAATTGAAGCTGCATCTTGTAAAGCTGTTCTTACAACTTTTACAGGATCAATAATTCCTTCTTTAAACATATCAACATATTGCTCTGTTTGAGCGTCATAACCTTGAGACACTTTATTCGCCTCTAAAAGTTTTCCTACAACAACAGATCCATCTACACCTGCATTTGTTGATATTTGTCTGATTGGAGCTTGAAGTGCACTCTTTACAATATCTATCCCAGCTTTTTGGTCTGCACCTTTAGCTTTTACTTTATCTAAGTCCTGAGAAGCGTATAAAAGGGCACATCCGCCACCAACTACAATTCCTTCTTCCACTGCAGCTCTTGTAGCATTTAGCGCATCTTCAACTCTATCTTTTTTTTCTTTTACTTCTACCTCAGTTGCGCCGCCAATTTTAATTACTGCAACTCCCCCGGCTAACTTAGCTAAACGTTCTTGAAGTTTTTCTCTATCATAATCAGAGGTAGTTTCTTCAACTTGTTGCTTGATTTGAGCACATCTTGCCTCAATATCGGATTTCTTTCCAGTTCCGCTAACGATAGTACTATTTTCTTTATCAACTTTTACTCTTTTGGCTGATCCAAGGTCTGTAATTTTTACATTTTCAAGTTTAATACCTAGATCTTCAGATATAACCTGACCACCAGTCAAAATTGCAATATCCTCTAACATTGCTTTTCTTCTATCGCCAAATCCAGGAGCTTTCACTGCAACAACTTTTAAACCACCTCTTAATTTGTTTACAACTAAGGTTGCAAGGGCTTCTCCCTCTACATCTTCAGATATAATCATAAGAGGTCTTCCAGCTTGAACAACTGCTTCTAAAAGTGGAACCATCGGTTGAAGGTTTGTTAATTTTTTTTCGTGTAAAAGAATTAACGGATTTTCAAGCTCAGTTGTCATTTTTTCAGCATTCGTTACAAAGTATGGTGATAAATATCCTCTATCAAATTGCATACCTTCAACAACATCAAGTTCTGTCTCAATGCTTTTCGCTTCTTCAACAGTAATAACGCCTTCGTTACCAACTTTTTGCATTGCTTTAGCAATCATGCTTCCAATTTCTTTATCTCCATTTGAAGAAATTGTTCCAACTTGAGCAATCTCATCACTATCTTTAACTTTTTTTGCTGAGGAGATTAATTTTTCTTTCACATGCTCTACAGCAGCGTCAATTCCTCTTTTTACATCCATTGGGTTCATTCCAGCTGTAACGTATTTGCAGCCTTCTTTTACAATAGCTTGGGCCAAGATAGTTGCTGTAGTTGTTCCATCACCAGCTTCATCATTTGTTTTGCTAGCAACTTCCTTAACCATTTGAGCTCCCATATTTTCAAATTTGTCATCTAAATCAATTTCTTTTGCAACTGAAACACCATCTTTAGTTGTTCTAGGTGCACCATATGCTTTATCGATGACTACATTTCTTCCTTTAGGACCAAGAGTAACCTTAACTGTGTTAGCTAGTATATCAACACCCTTTAACATTGATGTTCTAGCATCTGAATCGAATTTAACTATTTTTGCCATTATAATTTCTCCTTCTATATTAATTTTATTTAGATGTAGAAATTCCCATAATGTCAGACTCTTTCATTATGCTGTACTCTTTGCCATCTATTTTAACTTCTGTTCCTGACCACTTGCCAAAAAGAACTTTATCACCAACTTTAACATCCATTGGTATAATTTTTCCATCTTCAGTTTTTGAACCACCACCTACGGCAACAACTTTGCCTTCTTGTGGTTTCTCTTGTGCAGAGTCTGGGATTATAATTCCTCCAGCAGTTTTTTCACTACTATCTAATACTTCGATTAACACTCTATCGTGCAATGGTTTAAACTTCATAAATACTCCTTTAAATTAGAGTTCATATAGATGCATGTGGCTATTTTTTCAAGATCTGGTCTTAAAAATATAAAGTAGAAAATCCAAGAATTTATTAGTTTTTTAAGCTATATCTGAAATATGAGTAAAAATTTAGAGCAAATAGGCTTAAAATCAATCGTAAGTCAGTATGATTTATTTTTCATCGATATTTGGGGAGTAATTCATAATGGAATAAAGCTTCACGAGAATGCAGTAAAAGTTTTAGAAGAATTATCAAAAAATAATAAAAAATTTATTTTACTTACAAATGCTCCAAGACCAAATTTAACTGTAATTAATACCCTTAAAGGAATGGGATTAAATAAGTTTTCTGAAACTGTTTTTACATCTGGAGAAGCATCTCTTAGATATATTTTAGAAAAATTTAAAAACAAAAAATTTTTTCATTTAGGACCACCAAGAGATTTTGATTTATTTAGAAAATTTGAGAACAACAAAGTCAACAATATAGATGACTCAGAATACATATTGTGCTCAGGACTTTTCGAACAACATGAGAATGATTTGGAGTATTATAAAAATTTTCTATCAACGCAAATATCAAAAAAAATGATATGTACTAATCCAGATTTAATAGTTGATAGAGGAAATAAAAGAGAATACTGCGCTGGATCTATAGCTAAATCATTTGAGGAAATTGATGGAGAAGTAATATATTTTGGCAAACCTTATCCACCAGTTTATGAACTTGCTGCCACAGTTAAAGATAAAAAAATATTATGTATTGGTGATAATTTAAATACGGATATAAAAGGAGCCATGACTCAAAATTTTGATTCACTACTGATCACAGGTGGTATACATAGACAAGAAATTTCAAATTTTTCTATTGAAAATGTACTAAAAAAATATGATGCAAAAATTAATTATTTTCAGAGTGAATTAAAATGGTGAAAAAGTCTAAGATTTTTAATAATTTTAATATTTCACAAAAATTTAAAAATTCTATTATTTTGATTGGAAACTTTGATGGTTTGCATTCTGGACACCAAAAATTATTTCAAT
>CACICF010000016.1 GCA_902584995.1 uncultured Pelagibacteraceae bacterium
TTTGTACATTATCACCAACATTTATATGACCAGAAACACCAGCCTGCCCTCCAATCATCACATTATTTCCTATTGTTGAACTGCCAGCAAATCCAACTTGACCAGTTATTATGCAATTCTTTCCAATTTTTACATTATGCGCAATGTGCACTTGATTATCTAAAAAGGTACCATCACCAATAATTGTATTAGATAAGGAGCCTCTATCTATTGTGTTGTTACATCCAATTTCAACATTATTACCTATAATCACAGAGCCAATATGAGGATATCTTATATTTCCTTTTGAATTAGGGAAAAAACCAAAACCTTTTTTTCCAATTATAGCACCATCAAGTATATTAGTATTATTACCTACAATTGTATTTTTTAATATTACATTACTACCAATATTACAATTGTGTCCAATCTTAACATTTCTCTCTATAATAGTATTGTGACCAATTGAACAATTCTTCCCAATTTTAACGTTATTACCAACAAGAATATTTTTTCCAAATTTTAAATTTGAATATTTTTTTTTATCAATAAAATTAATTTTTTCATCAAAATTATCATTAAGTGCATCAGGATAAAATAAAGATGTTATTTTAGCAATAGACAGCAAAATATTATTTACTTCTATGACTTTTATTTTTTTTGGAGCAAAGTTAACAAATTTTTTACTCGTAATAATGTATTTAGATTTTGTTTTTTTTAATAAGTTTATATATTTCATTGAATGAAAAAAAGTAATATCCTCTTTCGAGGCTGAGGATAAATCCTTTACATCATTTATAATGATATTATTTTTATGTTTTTTAAGATTTAATAACAAGAGAATATCATTAATTGTAATATTATTTCTTTTTGTAAAAAAATGATTTTTCATATTAATATTTGGTCTGTTATATCTAAATTCTTTTTACCAATAATAATATTTTTTTTAGGTATTACTATAGAAATTGAATTTTCATTTACAAAGTTAGTTATAATTGGATTTAAAACTTTTAAGATCTTCTTTGTATTTTCAACTTTAAACTTATTCAAATTATCTAAATTAGATTTTTTATCTTCCCTATAAATTTGAACTTCATTTGTTAATATTTGAACTTTATTCTCAAATTCCTCTTTGTTTAATATATTTTGTTGAGCTATCAATGTTTTTTCTTTTTCAACGAGATCTTTTTCAATTTCTTTGTATTTTTCAGTATATTTATTTTTTTTTTTTTCAATATGTGCGTTTAAAAATTTTCCTACTTCTGAGGTTTTTAAAATATAATTAATATCAATGTATGCAATTTTAGCTTTTACATTAGTGGAAATAATTACATTTATAAAAAAAAATACAAAAAAAAATATTTTTTTCATTTAAAAAGATGTTCCAATTCTAAATCTAAAAGATTCTGTTTTATCGGTTTCCTCTTTGGATAAAGGAACTGCATATGAAAAGCTGAGAGGACCAATTATTGTAAACCAATTTACGGAAATTCCTGTAGCAGATCTAATTTTACTAGATTCTAAAGAACTATCATAATCAACTTCTCTTAATGTTGCCGCATCAAAGAATAAACTTAAATCTATATTTTCATTTCCAGCAAAAACATTTGGAATTGTTGTATTTAAATTTAATGCTGAACCAAAATTTCCTCCAACATATTCATTACCATCTTTTGGTCCAAATTTACCTGATTCAAAACCTCTTAATTTGCTGCTTGGAATATAAACTCTTCTCGATACTCTAACATCGTCATCAATAGAATTGACTGACTTTAAGAAAAATTTTCCTGATAAAATTAAGTTATCTGAGACTGAATGATATTTTGAAACATTTATGGTATTTCCTATTGATAGATCATCAGAATAAATTGGTAATACTTGATTAAAACTTACTGAATGACCATCTGTTGGTTGATAGTTTTGATCTAATTTATTTAAAGTTAAATTATAAGTAAATAAATTCTCTATATAGTCGCCCTCTTGTTTTTTTTTATGAGCAGATGCAGTAGATGTTGTCTCTAGTTTTTCATAATAGGCAGAAACATCTAGATTAACATATAAATCAGTATACTGTTCAAAACCTGTTCCAACTCCAAATCCTGTTCTAGATGTTTTAAAGCCACCTGTGCTTAGAAAATCTGATGTTGTGCTTTCAATAGTGGTATTAAGTGAACGATCAGTATTTTTAAAATTTGGATTGACCACAGAAAATTTTCCTTTTATTTCATCTTCAGACAATGTTAAGTTAGTTGACAATTTAATACCTTTTCCCAAATAATTTTTTTCTTGTATACCAGCAGACATAGTTGCACCTGAAGTTCCCGTTCCAGCTCCAGCAAAAATTTCACCAGTCGGATTTTCTTCTACTACAATATTTATTATTTTTTTTTGATTGTCACTTTCTGATTTTTCAGTGGAAGAAATTACTGACTTAAATAGTCCTCTAGACTTAATTGAATTTATTGATTTATCTAATAATACTGTATTATAGGCGTCACCTTCATCAATAACTAATGAATTTCTTATTACTTTCTCCTCTGTCACAAAATTTCCAAAAATATTTATTTGTTCAACATAGAACTGTTCTAAATCTTTAAATTTAAAAATTATATTTATTTTATTTTCCTCTGTAATTGTTAAATCATATTCTGTATTTAAAAATAAATACTCTTTTTGTATAATTATCTTATCAATTTCATCTAATATTCTATTTATTTCTTTTGAGGAATATTTTTTACCTTTCAATTTTAACAGTTTTTTGTTTATTTCAATAAAATTTTCTTTGTTAAAATTTTGAGATATTTCAATTGATAAATCATTAAAGTAAAATTTATTACCTGAATCTATGTTGTAAATTAGTTCAAAATATTGATTATTTATATTTTTTGCATAAGAAGATTTAATATTTACGTTAAAATAACCTTTTCTTTGATAAAAATCTTTAAGCAATATCTCATCGTTCTTGATTTTACTTTCATCTAAGTATTTATTAGAAGTTATAAATTTCCAAAATCGTCCCTCTTCAGATTTAATTACATTTCTTAATTTCGAATCTTTAAATACTTTATCACCTTGAAAATTAATTTTTTTAATAATTGCTCTACTACCTAATTTAAAATTATAAATAATATTTACAGAATTGTCCTTGTTATCAATAATATTTGTCTCTATCTCTGCAAAATAAAACCCAGAAGCTCTTACAATATTATAGAGTAAATTATTTTGTTCTATAATATTACTTTTAAGATAAGGATACTTTTCATTTTTTTTCGTAACTTTAGTTAACTCGTCTAAGATTCTTTTGTTTTTTATTCCATTTAATTTAATTGACTGAATTATTGGATTTTCAATAATAATAATTTGTAAGATATTTCCATCTGAAGATATTTTTATATCTTTGAAATAGTTTGTTTTATAAAGTTTCTTGATAGATTTGTTTAAATCATTTTTGCTTATATCATTTTGTATATTTAAACCAGAAAACATTAAAATAGTCTCAACAGACAATCTTTCATTTCCAATAACTTTTATTTCTTTGTAAGTATCAGCAAAAAGATAAGAAAAATTAAATAAAATATAAATTAATAATATAAAAATTGTTTTTTTTAATTTAATTATAAATTTAGGCATTAACTTTAAAATATTCATCAACA
This sequence comes from uncultured Pelagibacteraceae bacterium, assembly GCA_902584995.1. Taxonomy (GTDB): domain Bacteria; phylum Pseudomonadota; class Alphaproteobacteria; order Pelagibacterales; family Pelagibacteraceae; genus Pelagibacter. The sequence goes on from CACICF010000016.1 coordinate 3,633, forward strand.
TATTGGTTTACCCTTTTTACCATAGTTTTAATATCATTTATATTTCGTGGCTTAACTTGATAATATTTAGTAAAATATGGTTTTTTTAATAATTTTACCATTGATTTATGAATGGAAATATAAGGAATTTTATTTTCTAAGTAATTTTTTACTAGAGCATCATTTAATGAAACTAAAATTATTTCTAAATATGTATTATTAAATTTGTAATTTAAAATTTTGAGTAAAGGAAATTTTTCAAAATCAGGTTTTATAAAATTAATTCCATTTAATTTCTCATAATTGAATTTATTTTTTTTATGCTTATAAGTATTTTTTTCTAAGTATATTGCATTTGCAATTGGAACACTCATAGTAGTGTCATGAGCTAAAAACTTTGTAAGTCCATTATTAAAATTAATTATAGCATGAATGTAGGATTTTGGATGAATTATAATATCAATTTGCTTTGAATTTAAATCAAAAATTTTTACTGCTTCAATAACCTCAAAAATTTTATTCATCATAGTTGCAGAATCAATTGAAATTTTTTTTCCCATTTTCCAGTTCGGATGTTTGAGAGCATACTTAGGTTTTATATTTTTAATTCTATCTAGATTGAAATTCAAAAAAGGGCCTCCGGAAGCAGTTAAATATATTTTTTTAATATTTTTTTTATCTTCTTTTAATAAAGACCATATGGAAAAATGCTCAGAGTCAAGCGGTATAAAATGAGTTTTATATTTCTTTAATTCAGATTTTAAAAAATTCCAACCACAGATAATGGACTCTTTATTTGCTATTGCAAAATTTTTTGAGAATTTAATAATATTTAAAGACGGTTCTAGACCATCTATTCCTGAAATTGCATTTATGGTCAAATATGATTTTTTTTTTTTATTTTTAAATACATCTTTAATTGAGGAATAAACTTTTATTTTTTTAAATTTGAATTTTTTATAATTTTTTAAATATTTTTTTTTGTCAAAAATTACTATTTCTCTTACATTAAATTGGATAGCTTGTTTATAGATTTTATTTACATTTGAATTTGTAGTTAATAATTTTATTTTAAAATTTTTTTTATCTTGTTTTAAAATACTAAGTGCTGTTTCTCCAATCGAGCCAGTTGAACCTAATAAAAATATATCTTTAGTCATTTATATTGAAATTAATAATACACCAAATGGTATTCCTAATAAAATCCCATCAATTCTGTCTAAGATTCCGCCATGTCCTGGTAATATTGTTCCTGTATCTTTTATTTTTGCTTTCCTTTTAAAAAATGAAATCATTAGATCGCCTATTTGTGAAATAAAAGATACTATAATTATGAATAGCAGAACATTAATATTCAATTCTAAAAATTTCTGCTGGTAATAAAAAAATAAATAACCGAAAATTAAAGAAAATAAAAAAGAACCTAACATACCGGAATAAGTTTTATTAGGACTAATTTTTGTTAGTTTTTTACCACCAATCAATTTACCAAAAACAAAACCTCCAGTGTCTGTTAATATACAAATTAATAATAAGAAAATTATCGAAATAATTTCAATATAACTCGTTGAATTTAAATAAATCCAAATAATCAATGAAAATGTTGTTAAATACAAAATTGAAATAAATGTAGATAAAAATATATAAAAATTATTTTTAATAAAAATAATTTTATATATTCTATTAAATTCGCTGATAGATAAAAAATTTAATACTATTAAAAAAGAAAATAGAAAAAACGAATTTCTAATTGATAAGTATATAATACATAATAATAATAAAGATGTAAAAATTCTTTTTATAAGAGAATTCAATTTATACCCCCAAAATTACGTTTTACTTTTGAGAAATTTAAAACGATTTTTCTAAAATCCTTTTTAGTAAATTCTGGCCACAGTTTTTTTTCAAAAAAAATCTCAGTGTAAGATAATTGCCAGAGTAAAAAATTACTTAATCTTCTTCTATTGCCAGTTCTTATTAAAATTTCTGGATCTGGCATATTTTTTGTATATAAGTTTTCTGCTATATTCTTATCGTTAATTGGTAATGATGTTTTATTTATTTTTTTTACTGCTCTGATTATTTCTTCTTTTGAACCATAATTTAGAGCTATATTTATTTGTATTGCGTTGTTGTTTTTTGTTAATTTTTCAACTTTATTTAATTTCAATTTTAAAGATTTTGAAAATTTATTAATATTTCCAATTATTTTCAATTTTATTTTTTTTTTTATTAAAGTGTCTATTTCTTTTGAGATGTAGTTTTCCAATAAAGAAATTAAAAATTGAATTTCGCTTGTTGGTCTTTTCCAATTTTCAGTAGAAAATGTGAATAAAGTTAAATATTTGATATTATTTGATATAGCTTCACTGATAATTTGTTCTACAACTTTTATACCCACAGAGTGGCCATAATTCCTTGATTTTTTTTTTTTAATTCCCCACCTTCCATTACCATCCATAATTATGGCTACATGTTTTGGAGAATTCATATTGTCATTATTTCTTTTTCTTTTGATTCTACCCTATTGTCTATGACATTAATTTGTTTATCAGTATAATCTTGAATAATTTTCTCTTTTTTTTTAACATCATCTTCTGAAATTTCCTTATCTTTTGCTAATTTTTTTAGCTCATCGTTAGCCTCTCTTCTAATATTTCTAATTGAAATTTTGCATTTTTCACCCATGTTTTTGATTATTTTTTTTATTTCAGATCTTCTTTCCTCGCTTAGATCTGGAACAGGTAATCTAATCAATTGTCCGTCAATTTGAGGATTTAATCCTAGCTCAGACTTTTTTATTGCCGAATCTATTAAATCGATATTATTTGAATCCCAAACTTGAATATTTATACTTCTAGGTTCTGGAGTTGTAATACTTCCCAATTGATTTATAGGCATTTTTTGACCATACACATCTACTTTAACAATATCTAACATTGCAGCGTTTGCTCTGCCAGTTCTCAAAGAAGATAATTCTTGCTGAAATACTTCATATGTTTTTGACATCTTATTATTATACTTTGCATCATCAAACATTATTCACCTATTTTTACTCTTATAAATTTATTAATATTTAAGTCTCCTAGTTCTAAATTTTTAATTACATCTTTAACTTTTATTTTGGGCTCCATAACCCAATCTTGTGTCATCAGACTATTATCGTCTTTAAATTTATTTATTTTACCCATACTTATTTTTTTTGCAATTTCTTCTGGCTTACCTGAGTTTTTCAATTCCTCTGAAATTAAATTGACTTCTTTGTCTATAATTTCTTTATCTATCTCATTAGAAGTTAAAGCTAATGGATTTGACGCAGCAATATGCATAGACAATTGTTTGCCAAATAAATCAACTTTTTCAGATTTTTCATTTGTCTTTAAAGAGACTATAACAGCTAATTTTGAAACATTTTCTTTAATAATGGAATGTTGATAAGCAAAATTTCTTGAATCATCATTGCTAAATGTTTTCCTCCTACCTATAGTTATTTTTTCTCCAATTTTAGCAATCAAAGCAACCAGACTCTCTTCAACTGTTTTATTATTCTTCATAGTTTTTGTTTCCAATTCTGAAGCATTTGAAGAGTAATTGTTATTTAAATCGCTTAATTCTTGAACAAATTTTATAAAATCCTCATTTTTAGCAACGAAGTCTGTTTCACAATTTACTTCTATCAGAGACATTTTTTTTTCATCACCTGATACCACAACGACTCCCTCCATAGCAGTTCTAGACATTTTTTTTGATGCCTTTGCTATCCCTTTAATTCTCAAAATTTCCACTGCTTTATCTAAATTGCCTGAAGACTCTTTTAAAGCAGCATTACAATCTTTAAATCCAGCCCCAGTTAATTTTCTTAATTGCTTTACTTTTTCAATATCACTCATTCGAATTTTCTTAATAATTAATTTATTTAATTTTGTTTTATCTCTGTTTTTATTTCAGTTGACACTTCTGAGGGTGAAGTTTCAATTTTGTTTGTTCTACTTTCTTTATCGAGTTCTGAAGATATAGCAATTTCCTTCTGTGCATTTTGGATTGTTTCCCTCAAAAGAGAACAGTATAAATCAATCGATCTTCTTGCATCATCATTTCCAGGAATTGGAAAATCAATACCATCAGGATTTGAATTTGTATCTAAAACAGCAATTATTGGAATACCTAGTTTTATGGACTCTTTGATTGCTAAAGACTCATAATTTGTATCAATTATAAATACAAGATCGGGTATCTTTTTCATATTTGATATTCCTCCTAATGATCTTTGCAATTTATCCCTTTGACCACTCATTTTTAATAGTTCTTTTTTTGTAAAACCTCTATTCTCAGATTGAAGATCTGAGTTAATTTTATCAAGTTTTTTTATAGAGTTTGATATAGTTCCCCAATTTGTTAACATACCACCTAACCATCTGTAATTTACAAAGTATTGACCTGTTTCATTAGCCAGTTCTGCTATAGCTTCAGAAGCTTGTTTTTTTGTAGATATAAATAATACTTTGCCACCTGATGATATAGTTGAGTATACTTTTTCTAATGCTACTTTTGTTAATTCAAGAGTTTGAGTTAAATCTATAATGTGAATTGAGTCTCTTTTTCCAAAAATAAATTTCTTCATCTTAGGGTTCCACCTTAAAGTCTTATGACCTAAATGGACGCCAGCTTCTAATAATTGTTCAATAGTTAAGTTAGGTATTTTCATTTTTTTCCCGGTTGTGCCACCACAATTACTGCCTAAAAAAAGGACCGGAGGTATAAAACCAGAAATTGTGTGCGTGTTAATTTAACGAATTACTTACAAAAATAAGAAAAAAAAACAAGTATTATTTAATTTATTTCAATATTTTTATGTTTTTTAAGTAAATCAAGCATTTTATGATCAATTTTTCTATTTTTTGATAACTCAAAAGTTAGTTTTTTTCTCTCTATATCAACATCAATAAAGACTTTAGTTTGACCATTATCTAAACTTAATTTGTCTAATTTTTGTATATCATTTAAATCTTTGAGTTTAATTTTTACTTCCTTTATCGGTTTATCAATAACTTCTTTCATTGAAACTATCTTTCTAATATTAATTTTCTTTTGTGTTTTTTTTTCATCAACAAAACTTTTTACTAAAGTAATCATAACTGAATTACCTTCAATAAGAATTCCTCTGTTTGACTCAAATACATCAGAAAAAACAAATAACTCAAAAACACCAGAAAGATCAGAAAATTTAATTATTGCATATGATGTTCCCTTTTGTGTTTTTTTTTCTTGAACTTTAAGTATTGTAGAAGAAATATTAGAACTTAAAATATTTTCATTTGAATTAAATTCTTCATAATTAATAATATTATACTGATTAAAAAGTGATTTATATTGGTTCAAGGGATGATCTGAAATAAAAAAACCAAGTGTTTCAAATTCTTTAGATAGTTTGTTGTCTGAGCTCCAGTCTTCTATATTTTCTATATAAGTTTCATCATCATCAATTTCAAATAAATTAATTTGATTTGCTGAATTATTTTCAAAAATATTTTTTGATTTTAAAATTACATTAGGGATCGAATTATATAAAGATTGTCTATTGTTATTTAAACTATCAAAAGCACCTGCTTTTACCATACCTTCTAATTGGAGTTTATTTAAATTCTTTGGATTAATTCTATTAATAAAATCAGATAAATCTTTAAATTCACCATTATTAGTTCTCTCTTCAACAATTTTTGATATTGCATCAAAGCCAACATTTTTGATTGCTCCTAACGCATATAGAAAATTATTGCCATCAGATGAAAAATCAGCATAACATTTATTTATATCAGGTCGAATTATATTAATATTTAATCTTTTTAGCTCTTCGTAAAATTCACTTAATTTTTTTTGATTTGATAGCTCCATAGACATAGAAGCTGCAAAGAATTCATGTGGATAATATGTTTTCAAAAATGCTGTTTGGTAAGCTATTATAGCATATGCAGCAGCATGACTTTTATTAAAACCATATTCCGCAAATGGTTCAATTTTTAAAAAAATTCCTGCTGCCACATCTTTACTAATTCCATTTCTATATGCTCCTTCAACAAATCTTTCTTTTTGCTTTTCAAGTTCAGCTCTTTTTTTTTTACCCATTGCTCTTCTTAATATGTCCGCCTCACCCGCAGTGAAACCTGACAATACTTGAGCAATTTGCATAACTTGCTCTTGATAAATGATTACACCGTATGTAGGTTTTAAAATTTCCTTTAATTTTGGATGTAGATAGTCAGGTTCCTTTTTTCCATGCTTGCAGTCATTATAAATTGGAATATTGCTCATAGGTCCAGGTCTATATAATGCAACTAATGCTATTATATCCTCCAAGTGATTTGGCTTCATGTTTATTAGTGCATCTTTCATACCAGAACTCTCTAGCTGAAATAACCCAACTGTTTTACCACTTGACAACAAATCAAAGACTTTTTGATCATTTAAATCGATATTTTTTATATTAAAATTTGGTTTCTTTTTTCTTACGAGTTTTTGAGTTTTGTTAATAACAGTTAAGGTTTTTAAACCTAAAAAATCAAATTTGACTAGGCCTGCATTTTCTGCTGAATACATGTCAAACTGGGTAGAGGGAAGAAGTAAGTCTGCTGACGGATCTTTATATAAAGGTACTGTTTCAGTTAATTTTTTATCCGCTATGACAACCCCTGCAGCATGAGTTGCAATGTTTCTGTTTAAACCTTCAAGTTTAAGAGATAACTGAATTAGACGATTTACTCTTTTGTCTTCTTTGATTAATTTTTGTAATCTTGGCTCTACATTGATGCTTTCTTGTAAATTTAACGGTCTAGATGGATCAAAAGGTATCATTTTACAAATATTATCTATAAAACCATAAGGTAATCCTAATACTCTTCCAACATCTCTAATTACCATTCGAGCTTTAAGTTTTCCAAATGTAATTATATGCGCTACACTATCTTTATATTTAGATGTCAAGTATTTGAATACCTGATCTCTTTTTTCCTCACAAAAATCTATATCAAAGTCAGGCATAGATATCCTATCAGGATTTAAAAACCTTTCAAAAATAAGATTAAATTTTATTGGGTCTACATCTGTTATTGAAAGGCACCAAGCAACCAAGGATCCTGCTCCAGATCCTCTACCAGGACCAACTGGTATATTATTATTTTTTGCCCATTTTATATAATCTGAAACTATAAGAAAATAACCTGAATAATTCATTTCAGTTATAATTTTAATTTCATGTTTTAATCTTTTTTCATAAATTTCTTTTAAGTTGTAATTTTTTTTTACGTTAATTTTAAGTTCAGGATCATTTTTAAATTTGTCTTCTAGTCCCTTCCAAGAATCTTTTTTAAGATCTTGATTCACATCAATTGAATTTGATGAAATATTTGGA
>CACICF010000017.1 GCA_902584995.1 uncultured Pelagibacteraceae bacterium
ACATTCCAAGATGAATCATTAAATTAGAACTATCCTCAAATTTCAGTATTAAGTGTTTTGAAAATCTATCTACTTTAGTAATTTTTTTTTTTAGTATGTTTTTTTCAAAATTTTTTGGGATCTTAAACCTTAAATTCCTATTTTTTATTAATATGTCTTTAATAATCTTTCCTGTAATACATTTATTCAAAGATTGTTTAACAATTTCTACTTCTGGTAATTCAGGCATTTCATACTATATTAGTGTCTTAATATAATTTATATGCAACAAAATCTTCAAAATAAAGCAGGTCTCGTCGAAGGTGTATTTAATAAAGTATACGATAAATATGATTTAATGAATGATTTTATGTCATTTGGAATTCATAGAATTTGGAAAAAAAACCTTATGAATTGGATGAGTCCATCTAAAAACAAAAAGTATTTAGATGTTGCTTGCGGCACTGGTGATTTAGGAAAGTTATTTTTGGACTACACAGACAAGAATGGAGAAATTACATCTTCAGATTCGAACAAGAAAATGATTGAAAGAGGAAAAAAAAGACTAAGAAAGTATAAAAACATAAAATGGGTTTTAGCAGAAGCAGAAAAGTTGCCATTCGAAAGTGACACTTTTGATCTTTATACAATCAGTTTTGGTTTACGAAATACAAAAAATTTAAATAAGTCTTTATCAGAGGCATATAGAGTTCTTAAACCCGGTGGAAGATACATGTGTTTAGAATTTTCAAAAATTCAAAATTCTAATTTAGATTTTTTATACAAAAATTACTCAAGATTAATTCCTCACATAGGAAAAGCAGTTGTTGGTGATAAAAAACCTTATGAATATTTGACCAAGAGTATAGAAGAATTTGTTAACCAGGAAGAATTGATCGATTTAATGAGACAAAACAATTTTAAAAATTGTTCGTATAGAAATTTATCTGGTGGAATAGTAGCTATTCATTCAGGTTGGAAAATATAATGTTCAAAAGATTAATTACTTTATTTAAACTTGGAAGGAAACTAGCTAAATCTGATGCTTTAACAATTGTATCAAAATTTAATAAACCACCTTTGTTAGTCACTGCAATATTTAAATTACTTTCTTTTTCTTTTACAAAAAAAGATGTGTCATTTAATAATTTAAGTGAAGGAGAAAAATTATCTAATTCTCTAGCATCAATGGGTACAACGTTCATTAAACTGGGACAGTTCCTAGCAACAAGGCCTGATATAATAGGTGATGGATTATCAAAAGAATTAGAAAGTTTACAGGATAAACTTCCACCTTTTTCACAATCAAAAGCAAAAGAAATGATTAAAAACGATTTAGGTGATGAACTTTATAATTCAATAATTAATATTAGTGAACCCGTTGCGGCTGCATCTATTGCTCAAGTACACAAAGCTCAAATTGATGATAATGGAGTTATTAAAGATGTAGCAATAAAAATATTAAGACCTGATATAAAAAAAATTTTTAATGAAGAGGTTGATGCTTTAATGCTTTTTGCCTTTATAATTGAGTCATTAATTAAAAAAACTAAAAGATTAAAGCTTGTTGAAGTAGTTTTTTTATTAAAAGAAATCACTAGCCTTGAGATGGATTTAAGATTTGAAGCCGCTGCAGCTAACGAATATGCGGAAAATACAAAAAATGATGTAGGTTTTGAGGTTCCTAAGATCTATTGGGATTATACAAGTGAAAATATAATGACGCTTGATTGGATTAATGGTGTATCAATTAGAGAGACAGAAGAGTTAGAGAAAAGAACAATTGATACAAAAAAAATTGCCACTGATATAATACAACATTTCTTAAGACATGCTGTGAGAGATGGTTTTTTTCATGCAGATATGCACCAAGGAAATATTTTTGTAAATGAGAGTGGTCAAATTGTTCCCATTGATTTTGGTATTATGGGGAGGTTAGATAATGTTAGTAAAAGATTTTTAGCTGAAATTTTATTTGGTTTTATTCAAAGAGATTATAAAAAAGTTGCAGAGGTGCATCTTGCAGCAGGGTTAGTTCCTAACAACGTACCTGTAAATGATCTTGCTCAGGCACTAAGATCTATTGGTGAACCAATTTTTGGACACTCTATAAAAAATATTTCTGGTGGTAAGTTGCTTAAACAACTTTTTGATGTCACTGAAAAATTTAATATGCAAACCCAACCTCAGTTACTTATGTTGCAAAAAACGATGGTAGTAGTTGAAGGAGTTGCAAGAAGATTAAACCCAGAAACAAATATATGGGAGACATCAAAGCCTGTTTTAGAAAAATGGTTAAAAGAAACTAAAGATCCTATAAATTCAATTAATGAGACATTAAAAGACTCTGTAGAAGTAATAAAACGTCTTCCAAATTTACCTGAGGTAATGGATAAAGCAAACCAAGCGCTTAATTACCTTGCAAGTGGTCAAATACCTCAGAATTCAAACTCGTATAATGAATTTAACACTAAAAAAGAGGAAATGAAGTCATTTAGAAACCAATCTATTATTGGCTTATTATCTCTTGTAATTTTAACTCTATTGGTATTTTAATTCTCTTCATGAAAAATAAAAAAATACTTCTAATCATATGTGGTGGAATATCTGCTTACAAAAGCTTAGAAGTGATAAGAGGTTTAAAAAAAAGAGATGTAAGTATTAAGACAATTCTTACAAAAAGTGGTAAAAACTTTGTAACACCTTTATCTATTTCATCACTTTCCAAAGAAAAAGTATATGAAGACATATTCAACGCAGAAAATGAAGCTGAAATGGATCATATTTCACTTTCTAGATGGGCAGATTTAATTTTAATTGTACCTGCAACAGCAAATACGATTTCAAAATTAAGTTATGGTTTAACTGACGATCTAGCTAGCACAGTTGTTTTAGCATCAGATAAACAAGTATTTTTAGTGCCCGCTATGAATGTCAGAATGTGGGAACACAAATCAACCCAAAATAATTTATCAAAATTAAAAAGCTATGGTTATAAGATAATTGGACCTGAAATTGGAGATATGGCTTGTGGAGAGTATGGCAAAGGAAAAATGTCAGAGCCTTCGTATATATTAGAGACTATAGAAAATCATTTTAAGAATATTGAAAAAAATAAAAAATTTAAAGCATTAGTCACAGCTGGACCTACTAAAGAGTTTATAGATCCAGTAAGATTTATAACTAATAAATCAAGTGGAAAACAAGGTTATGAAATAGCAAAGTCGTTAAGAGATAATGGTTTTGAGACAATACTTATTTCTGGGGAAACAAATTTAGATCCAGTTGAAGGAGTAAAATTTGTTTCTGTCAAAACTGCAGAAGAAATGTTTAGGGAAACTCTTAAAAACCTACCAACTGATGTTGCTATTTTTAATGCAGCTGTAGCTGATTTTAAAGTTAAAGAGATTAATAGTGAAAAAATTAAAAAAAGTGAAAATTTAAATCTTAAGTTAGAAAAAAATATTGATATTTTATCAAACATATCAAATCATAATTCACTAAGACCAAAAATTACAATTGGATTTGCAGCTGAGTCACAAAATCTTGAATTAAATTCAAAGAAAAAATTAGACCAAAAAAATTGTGATTGGATTATTGCAAATGATATTTCTGACAAAACAATAGGTTTTGATTCTGATGATAATGAAGTTTCTATATTTTATAAAAATAAAGAAAGTGAAAAATTATTAAAAAAGAAAAAATCTTTAATAGCATCTGAGATAGTGGATAGAGTTATCTCTGAGCTTAATTAAGTAATGGTAAAGGTTTTATTTAAGAGACTTAACCAAAAAGCAAAACTTCCAAGTTATAAAACTGTTGGATCCTCAGGTATGGATTTGATGGCATGTGTAGATGAACCTATTACAATCAAACCAAATGAGTCGAAGTTGGTACCAACAGGTTTTGCAATTGCAATTCCTGAAGATACAGAAGTTCAAATTAGACCAAGATCAGGCCTTGCTGCAAAATCAAGTATTAGCGTACTAAATACACCAGGTACGATTGACAGTGATTATAGAGGGGAGCTAAAAATTATTTTATTTAACCACGGTAAAGATGAATTCATTGTAAATGATGAAGATAGAGTTGCTCAAATGGTTTTAATGCCTATTTTAAAAGTGGAAATTGAAAAAACAGATGAATTACCAGAGACAATTAGAGGGTCTGGAGGATTTGGATCTACTGGTAAATAGTAAATGTTTATTAACAAAGACCTCGAGCGATATTCAAGACAGATTATTTTAAAAAAAGTTGGTGTTTTAGGTCAAAAGAAAATCCAAAATGCTAAAGTTCTAGTTGTTGGATGTGGCGGCTTAGGAACGCCTGTTATTGATTTACTTTGTAGAGCAGGTATTGGTGAAATTGGTATGATGGATCATGATAAAGTGAGTATATCAAATTTACATCGACAAGTTATGTTCACTTCTGGCGATGTTGGAAAATATAAAGTTAATATTTTAAAAAATAAAATTAATAAAATAAATAAGAATGTAAGAGTAAAAACGTATAGAGTTAAAGCAGAAGATAAAAATTTAAGGAAAATATTAAAACAATATGAAATTATTGTTGATGGTACAGATAATTTTAAAGCAAAATTTCTTTTAAATAAATTTTCAATAAAATATAAAAAAAAACTTATTATTGGAGCAATAAGTAAGTTTGAGGGGCATATTTTTACATTTGATTTTAGTTTAGAAAAAAGCCCATGTTTGAAATGTTTTTATCAAGGGGAACCATCAGAGGGAATTTTAGATTGTGAAACTGACGGCATATTAGGACCAACAGCAGTTATTACTGGTAGCCTACAAGCTAATGAAGTTTTGAAATCAATTTTAATTGTTGGGAAAAATTTAAGTTCACATATTTTAATTATAGATTTATTAAATCTTAAATTTAGAAAAGTGTTATTTAAAAAAAGAAAAGGATGTTTATGCAAAAATATTTAATAATTACATTTCTTTTTCTGTTGCCAATTTCATCGACAGCTCAAGAAAATAATTATTTTCTCATGTTAAAAAATAAAAAAGTAAATGTAAGATATGGTCCGAGCCTGGATCATCCTGTTAAATATATTTATAGAAAAATTGATTTACCTGTGAAGGTAATTGATAAAAAAGAAAATTTTAGAAGAATAATTGATCATAAAAAAAATAGTGGTTGGATCCATATTTCTCAACTAAGACCCTCTCGCTCATTAATCACTACAAATGAAAAGATACTTTTTAAAAACTCAACAAAATACTCAAAGCCACTCGCCAAATTAGATCAAGGACGTTTACTAAAAGTCATAAAATGTCAAGAAAAATGGTGTAATATTAAAACTGGTGACTATTCGGGTTGGATTATAAAAGATAATAATATTTGGGGTATAGTTAATTAAAGTCCGCTGAAAGAGCTTTAATATTATCTTCTGAAAATTTAGTTGTATGTGAATACTCCTTATGATCAATACCAACTTCAATGATATTATTCAGATCTTTAAACTTGTTAATCTGATCATCTGAAAAATTAAAATGTATAAATTGCACAGAAGAAGCCTTTCCATTATCTGAAGTTCGATCTACATCCATCTCAGGGACAGCATATATTTTTTCAACATCAATTTTAATGAAAATATTTTTTTCTACTCCACCTAATTTTCCAAGAAACTCTGCTCTTATAACTGGATTGTCTATCTCAAACATTAAAGTTGCAACTAATTCTTTACCATTAGGAATGAGAGGATTATATGCAGATAACTCATCAGCAACTTGTTCATCACCGCCTTTTTCAATATAAAGCATTTCCTGAACTTGAGCTATCATTGTTTCATAACACTCAAAATAAAATGTTGCATAAGGCCCTAGAAGGATCCTTCTATTTTTTTTTAAATTCAACTAATTCTTTTCTCATTTGCCTTCTAACTTTTGTATAAGCATCTAAGGGCAAAAGATCTTCTTTCGTAATTATTTTTTGTTCTTTTGACATTCTATAATCCATAACTTTTTGAGACTATTTCAATTGGATGCACAGCTTCATCACTTACAATATTTGTATCTTCAGCTAGCTGCTTAATATGTTTTCCAGCCAATGGACAGTCAGATGCCATATATTTATTATTTTTTCGTTTAACAGTGCTTGCGGTAGTTTTGCCCACCTTGTTTGCAATATCGTGAGTTCCTTTCATTATTCCAAAAGTTCCACCATGACCTGCACATCTTTCAACAACATCTAATTTAATATTTGGGATTAGTTTAAGCATGTCTCTTGCTTTATTACCCATATTTTGAGCTCTTGCATGACAAGCATTATGAACGGTTACTCCACCGTCAATTTCTTTTAGGCCATCAACCAAACCCTCTTTGTTGGCAATATCCAAAACATATTCGTCAATATCAAGAGTATTTTGAGAAAGTTTTTTGATTATTCCATCATTTGGCATTAACAAAGGCCATTCAAACTTCAACATTAACCCACAACTAGCTGTTAAGGTTACGACTTTAAAGCCTTTTTCAATATATTTATTTAATTCACTTGAAACTAGTTGCGCTTGTTTTGTAACTTGATCTAAATCGGCTTGCTCAAGGTAAGGCATACCACAACAACCCACATAAGAATGTTCTACCTCTACATTATTATGGTGTAAAACTTTTAAAGCAGCCTCACCAGTTTTTTTCTTATTGAAATTAACAAAACATGTTGAGTAAATTACTACTTTTCTCTCCATATTTTTTTTTAAAATATTTTTTTTGAATTTCTCAAAATACTTTGAAAATGTTTCTTTATTGTACCTTGGTAAAATCACTCTTTTATCTATACCAGTAAAAAATTCTAGAACTTTTCTAGCAAATTTATTTTTTACATCAGTAATCCAATTTATTAAAAAGTTAAAAAATATTCCTATTTTTGAATTTCTATCGATTTTAGTTAATTGATTTGCAGTTTTTGATAAATCACCACTTTTTCTTTGAGCAGTTCTATATCTCAACATTAAATGAGGGAAATCTAAATCAAATTCATGCGGTGGTACATAAGGACATTTAGTCATGAAACACATATCACATAGAGTACAAGCATCAACAACTGGTTTAAACTTATCACTTGAAAGATCTGATACTTCGCCACCTTCTGTTTCGTCTATAAAATCAAACAGTTTTGGAAAGCTATCACACAAATTAAAACATCTTCTACATCCATGACATATATCAAAGACCCTTCTCATCTCCTGATCAATTTTCTCAGGGTTTATAAAATCTGGATCTCTAAATTTTAATGGATGTCTTGTAGGTGCTTGTGTACTACCTTCTTTGCTCATATAATTTAATTGTAGTGTTTGTGGACGAGAGGGGTTCGCCCACAAATTTTGTTTAAGAAATACTTTCTAAAGTTTTTTGAAACTTTCCAGCATGAGATTTTTCAGCTTTTGCTAAAGTCTCAAACCAGTCAGCTATTTCATCAAAACCTTCATCTCTAGCTGTTTTAGCCATTCCAGGGTACATATCTGTGTACTCATGTGTTTCACCTTGAATTGCAGACTCGAGATTTGCTTTTGTTTCACCGATTGGCTTACCAGTTGCTGGATCACCTACTTCTTCTAAATATTCTAGGTGGCCATGAGCATGTCCAGTTTCACCTTCTGCAGTTGATCTAAATACCGCTGCTACGTCGTTAAAGCCTTCAACATCCGCTTTTTGAGCAAAATAAAGATATCTTCTATTTGCTTGGCTTTCTCCAGCAAATGCTTCTTTTAAATTTTCCTCTGTTTTACTACCTTTTAATGACATGTTTACTCCTACTATTAATAATGATTCTAAAGTAGCTTATATATAGAGGAATTGTGATATGTCAACAGTTTAGAATAAATATAATATATTATTTAAACTATTGATATTATTGGATTATTTTTGAGATTGATTATCACTCACAATTTTAGCGATAACTTCCACTGATTTTATTTTTTTTCCTGGGATTGTTCTTTTAATATTAACTTCATCAACATCCTCTTGATGAATATCAATTAATCTATTTTCTTCTTCGTCAAAAAAATGGTGGTGATGAGTTACATTTGTATCATAATAACTTTGTGAAGCATTTAGTGGAATCTCTTTTAAATAGCCCTTCTTGATAAATGCATGAACAGTATTATAAACTGTTGCCAGTGAAACCTTAATATTTGCTTGATTTTCAATGATTTTAACCAATTCCTTAATTGTAAAGTGGAAAGTATTTTTAGCATCAAACAAAACTTCACAAATTTTAATTCTTTGTTTTGTGGGTCTAAGACCTGATTTTCTTAATTTTTCAATGTATTGCTCAGCGTAAGCCATTACTAATTATAATTATTCTAAAGAATATCTATATTATAATGGTGGTAAATCAAGTAATAAGATTACAAATTTATGAAAAAAAATTCCTTTAATTATGACGAATTGATAGATTGTGCAAATGGTGAGCTTTTTGGCCCTGGTAATGCAAAATTACCATCTCCTCCAATGCTTATGTTTGACAGAATTACTGAAATTGATGAAAATAAGGGTGCTTTTGGCAAAGGATTGATGAAAGCTGAACTTGATATTAAAGATGATTTATGGTTTTTTGATTGTCACTTTAAAGAAGATCCGGTTATGCCAGGATGTTTAGGTCTAGATGCAATGTGGCAGTTGGTTGGATTTTACTTAGGTTGGCTTGGAAACCCAGGAAGAGGAAGAGCTTTAGGGGTAAGCACAGTAAAATTTACTGGAGAAGTTTTAAAGAATGTCAAAATGGCAACATATATAATTGATATGAAAAGAATATTAATTAAAGGTGAAACAACTGTTGGCTTAGCAAATGGAATTCTTCTCGCAGATGATAAAAAGATTTACTCAGCCGATGGTCTAAAAGTAGGTTTATTTAAATAATGAGAAGAGTAGTAGTTACAGGTTTAGGAATTGTTTCTTGTTTAGGTAATAATCAGGAAGAAGTTCATCAATCCTTACTAAATTCTAAGTCAGGAATTTCTTTTTCCGAAGAATATAAAGAACACAATTTAAAAAGTCATATCCATGGAAAGCCAAATATAAAACTTGAAGATCACATAGATAGAAAAACAATTAGATTTATGGGCTCAGGATCAGCTTATAATTATATTGCAATGAAAGAAGCAATTGAAGATTCTGGACTAGAAGAAAGTGAAGTAAGTAATTTTAAAACTGGAATAGTAATGGGTTCAGGCGGACCTTCAATAGAAAATGTTATTTTAGCAGCAGATAAAACTAGAGCAAAAACTCCTAAATTAATGGGACCATTTATAGTTCCAAGAACAATGGCAAGTACTGCGTCCGCAACACTTGCTGTTCCTTTTAAAATTAAAGGTACTAACTATACGATGAGTTCTGCATGTGCAACAAGTGGTCACTGTATTGGAAATTCAATGGAATTAATTCAAATGGGTAAACAAGATATTGTATTTGCAGGTGGTAGTGAGGAAATACATTGGGCAATGACAGCTATGTTTGATGCAATGACCGCACTTTCCTCAAAATATAATGATACGCCTGAAAAAGCCTCAAGAGCTTACGATAAAACTAGAGATGGTTTTGTAATTGCAGGAGGTGCAGGTGTTCTTGTTCTTGAAGAGTACGAACATGCAAAAGCAAGGGGAGCTAAAATATATGCAGAATTAACTGGTTATGGAGCAACTTCAGATGGTTATGATATGGTAGCACCATCTGGTGAAGGAGCGGTTAGATGTATGCAAATGGCAATGGCAACGTCAAAAAATAAAATAGATTATATTAATACGCATGGAACATCTACTCCGGTTGGAGATGTAACAGAATTAAATGCAGTGAAAGATGTTTTTGGAAATGAAATTCCAAAAATAAGTTCAACCAAATCTTTGTCAGGTCATCCACTAGGAGCGGCTTCAGTTCACGAAGCTATATATTGTTTAATTATGATGAAAAACAATTTTATAGCTGGATCAGCCAACATCAGTGAAATGGATGAAGAGGCTAAAAAATTTCCAATCGTTGCTAACACAGAAACACAGGCAACTTTAAATACAGTTATGTCTAATAGTTTTGGTTTTGGTGGAACAAATGCAACACTAATTTTTGAGAAAGTTTAATTCATG
>CACICF010000018.1 GCA_902584995.1 uncultured Pelagibacteraceae bacterium
TAATAATGGATTTAATATAATATTATATACTGCTAGATATATGGGTAGGTACAATGGAAACGTATCAAAAGTAAAAAAACATATAAAGCCTTTTACATTAAAACAATTAAAAAAATGGGGAGTTAAGTACCATAAAATTTATTTTGGAAAACCAAGTTTTGATTTATTTATTGATGACAAATCTTTATTTTTTAAAAAAAACTGGTCAAAGTTATTAAAAAAAAAATTAAATATTAGGTAATTATTTATATGAATAATTTTTAAAAAACAAACTTTAGAAATTATTAATTTGATTCAAATTTTCAATAGTTCCAATATCTTGAAAAATTTTTTCTGTTTTATAGACATATATATGCTCCTTAATGAAGGGAATAATATCGTTTGAAAAATCTTTAGCATCACTAAAATTATCATCTATAATTTTTAGCAATTCAGGTGAAATAATATAGGTTGCTCCATTAGCTAAATTGCCATTATGACCCTTCTTTTTTTCAAAATAATTAATAATAGAATTATTTTTTTCTTTAATAATTCCACAACTTTCTGGTTTTCTAGTTTTAAATGCTACCATTGTCATTAAATATTTCTTTGGCCTATTGTGATGAAAGGAAATTATTTTACTCAAACTTTCTAAAAAGTAATTATCACAATGGGCTAATATTAAATTTGAATTTATAAAATATTTCATATTTTTAATAAGAGTTCCAGCTGTTCCAAGAAGAGACGGCTCATATAAAATTTCTAATTTTGTGTTTAATCTTTTTTTTTTTAGGTAATTTTCTACTAGTTTATGCTTATAGTGAGTATTTATAAAAATTTTTTTTGTATTAATTTTAATTAAGTTTTCAATCCATATAGATATTATTGGTTTACCTTTAACTCGTATCATACATTTAGGTTTTGTTAATGTAATGGGTTTTAATCTTCTGCCATATCCTGCTGATAAAATTAATGCATTCATTTTAGTGAACTTAAAATTTCATTTTTTTTTATAGGTATGTTTCCTACTTTTTGAATTTGGATAGCAGCGGCAAGTGATCCAATATATGAACTAATCCATAAGTTTTTATTTAAGGCAAATGACATTGAACTTGCGCATAAAAAACAATCGCCAGCTCCTGCAGGATCTCTAACAACATTAGATAAAGATGCTATTTTATCTGTTGAAAATTTTTCTTTTCCTTCCTGTATCAGGATACCTTCCTTGTTGAGAGTAATAATAATATTTTTTGATATATTTTTTGCAATTGCCTGCAAACCTAATTCAACTAGTCCAGAAGAAAAATCTTTTAGTCCTAACCTTATTTCGTATTCTGTGGGTGTTATTAAATCTATATTTGAAAACTTAGTTATATCACCAATTTGTGAGGAACTTTGACTATCTCCAACTATTATTAAATTTTTATTTTTTATTTTAAATTTACTTATTGTATCTACTAATTTTTTTGTAACTACTCCATAACTAAAATCAGAAAGTATTATCAGGTCAATTTTTTTTATTTCTTTTTTTATTAAATTTAAAACTTTATTTTCAATAAAGTTTGGGATTGGACTTTGATCAAATTCATTAAACCTAAGTAAGGTGGTATTACCGGATCTAAATCTAACTTTTTTTGTTGTTGTTCTAGATTTATCTTTAATTAAATTAACAAATACTCCCTCTTTTTCTAAGTTTGATTTTAAAAATTTATATTCATCATCATCACCTATCACACTTATAAATTTTGTTTTAGCCCCTAATGAAGATGCATGAGCAGCTAAAATCGCAGCACCACCTAAGAACCTTCTTTTTTCAATTGGTTTAACCGCTATAGATGTGTCTTCTCTAGACATACCAATGCTCTCACAAGCTTGATATTCATCAATGATTGTATCACCTATAACTAATACCTTGAGGCCTTTAAACGAATTTATAGTATTTTTAATTTTATTATTGTTTATTTTATATCTTCTTAAATAATCATTATCAGCCTTAATTGGAGTCATATAATTTGAGGAGAATTCTTTTTTTAATAAATCAGACGATGACAAATTTGCAGTTCCAGAACTAAAAATTAATTTTCCGCCGATTTTATCTATAATTTTTTTTTCAATATTAAATTTATTCTTATATTCAAATCCCTTAACAACAGCGTCTGGCTTGATTTTTTGAATAAAGTTTTCAATGGAGTTTCTAATTAAATATACTTCATCAATCAATTTTATCGACTTAATATTTGAATATCTTATTTTATCTTTTATAAAAGCTTCATCTTTTGCTAATTTATCATTTACAACACCCACTATCAGCTTTTCTGATATTTTTTTAGCAAACTCCAATATTCGTAAGTGACCAGCATGAATAATATTAAATTTTCCTGTGATAATAACTTTTTTATATTTCATAATTAAAATTTAATTAATATTCTTTCATAAGATTTTTTTTGTATCATATGCTTAATTGCTTTATTGATTTCGGACAATTTAAAAATTTTATTATAAAAATTTTTTAAATTTATATTATTTTTTTTTATTAGTTTATAAATTAGCGGAATATCTTTAGTAGGATTGACACTGCCACCAGTACTTCCAATTATTTTTTTTCCAAGAACAATTTGCAGAGTATTAAATGAAATTTTTTCTTTAAAATTTTGTACTCCCAATAATATCAATTTACTTTTTTTTAGCATAAGATCTAAACCTAACTCTATAATTTTTCCATTGCCAGTTGTGTCAAAAACGTAGTCAAAATAATCACCATCATTAGTATTTAAAATTTTTTCTTTAAGTTTGTTGTAATTATTATTATCGAAATGAATAAAATTTTTTTGCTTAAATTTTTTCAACAATTTTTTCTTTTTAATATTTGAGTCTACAATTATTATTTTTTTTGGCTTTGTTAAAGCCAAAATTTGTATAATGCTTATACCAATTCCACCAGCTCCAAATATTAGAATTGATTTATTATTTTTAACTTTTGCGTCATATACAACTGCGCCGAATCCTGTTGTTAAAGCGCAGCCAAATATTACTGCCTCTTTTTCAGAAATACCATTAGGTATTCTAGTTATTCTATTTTCTGAAACTACCGCGAATTCGTTAAATGTAGTTACTTTTCCAGCATTAATTTTTTTTTTACCCATATAGTAATTTGGACTACAAGAGTCATACCCCTCACTTTTTTGCCAATGCAAAATTACTCTATCTCCTACTTTAAATTTTTTTACATGTTTATTTTTATTTACAATTATCCCGGTTCCTTCATGTCCTAATAAATGAGGTAAAAATTTATCTTTTCCTTTTACACCATTAATTTCTCCTATCTGGGAACCACATATGCCACTATAATACAATTTAATCAAAACCTGACCTCTACTCAGATTTTGATTAAATTTAATATTAGATATTAATAATTTTTTTTTTAGCTGAGTTAGAATTGCTGCTTTAAAAATTAAATCTTTATTTTTTTTATTTATCATAATATAGAAAACCTTTTAAACTAATATGTTAAATCTTACAAAACAAGAACTAGATGAGCATCTAAATTTAAAAGAAGGTTTTGTTGTTCGTAATATATCCTCCGAGGATTTAGAAGTAATAAGAAACATGGTAAATTTACATTGGAAAAAAGTATTGCTAACTAACTATCCTAAAAAATTTAATAATTCTGAGCTTGTACAAATTTACGATTATCATAAAATTTCAGATCAAATAAATCATAAAAAATTATGGCCTATGAAAAACAGAATATTATCTTTGAATGATTATAAAATAATTTTATCAACAAATTTGTTTAAAAATATCAGAGGTATTTATGCTGATGCTGAAATTTCGGATGAAAATAATATTGGTCATGGGGAGATCTATTGGAGAATTGTTAGGCCTAAGAGTCCAAAAGATATTGGGTCTGTTCATGCAGATAAATGGTTTTGGGATATTAATGATGATTACACACCCCCAAATTCTAGAAGAATTAAGTTCTGGATATCTTTATGGTGTGAAGGCAATAATGGGCTGGGTGTTATACCAAATACCCAAAAATCAAAATATGACTTTGATTACATATTTAAAGATGGGGAAAACAAACCTATTTTTTTACCTGAAAAGAATAATCTTGAGTTATTTAAGATAAACTCTAAACCAGGTACATTGGTAGTTTTCCATGATAATTTATTACATGGAGGATGTTTAAACGAATCGGATTTAACTCGCGTAAGTATAGAATTTACAATATTTACAAAAAAAATTAATTAATTTTAATTATTTATTAACTTTCTTTAATAGTATTCTATTATGTTGTAAACGACCCTAGTATTAAATTAATAATTTCTGAATTAGTTTTTTTATAGTAGAATAAATCTTCTTTTTTCTTATTAAAATCATCAGTATTTTTTAATACTATCTTCTCCTTTGCAAAATATATTGTATATTTTTTTTTTAAGGCAGTTTCTAAAATTTTAATATTGTCTTTTCTATCATAACAAAACTGCATAAAACTAAAAAAAACAAATCCATTAATTTTTGGTTTGGTTTGTAATTTTTTTTTAAATAAACCAAGTTTCTTATAGGTAAAATGATTTTCTCCAGTATAAAAACTAATTTCTTTACCAAATTTAGAAATAAAATTTTTTATTATACTTATCTGCAAAGCTTGAGGTAAAAATTTATTAAATAAAGTATCTGGATAACAAAAAAGCAAATTATTTTTATTCATCTTTTTATTTAATAAGAATTCATTTTAGTGAGACAAGAAGTATTTATTATCTCATAATAGTCTAGTAAATTCCTCTGCCCATATGGAGTAAATAAATTTTTAAATCTTATATTTAATGACCATCTTGTTGATTTCGTAATATTTAAAGGTATATAGTGAAAATTATTTGCGTTGAATATTAATACATTACCAACTTTAATATTTTTTGTGACACCAAATTTTTTAGAGTATTTTTCAAATAAGATTTCATCATTTTTTTTAAATAAAGAATTTATTAAATCATGCTTATTTTTTGGTATCATTGTCATGCACATACTATCTTTACAATCGACCAAAGGTATCCAAACAACTAGTTCGTGCATAGAAGAAAGAGGTGTATCTTTATGTAACAATGGTCTCTCGTCATCAAAAGGCATTTGAATTGCTAAATTTACATTTTTTTGTACCACAACATCAGGTCCAATCATTGAGTCAAAAAAAGGTTTTATTGCAAGATATATGTCTTTTTTTAATTTTTTTTTTGTATTTATATAATTAATCATTTTCATTCTGGTACCATTTATGCTTTCAAAACTATTATACTTGTGGAAATTTTCAAATTGATCTTCTGCAAAAGAAGTCTTGAATTTTTTATAAATTTCTTCTTTTAATTTGTTAATAAACGTTAATTTTTTTTTGTTAATTTTGTATATTATAAATCCATTATTATAAAATTTTTTAAAAATGTTATTGTGTTGGTTCATTTATGAATTGTTTACAATAATGATAAATATATGTAAACAGAATTAAACTTAAAACTCATTCATTATGAAAACTCTTTGGTGGTATACAGCTTTAGATAAGAAAAAAATTAAACAAGAAATTTCTAATGTTATAAAAATTGGGAGAATAGATACATCTAATTACTGTAGATTATTTGAAAAAAAAATAGAAAAATTTCTTAAAGTAAAACATGTAATTGCAGTCAATAATGGGAGCATGGCAAACGTACTAGTGTTTATGGCATTGGGCCTCAAAAATAATGATGAAGTTATAATTCCAAATGTAGGTTGGATTTCTGTTATTAATTCATGCAAAATATTGGGATTAAAACCTGTTCTAATCGAAGTTGATCCAAGTAGACCATTATTAAGTGTTTCAGAGATTGAAAAAAATATCACAAAAAAAACAAAAGTTATTTTTCCAATATATATGAATGGTAGAGTCATGGAGATAAATAAAATCAAACAAATAGCTAGAAAAAAAAGAATATTCTTAATTGAAGATGCGGCTCAGGCATTCGGGGTAAAATATAAAAATAAATATGTTGGCACATTTGGTGATGCCGGAATATTTTCAACATCAATTACCAAAGTTTTTACTACTGGATTGGGAGGCTTTGTTTCAACTAATAATTCTAAATTAGCAAAAATTATTCTTTCAATGCGTAGACATGGTTTTAGTGATATACAAAATATTAAAAATTGGGATAAATATGGTGGAAATTTTAAATTTAGCGATATTCATGCGGCTATAGGCATAGCTCAACTTAAAAAATACGACAAAGACCTTAAAAATAACTTAAAGAACTTTAATCTTTTCAAAAAATTATTAAAAAAAAGTTCCAAATTTATATATCCAGCCAACATAAACCCAAAATTAGGAGACAGACCTGTTTATAATGAATTTCTCTCAAATAATAGAAATAAAATTGTAAAATTTTTAAAATCTCAAAATGTAGAAACAAGACTATACAGCCCAACTTTCGATAAAGTTAGATATTTAAAAATAAAAAAAACAAAAAAAATATTTAGCAATTCATCTGGTTTTGAAAAAAAAGTCTTTTATTTACCTAGCGGTCCAGGTTTGAAATCAAATTTAATAAAAAAAATATCAAAATTAATTAATAAATTTTATGAAAAATAATATATTTGTAATTGGTTCAAACTCATTTTCAGGTTCAAATTTTGTCGATTTTTTACTAGATAAAAAACTCTTTGTTGTTGGAATCAGTAGATCTAAAGAAAATAAAAATATTTTCTTAAAATATAAAAAAAATAAAAATATCAAAAATTTTAAATTTTATAGAGCAGACATAAACAAAAATTTCAATCTTATAAAGAAATTATTAAACAAATATAAACCTTCTATTATTATAAATTTTAGCTCACAAGGTATGGTGAATGAAAGTTGGAAATCACCTTTAGATTGGTATTTAACCAATTTTTTATCTACAGTAAAGATTGTAAATTTTTTGTTAAAAAAGAAATATTTAAAAAAATTTATAAATTTTACTACCCCTGAAGTTTATGGAAATAATAAAAAAAAATTGAGTGAAGAAGCAAAATTCAATCCATCAACGCCTTATGCATTATCTAGAGCATCAGCTGATACTCATATGAAATTAATGAATAAATATAAAAAATTTCCTATAATTTTCACTCGTGCAGCAAATGTATACGGCCCTTATCAACAACTATATAGAATCGTTCCTAAAACAATAATCCTCTTAATAAAGAAAAAAAAAATTCCAATTGACGGAAATGGTTTAACTTTTAGGTCTTTTATACATATTAATGATGTAAACATGGCCTTATATAAAATATTACAACATGGAAAAACAGGAGAAACTTACCATATCTCAACAAGTAACTATATCTCAATAATAGATTTAGTAAAAAAAATAATTAAAATTTTAAGAAAGACAAAAAATTTTAATAAATTTATTTACTATAAAAGAGACAGGATAGGTAAAGATGAATTTTACAAACTTTCTTCAAAAAAAATAATTAAAAATTTAAATTGGAAACCAACTATTACTCTTGATGATGGTATTAATGATGTAGTCGAATGGATACAAAAAAACTATAAATTTTTAGCAAAAAACAAACTAACATACCAACATAAAAAGTAGTATAATTTTTAAAACGGTCCTAGATATTCTTTATTTGGAACATCATGTAATTGGTTTTTATTTTTTTCATAAGAAATTTTTTTGCTAAACATTTTTTCACATTCAAAAATAATTCTTTTGTAATCTGGGTAAAAATTTTTTGTAAGTGAAAAACCTGTTGGCACTGGACAGTCTGGCATTGAAATCTTTATAGGCTGGTGTTTCAATAATTTATAACTTCTTATATGTACTGAAGATATAATCTCATTCGCAATAGATCCAAATGAAAATCCTGAATCCAAAATAATTAGTCTTTTTGTTTTTGATATAGATTTTTCAATTTTTTTAAAATCTAATGGTTTGATTGATCTTAAATCAATAATTTCTGCAGCTATATTATTTTTTTGTAAAATTTTTCCTGCAATGATAGCTTCTGTTGTCATGTGTGAACTTGCAACTATAGTTAGGTCTTTACCCCTTTTTAAAATATTTGCATTGCTAATTTTCTTTTTTGTAAAGCCTTTTTCAACCCTACCTTTTTGCTCATGCAACCATCTGTGCTCAATATAAATTACAGGGTTATCATCAAATATACTGCTAATTAAAAGCTTTTTTGCGTCATTTGCGTTAGATGGCATCACAACTTTTAGCCCTGGTATATGTGAAAAAATTGATTGTAAAGATTGTGAATGCGTTGGACCCTGACCCCAACCTCTGCCAACAATCATTCTTATAGTGATTGGTACTCTAATTTTTTTATTAAACATATAATAAAATTTTGAAGCATTATTTATTATTTGATCTAAGGAAAGAAGAGAAAAGTCTAACCTTTGATGGGTCATTACAACTCTGCATTTTTTTATAGCACAACCAATTCCTACACCTGTAAGTGCGTTTTCAGAACACGGTATATCAAAAACTCTTTCGGATGAATATTTTTTTTGTAGATTTTTAGTAGTATTGAAAACTTCTTTTGGATCTGAAACTCCAAGGCCATAACATAATAAGTTAGGATCTTTTTTTAATGATAAATCGAGAGCTTCATTTATAGCTTCAGCATAAGTTATATATTTAAATTTAGGCATAAATTTCTTTATCTTTAATGGAACTTTTAGGATATTTGCTTCTTTTTGCTTTATTAAAACTTAAATTTATTTCATTAGATATTTTATTTTTATAATTATTAATTTTTTTTTTATTAAGAATTTTATCATATTTTTTTTCTAAAAAAGTTAGGGGATCATTTTTTTTCCAAAAATCAATCTCTTTTTTAGGTCTATATTTTAAATTATCATCATCAAATGGGCCACAATGTTCTAAATACCTGTAGGTATTAATTTCTAAAAATATCGGCTTATTTTTTCGTTCAACATAATTTTTGGCGTATAAAAATTTTTGATATATCTCTATTGCATTTAGGCCATTTGAAAATACACTTTTAATACCAATTTTTTCAACCATTTTATGAATTTTTCTATTTTTAGGCTGTCTTACATCTAAATTTGAATAAACAGAATATTTATTATTCTCACAAATAAAAATTATTGGCAGATTTTTGATTATTGAAAAATTTATTGTTTCGTAAAATACGCCTTCCTCAATTGCTCCATCTCCAAAAAAAACTAATGCTAAACCCTTTTCCTTTTTAATTTTTTTTGATAAAGCAACACCCGCAGCAACTGGTATAGAATTCGCTACTATTGCAGTACTAAGTAAAAAGCCAACATCTTTATCTATCAAATGCATCGAGCCTCCTCTTCCTCCACTGCACCCCGTTGACTTTCCCATAATTTCAGAAATAAGTTTGAATAAGTTGCCTCCTTTACCTAAATAATGTGCGTGAGCTCTGTGGCCGCTTAAAACTTCATATTTTTTATTTTTGAATAACACTGACAGAGGTGCTGCTACACTTTCTTGACCAATTGACAGATGAACGGGACATCTCATTTTCCATTCTGTATATTCTTTTGATATTCTGCTTTCTATTTCTCTTATTCTTAAAATTTGATAGTAAATTTGACTTACAATTTTTGCAGATATTTTCATTTTAAGGGACAAACCAATAATAATCACCATTATATCCGTTTTTTTTAAAGAATTTCACCCAATCTTTATCAGACATAATTGTTTTAGCTGTTAAATTCCATTTAAACATTCTCTCTTTTTCTATTTTATTTCTATAAGCATCAACTGTTACAAAGCTTTTTCCCTTAGAAACTCTTGAAATTTCTTTTAATGAAATTGCACATTCTCTTTTGTTCAAATTATGAATTGT
>CACICF010000019.1 GCA_902584995.1 uncultured Pelagibacteraceae bacterium
AAATACAGCTAATATTTATAGTACTTCTAATACTTCCAAGAAAGGTGGTTTAATTGGTTGGGTAAATGAACTTCAATTATCAAGTAAAATAAGAGATCAAATTAAAATTTTAGATGTGAATGAAATTACAAAACCAATTAAACTAAACAATGGATTTATTTTAATAAAATTAAACAATAAAAAAGAATTTAATCAAAAAATTGATTTAGATGAACAATTAAAAAGATTAATAAATAGCGAAACTAATAGACAATTGAATAATTTTTCTAATATACATTTTAAAAAATTGAAAAAAAATTTAGATATTGATGCGTACTAAAATAATTTTAATAGTGCTGGGAGAGCCCAACTCAACATTTTCTGAAATTTTAATGAAATATTTTAAATCAAAACAATTTAAAAAAATAAAAAAAAAAATTGTAATAGTAGGAAGCTACGACTTATTTCAAAGACAAATAATAAATCTTAAATATAAAATACAACTTAATAAAATTTCCGATATAAATAAATCTTTAAAAAATAAGATAAATATAATTAATGTAGATTATAAGTTTAAAAAAACATTCGAAAACATTTCTGAGAAATCAAATAATTATATAAATAATTGTTTTAGTTTAAGCTTAAAATTAATAAAAAAAAAAGAAGTTCATGGTCTTATCAATGGACCAATATCAAAAAGACATTTTTTAAAAAAAAAATTTCCTGGAGTAACTGAATATATTGCTAATAAAACTAATTCTAGTCAGCCAGTTATGCTAATATATAATAAAATGCTTGCGGTAAATCCTTTATCAACACACATTCCAATAAAGAATGTAGCAAAATTTGTAAAAAAAGAGAGAATAATTAATAACGTTACAAAAATAAATAATTTTTATAAATTAAGACTAGGTATAAAACCAAGTTTTGCAATTCTCGGTCTAAATCCTCATTGTGAAAGTATAGATAAAGTGAGTGAGGAAAAAAATGAAATTATTCCTTCAATAAGATATTTAAAAAAGAAAAAAATTATAGTTGATGGACCATTTGCTGCCGATACTTTTTTTTTAGATAAAAATATTAAAAAGTTTGATGTTGTTATTGGAATGTATCATGATCAGGTTCTAACACCTATTAAAACATTATTTAAGTTTAATGCGATAAATATTACTATTGGATTGCCATTCATTAAAGTTACACCAGATCATGGACCTAATCAAAATATGATTGGAAAAAATATATCTGATCCGTCATCTATATTTTATGCTTTAAACTTTTTAGATAAAGTTAAATGAGTTTTTCTGCAAAAAAAAGTCTAGGACAAAATTTCTTAAATGATGAAAATTTATTAAATAAAATTACAGATCTGGGAAATATAAGTAATGAAGATGTTATATTAGAAGTTGGACCAGGAACAGGAAAACTTACAGAGAGGATTTTAAATAAGAATCCTAAAGATTTAATTGTTATTGAAAAGGATGTGAGATTAGTTGAATATTTAAAAAAAAAATTTGGAGACAAAATAAAAGTAATAAATGAAGATATGATGAAATTTCCATACAAAAATTTTTATAACAAAAGATTAATAATATTTGGAAATCTACCTTACAATATTTCGACGCAAATATTAGCAAAATGGATAAAAATTGAAAATCTAGAAAATTTTTGCAAAAAATTTGTTCTTATGTTCCAAAAAGAAGTAGCTGATAGAATTATTGCTAAATCGAATACAAAAAATTATGGAAGATTATCAATACTATCAAATTGGAAAATGAAAATAGAAAAAATTATAGATATAGAGCCATCAAGCTTTAAACCACAACCAAAAGTAAAAAGTACTTTATTAGTTTTTTCACCATTAAAAGAAAAATATAATTTGAAAGATCCAAAAAACTTAGAGCATGTTACCAATATTTTTTTTAGTCAAAGACGTAAAATGATAAAAAAACCATTAGAATTTTTATTTAAAGACTTTCAGAATATAGCTAGACAATTGAATTTAGACTTAAATCTAAGACCCCAAAATCTAGACAATATTACATATTATCAAATTTGTGAAAAGTATGAGAAATTAATTGATTAATTCTTTAATATGGTTTTTGATAAGTCTTTTATCATAAGTTAAATTTTTATTTTGCTTTTTTTGTTTTTTTATAAAATTAATTATTTCTTTATAACACTTTTCAACTTTATCATTAACAACTGTAAAATTATAATCTTTCCAATGCATAACGTCTGATTTAAATTGTTTCATTCTTTCGCTTGCAATTTTTTTATCTTTTTTATCTCTTTTCAGTAATCTATTAAATAATTCTTTTTTTGATGGAGGTAGTATAAATATAGTTATTATTTTATATTTTAACTTTTTATTAATTATTTGTCTTGTTCCTTGCCAATCTATATCAAAAATTACATTTTCTCCTCTCTTAAGTTTATCAACTACTGTTTCTTTTAGAGAACCATAATAATTTTTAAAAACTTTAGCATGTTCTAAAAACTTTTTTTTCTGTATAAGTGATTTAAATTTTTTATGGTTAATAAAAAAATAATCTTTACCGTTTTTCTCGTTTAATCTCGGTTTTCTGGTCGTATGTGAAATAGAAACTTTAAAATTATTTCTAGACGAAATTTTTCTTACTAATGTAGTTTTACCTGCGCCAGAAGGTGAAGATAAAATTACAATCACCCCTACTTTTTTATCGGCCATTTAAGTAAAAAAAATTAATTAGCTTTATTTTCAATAAATTTTACTGCATCTCCAACAGTTAAAATTTTTTCTGCATCACTGTCAGATATTTCAGATCCAAACTCTTCTTCAAAGGCCATAACCAATTCTACTGTATCTAAACTATCTGCACCAAGGTCATCAATAAAGCTTGATTCATCATTTACTTTAGCTTCATCAATACCTAAGTGATCTGCTACAATTTTTTTTACTTTACTTGAAATTTCGTCTGACATTTAGTTCCTTTAATATATTCGTTAATAAATATTTTATTTATTTTGTCAACTAAAATACATACCACCATTAACATGTATAGTTTCTCCAGTTATATAGTTGGATAAATTTGAACTCATAAAAGCAATTGTATTAGCAATATCCTCGGGATTACCGAATTTGTTTAATGATATCCTAGATTTCATAAAATCTTTATGTTCCTCGCTTATTTTAGCTGTCATATCTGAAATAATAAATCCTGGTGATACACAATTTACAGTAATATTTTTTTTTCCATACTCAAGTGCAAGACTTTTTGACATTCCAATTATACCTGCTTTTGATGCAGCATAGTTTGCTTGACCAATATTGCCAGTATGGCCTACAACTGATGTGATATTTATTATTTTACCATTCTTGAGTCTTAACATTTTCTTTATTACACTTTTAGAAATTAAAAATGTAGAGGTGAGATTTATATTAATTACTTTTTTCCATTCCTCCTCTGACATTCTTAAAGATAAATTATCTTGAGTGACACCAGCATTGTTTATTAATACATCAATTTTATTGGAAAAAACTTTGCTACAATCCTCAACAAATTTATCTATGCTCTTATGATTGGAAATATCGAATTTTACTACATTCAGGTTTTTGTAATTTTCTCTAATTTTATTTAATTTTTGCTCATTAGTACCTGTTGCTAAAACGTTTGCTCCAGCTGATATTAATTTATCAAGAATTGAATTTCCTATAACACCCGTGGAACCAGTTAAAATTATATTTAAGTTTTTTAAATTAATCATTTATTTTTAATACTTCTAAATCATCAATGTTGTTTACTTGAATTAACTCTACATTTCTATCAATTCTTTTTACAAGTCCTGACAATACTTTACCAGGACCAATTTCAATAAATTTTTTATTTCCTAGTTTTAACATATTTATTACACTCTCCCTCCAACGTACTGGTTTTTCAATCTGTTTTATTAAAAGTTCTTTAATCCTATTTGGATCATCTGATGGTTCTGCTGTAACATTTGAAACTATCTTATTATTTGGAGCAGAAAATTTGGTTTCACCTAATTTTTTGCTCATAATATTTGTAGCTGAATTCATGAGCGGACAATGGAAAGGTGCTGAGACTGGCAGTTTAATATTTTTTATATTTAATTTTTTTAGCTCTATAATAAACTTATTTATGTCCTCAATTTTTCCACTTATAACAACTTGTCCATTAGAGTTATCATTTGCTAAATAACAAACAAATTCCTTATTATGTTTATCAATAATTTCCTCAACTTTTTTTATTTCTTCTCCTAATACAGCAACCATTCCACCCTCATTTTTTGGGACTGCATTTTGCATTGCGCTACCTCTAATTTTTAAAAGTTTTATTGTTTCTTTAAAACTTATAACATCTGAACAAGCTAAAGCAGAATATTCTCCTAAAGAGTGTCCTGCGAAAAAATTGGCTTTATTTATATCAAAAGGAGTTTCTTTTTTTATTACATTGAATATTGAATAACTGACTAAAAAAATAGCTGGTTGTGTATTTTCGGTCTGATCTAATAATTCTTTTGGTCCTTCAAAAATAAGTTTACTTAATGAAAGATTTAAGCTGTCATCCGCTTCATCAAAAAAATTTTTTACATAATCAAAATTATCATATAATTCTTTACCCATTCCAACTGATTGTGAACCTTGACCTGGAAATAAAACAGAAAACATAGAAAATATAAGCAAAAACCTTATTTTTTGTATTGTAATTAAAAAATTATAATAGTATATCCTCTCTTTTTTAAAAGATTTAATATGAACTTATACGAGCACACAATTATAGCAAGGCAAGACGTTAGCCCTTCGCAACTAAGGCAAATAGAGGATAAATATTCAAAAATTGTAGAAAAGTTTGATGGTAACGTAGTGAAGCTTGAAAATTGGGGACTAATGAATTTATCATACTTAATTAAAAAGAATAAAAAAGGAAATTATATTCACTTTAAAATTAAAGCTAATGGAAAAACTATAGGTGAACTGGAAAAAAACGAAAAAATTGATAAAAATTTACTTAGATATTTGACTGTAAAAGTAAAAAAATTCGATTTGGATACAGATTATTTCAAAAAGAACGAGGAAAAAGAAAACTCAGATAAATAAATATGAAAAAAAGAAATAACAAAAAAAAATCTAACCAAAGTAATTTTGCAAAGCTAAGTATTTTTCAAAATCAAAAATATAAATTCAAAAAAAAATGCCCTTTATCTGGAAAAGGAGCGCCAATTGTTGATTATAAAAACATCAAACTTTTAAAAAGATATATTTCAGAGAATGGCAAGATTTTACCCTCAAGAATTACCTCTGTTAGTCAAAAAAAACAAAGAGAATTATCTTTATCAATTAAAAGAGCAAGAAATTTAGCATTATTATAAAATGAAAGTTATATTGTTGGAAAATGTTAAAAAAATAGGATCGATTGGAGAAATAATTGATGTCAAAAGAGGATTTGCTAGAAACTATTTAATATCAAAAAAAAAGGCTCTTTTTGCTTCAAAAGAAAACATAAAAGAGGTTGAAAAAATAAAACAAGAATTAAGTAAAAAAGATCAAGATAGAAAGAAAGAAGCATTAATAATTCATGAAAAGATAAAAAATAAAAAATATGTGATAAAAAAGTTAAGTACAGAGAATAATGAACTTTATGGATCAGTAAAACCAACCGAGATATCTATGATTTTAGAGAAAGTTGATAATGTTAAAATTAATCCTTCTTTAATACAGCCTTTAACAGAAATAAAATCACTTGGGAATTTTAAAGTCACTATTAGTTTACATTCAGAGGTTGAAACAAATATTGTAATAGAAACTGTTGCCCAAGAGGAAACAAAATAATTATACATATTTTTCCCCAGAAAAATTAAATATTTGAAATTTATTTATCAAAATGTAGAATTCATGTGTGTCTCAATCATTAAATTTAATTAAAAATAAATTAAGTGAACTTCCTAATAATATAGAAGCTGAACAATCAATTATAGGCTCAATACTACTCACAAATGAGATATTTGATGAAATTAGCCTTATTATTTCAAATAAAAATTTTTATGATCCCATGCATCAAAAAATTTTTAAAGCTATAGAAAATTTAATTTATAAAGGTATGTTAGCAAATCCTATTACCTTAAAAAATTTCTTTGAAAATGAAAAAGACGATTTAGATATTCCTGATTATTTAGTAAAAATTACAAAATTTTCAACATCGACAAGACAAAGTATAGAATACTCTAAATTAATTTATGATTTATATGTGAAAAGAGAATTAATAAAAATTTCTGACAATATAATTGATACTGCCAAACTGAATGATTTAAATAACGATGGACAACAAATTATTGAAAATTTTGAAAAATCATTGTTTGATTTAGCAGAGAAAGGGTCATTTAACTCCTCTATTGTAAAATTTGACGAAGCAATGAGACAAACAATAGAAATGGCATCAAATGCCTATAAAAATGAGGAGGGCATTGTAGGTGTCCCTTCAGGTTTAAGAGATTTAGACGACAGACTAGGTGGAATGCACAAATCTGATTTAATAATAATTGCTGGACGACCATCTATGGGAAAAACTGCATTAGCAACAAATATAGCATTTCATGCTGCAAAAAACTTACAGGACAAAGGAGAAAATTCTTGCATAGCTTTTTTTTCTTTAGAAATGTCTTCAGAACAGTTATCAACAAGAATTTTGGCGGAACAATCAAGGATAAAATCAAATGATATCAGAAGGGGAAAAATATCAGAAGATCAGTTTGATAAATTTATTGAAACATCTAAAAATATTTCTGAACTTCCATTATTTATTGATGAAACTCCAGCAATATCGATTGCTGCACTAAGTAATAGAGCAAGAAGAATAAAGAGAATTCATGGACTTGACATGGTTGTTATCGACTACATTCAGTTAATGAAAGGAACAAATACTAAAGATGGTAGAGTTCAAGAAATATCTGAAATTACCCAAGGACTTAAAGCACTTGCAAAAGAATTATCTGTTCCAATTTTAGCACTATCTCAATTATCTAGAGCAGTTGAGCAAAGAGATGATAAAAAACCTCTACTTTCAGATTTAAGAGAGTCAGGGTCTATAGAACAAGATGCAGATGTAGTAATTTTTGTCTATAGAGAGGCATACTATTTAAAAAATAAAGAACCAAGACCTGCAACAGTAGAACATGCTGAATGGCAAGCTAAAATGAATGAAATCTCACATTTAGCAGAACTTCTGATACTTAAGCAAAGACACGGTCCAACGGGTAATATTATGCTTGAATTTGAGGAAATGTTTACAAAATTTAAGGATATTCAAAATAATTAATATAAATTATAAAAGCTAATATCAAATGTTAGCTAATTTTTATCAAAAAAATATTATTGAAAAACCAAAATTAGTTTTATCAATACTTTTAATAATATTAATTGGAGCATTTTACTTTTCCAAAGACTTTCGATTAGATGCTAGCTCAGAAACATTATTACTTGAGAATGATCCTGATCTAAAATATTTAAATGAAATTAACAATAGATATGGTGCAAAAGAATTTTTAGTACTCACCTACTCACCAAAAAATGAAATGATTTCTGAAAGTTCAATTAAAAATCTTTTGGAACTAAAAAGTGAATTACAGAATTTGAGCTGGGTTCACAATGTAATAACGCTATTGGATATTCCATTGCTAGATGTAACCGATGATAGTTTAGTTGATCGTATTCAAAATTTTAAAACTTTAAAAAGTGAAAATGTAGATAAAGAAAGAGGGTTTAATGAAATTTTGAATAGCCCTGTGTTTAGAAATTTTATTATTAGCGAAGATGGAAAAACCAGTGGAATAATTGTTTATATAAAACCGAATAATGAGGAAATACAAAATAAAATAGGAAAGGATTTAGAAATTTTTAAGGATAAAATAAAAAAAGAAAGACATCAAAATATTTTAGAAATAAGAGAAGTTATAAAATTATATAACCAAAATAATGAAATATATCTTGGTGGTATTCCTATGATAGCTGACGATATGATGACTTTTATAAAAAATGATATTGTTAGTTTTGGTATAGGAGTATTAGCTTTTATTATTTTTACACTTTGGTACGTTTTTAGAAAATTAATATGGGTAATAATACCAATTAGTAGTTGTTTCTTTTCTGTTGTCTTAATGGTTGGATTTCTTGGACTTATTGGCTGGAAAGTTACTGTTATTTCATCAAATTTTATTGCTTTGATGTTAATCTTAACTATGGCGATGAATATTCATATGAGTACAAGATATTTACAATTAAGTGAACAATTTCCAAATAAACATAAATTTGAAATATTAATTTTAACAACAAGAAAAATGATATGGCCAATCTTTTATACTGTAATAACAACTATATGCGCTTTTATGTCGTTAATTTTTAGTGA
>CACICF010000020.1:5000-6419 GCA_902584995.1 uncultured Pelagibacteraceae bacterium
AAATTTTTTTAATAAATCTACTGGCCTGTTCCGCTTTCGCTCGCCACTACTAACGGAATCTCAATTGATTTCTTTTCCTCCGGTTACTTAGATGTTTCAGTTCTCCGGGTTATCTCTTTAAACCTATGTATTCAGTTTAAAGTACCATATAAAATGGTAGGTTTCCCCATTCGGAAATTTACGGATCAAAACTTGCATACAGCTCCCCGTAACTTATCGCAGTATACCACGTCCTTCATCGGCTTTCAGTGCCAAGGCATCCGCCACACGCCCTTAAACGCTTGATTTATGCACAGAAAAAAATTCTGTGTAGAATCAAATTTTTCTAATATTCATCTTTTCGAATATTATTTGATTGTTCAAATCTACGAACAATCGGATATAGATATTGATAATAATTTAAAAATATTTACGAATAAAATAACTAAGTGTTTCTTGGTGGAGGATAGCGGGATCGAACCGCTGACCTCCTGAATGCAAATCAGGCGCTCTCCCAGCTGAGCTAATCCCCCGGAAAATGGTGGGCCGAGAAAGACTCGAACTTTCGACCCCACCCTTATCAAGGGTGTGCTCTAACCAACTGAGCTACCGGCCCCTTTGTGCAAAAGGAGAAACACAATTTTAAAAAGAGAAATGAGGACGGTCAACATTAACCTGTTAAATTATTTAGATTAAGAAATATTCCTTAATCATCCTTAGAAAGGAGGTAATCCAGCCGCAGGTTCCCCTACGGCTACCTTGTTACGACTTCACCCCAGTCGCTGACTATACCGTAGTCAAGGGTTTAAAACCTTGCCTTAAGGTAGAACCAACTCCCATGGTGTGACGGGCGGTGTGTACAAGACCCGGGAACGTATTCACCGCGGCGCGCTGATCCGCGATTACTAGTAATTCCAGCTTCATGTACTCGAGTTGCAGAGTACAATCCGAACTGAGGCATCTTTTTAGGATTTGCTTGATGTCGCCATCTTGCTTCCTATTGTAAATGCCATTGTAGCACGTGTGTAGCCCAACACGTAAGGGCCATGAGGACTTGACGTCATCCCCACCTTCCTCCAGCTTATCACTGGCAGTTCTTTCAGAGTGCCCAACTAAATGATGGCAACTAAAAGTGAGGGTTGCGCTCGTTGCGGGACTTAACCCAACATCTCACGACACGAGCTGACGACAGCCATGCAGCACCTGTGTTTCGTCCGGCCGAACCGAAAACTCTAATCTCTTAGAGTCGCGACGAACATGTCAAGTGTTGGTAAGGTTCTGCGCGTATCTTCGAATTAAACCACATGCTCCACTACTTGTGCGGGTCCCCGTCAATTCATTTGAGTTTTAACCTTGCGGTCGTACTCCCCAGGCGGTGTGTTTAATGCTTTCGCTGCGACACTGAAAATAAATTTCCAACGTCTAACACACATCGTTTAC
>CACICF010000021.1 GCA_902584995.1 uncultured Pelagibacteraceae bacterium
TCCTGATATTCACGAGCCAAAAAAAGATGATATTTGTTACGCAACTACAAATAGACAAGCAGCAATAAAAAAGATTGCAAAAGAGTGTGATAATCTATTTGTGATTGGTAGTAGGAATTCATCTAACTCAGTTAGACTGGTAGAAGTAGCCAAAAATAATGGGTGTGAACATGCCGAATTAATTCATTCAGAAAGTAGTTTTCCACTTGAAAAAATATCTAAATGCAAAACAATAGGTATTTCATCTGGTGCTTCAGCTCCTGAAGTATTAGTTAATGAATTCATAGAAAATATTAAAAAAAAATTTACTGTAGAAATAGAGGAAGTTGAAATAGTCAAAGAAGACGTAACATTTAAAATTCCAGGAAAATTAAATTAATGGCCGTATATACAAGGATAAATCAAAGCGATTTAAGCTTAATCGAGAAAAACTTTAATATTGGCAAAATTGTATCTTTTTCGGGCATAAAAAAAGGAATTGAAAATACGAATTACTTAATAAAAACAAATAAAAAAAAAATAATACTGACTATTTTTGAAAAAAGAGTTCAAAAAAAAGATTTACCTTTTTTTATGAATCTTATGTTTGGTTTATCCAAAAATAAAATCAAATGTCCAGAGCCGATTAAGAATAAAAAAGGTAAATATTTATTCAAAATTAAAAATAAAACTGCATGTTTAGTAAGTTTTTTAGAGGGAAAAGATAAAAATCAACTAACAAATAAAGACTGTTTCCAAGTTGGAAAAAATGCAGCTCTGTTACATTTAGCTGCTAAAAAATTAAGATTGTACAGAAAAAATTCATTATCGGTGAATTCGTGGGGACCTTTATTAAATAGAATAGATAAAAGAATTAATAAAATTTCGAGTAATTTAATAAATACTATGCGAAATGACTTAGTCGATATCAAGAAAAAATGGCCAAAAAATATGCCTAATGGAATAATTCATAGTGATCTATTCATTGATAATATTTTTTTCTATAAGAAAAAATATTATGGATTTATTGATTTTTATTTTTCTGCAAATGATTTTTTAGCCTATGAATTAGCTACATGTGTGAATGCACTATGTTTTAAAAAAAAAAATAAAGTTTTTGTTTTAGACAAAAATAAATCTTCACAATTACTAAAAGGTTACCAATCAATACGTAAATTAAATGCTAAAGAAAAGAGTAATTTTAACACTTTATGTCGTGGTTCAGCTTTAAGATATCTTCTCACAAGATCATATGATTATTTAAATACCCCAAAAAAAGCATTAATTAAAATTAAAGATCCCTTGGAATATTTAGATAAATTGAATTATCATAAAAATATTAATTCTTTTAAAGATTATACAAAATATGATTAAAATTTATACTGATGGATCTTGTATAGGTAATCCTGGAAAAGGGGGATGGGCTGCAATAATTATTGAAAACAATAAGCAAAAGGTAATTTCTGGATCTGAGGAGTACACAACAAATAATAGGATGGAATTGATTGCAGTAATAAAATCAATAGGAACTGTTAAAAAAAACGAACTTACTATTATTACAGACTCTATGTATGTAAAAAATGGAATTGAAGTTTGGATACATAAATGGAAAAATAATGGTTGGATGACAGCTGAAAAAAATCCAGTAAAAAATAAAGATCTTTGGATAATGCTTGATAAATTGGAAAATAAAAAAAAGATTAGGTGGGAATGGGTTAAAGGACATTCATCAAATAAACTTAATGACAAAGTAGATAAAATAGCTCGAGGTAAAGCTGAGTCAGTAAATTTTAACGAAAAAATTTAGTTATAAAAATTTTATTGCTAAGAAAGACTTTTGCCAAAGGATTTATCAAAAAAATACTCGACTTCTTCTACTTTTGTTTCAACCTCACATGATCTTTCAATCCAATAAGAAGGTCTATCTTGAGTAATTGGCACTGTAATTTCTGAAGTTTTGAAATTTTCATTATGAATACTAATACGTTTCATTGAGAGATCATAATATTCATCATTACTTGTTCTATATGGATAAATATAAGTTTTAAAATCTTTTAGATTTAATTTTTCATCCCATTGTGAAAATACATTCCATATCTCAAAAAAAAGATTCGTTTTTTCATTATTTGACTCTTTAATTGTAAAGTAATTAGAAGGTATAAGTTTCTCGAACTCTCTGTCTTTATTATTTTTGTAATAAATTTCCTCATTATTTAATTGAAATTGTGATATTGATAATTGATCAATTAAAGGGGTGGTTTTGTCAGCAATAGTTTCATTATAAAACTTTCCATCAGATAGTTTAACACTTGCAGCAATAGGTTTACAAATGAACATTTTATTATCTGCTGAAGAAAAAGTATGTAGTGAGATCAAAAATAAAATAAAGAAGACAGAAAAGAACTTAATTAATTTCACTTAATAGCAATAACATCATTAGATGGTTTGATTCAGACATAATTGTGTTCAATAAATGATATTTTTTTTATCAAAGTTTCCTAACTTCATGATAACATTACTAATGTCCTATACAAAACCCTGCAATAAGTGCGGTCAGAGAATAAGTATTAGACAAATGCCTGCGGGCCAATGGGTTGCTTTCGATGTCTCTACTGAGGAAACTCATGTCTGTGGAGTACAAAATGAGCCAAGTGAAGCTGTTAAATTAAAAAAAAATAAAAGACAAAAAATTGATGAGGAAACTGAAGATTTTGGGATTAAAGTTGATGATGTGAATGATGATATTGAAGAAGAAATCGAGGACGATATAGAGGAAAACATTGAAGAAGTTAAAACCTATGACAGCGTATCTGGTATTCACAAATGTATTGATAAAGCTATCAGTGATAAAAAAAGAATTTTTATTGAATACAACAGCGATTATAATGAAGAAATTACAGAACGTGAAATTAGTCCATTTAAAAAATTTAAAGAAAAAGGTCGAATATATTTACAAGCTTATTGTCATAAAAGAAAAAATGAAAGAATTTTCCTAACGAAATCTATATCTTTAGCTTCTGAAGTAAATAAACCTCGTACAAAAATAAAACTTGGTAAACCTAATTTAAAAATTATTAATAAATCAAACGAAGATATTTATGAGGAAAAGCCGCTTAAAAAAAAAGAAAAAAGACACGCTAAGGAAGAAATTTATGAAACATCATCAAAAAGAAAAATTAATTGGGCAGACGAAATAAGAGGTCTACCTGATTTATTGATTACTATTGGTATAATTGGTTTTTTTGTTTATATTTTTTTCTTTTAAGGATTTTCCGCATGTTTACATTTCGGATATTTTGTACAACCATAAAAAAGTTTACCCCACCTATTTCTTCTTAGCTTAAGCAATACTTTTTCTTTATGTTCAGGACAATATCTTGTTTCCTCTTCTATGCCCTCCTCTATTTTTAAACTTTTTTTATTTTTAATTGATTTTTTTGTATCTGATAAATCTTGAGTATTTTTACAACTACCATCTATACAAGTCAAAAATGGAGCCCTATCTCTTCTTCGGAAAAGAACTTCAGTAATACCTCCACATTTTAAACAAGAATTATTTTCACGTTTTGACAAATGAGATACTATAGACTCTTTCTTTTTATCATCAAAATTCGAAAGCTTATAAAGTTGTTGTTTCGCCGTAAAATTTACAAATGATTTGCTAAAAAATCTAATTAACTGTTCATCCGTATCACCAGTATAAGAAAGAACATTTAGTGAGCCAAACCATAATATATCATCATCAATAAAAATCATTTTCTGGTGAATATCTTTTCTTAAATCTACAATTACTTTTAATTTTAATAAATGCTTGATTCCCTTTGCAGCAGAATCCTTGAAACTAGATTGGTTTGCAGGTCCTTTTGTTACTACTCTAATTTGAACTCCTTCACTAATTTTTTTTCTTATTAAATCTCCCCAATGAGCAACTCTTTTTTCTGTTAAAAATGCTGAAAAAATAACAATATATTTTTTAGCTTTTTCAATGTCCTTTTCAAAAATTGCCTCAAAATTTTTTGTATCAAACACACCTGTATTTTTTTCATCAAATAAAACTTTTGGTGAGACTGAATGTGTAGGTTTTTTGGGTAAATTAAATGGGCCTAAATTGAGTATTTCGTTAATATCAATAATTGTACCTTTATTTTGTATATCAAAAAAAATTTTTCTTAATATTGATGTCTCTTGAAGATTTTGATTTAGAAACTCTAAATTTGCAAAAATGATTAATATGTCTTTTGGTCTGCTCATAGCAACATTCATAACTTTAGCTCCATCTTCTGCTATAGTTGTTGCTTTAATAAATTTACCAGGAAATTCACCATGACTATCAGGTATATCGTAAATTATAATATTTTTTTGATCTCCTTGAAATCTATGAACAGTACCACAAGTTACATTAGTCAAATTCAATTCTTTTAATGCATCCTTGATTAACAATGTTTGATATCTATAAGGTGATGTTACGCCTACAGAGTCTGTGTCTGTAATAATTTTTTTTTCATTTAGGAAATTACATAAATTTCTTACAGCTAATGCATGAATAATGTTATATCTTGAAAAACTTCTTTTTGGCATGTTTACAAAAGGATATGCCTTTGCAGTATTTACTAAAATTAAATTATCATTTAGTAATTTTGGGTAACTCTTGGTAACTTTTACGCTGTCATCTGTAGTTAATCTTCCGTCATAAAAATGTTTATTAATTATTCCACATATCTTTTTATTCATACGATATTGATTTGTTAAAGTTACAAAATTTTTTGCTTTTTTTTCTATTATTTGTTCAGCTTTAACTTCATCAAATATACTTCTTCCAACCCACCTTTTTACAAGCTCACTGTCCTTATCGCTTATTATTGGAGGAATTTGTCTAAAATCACCTGCAAAAATAACTTTGTCTTTTGATAAAGAAGCTACATAAGCTGCATTTGGCAAAATTAACATTGAAGCTTCATCTACAACAACAACATCAAAATTTTTGAAATCTTCTGGTTTTAAATAAACTTTAGTGGAAGTTGCTGCTAAAACTCTACAATTGTTTAAAACTTCTGTTTTAACTTGCTCTATCTGTTTTACAATTTCTAGTACTTTAATATCCTCTACATCAATTTGGTCAGTAAATTTTTTTAATTTTTTTTCTTCAACATCAAAATTTTTACCTTTTGTTAAATTTTCACTTCTGGATATTTGTTTTTTAACATCACTCAATTTTCTTTCTATTTCACTAATTTCTTTTGGAAATTCTTTTTTATTAGTTTTAAATTCGTCTAATTTATTAGAGTCAGAAATAATTTTTGATTGATAGAATTCTGGTCCCTTTTTAAATAATTTTCCAATTA
This sequence comes from uncultured Pelagibacteraceae bacterium, assembly GCA_902584995.1. Lineage (GTDB taxonomy): Bacteria > Pseudomonadota > Alphaproteobacteria > Pelagibacterales > Pelagibacteraceae > Pelagibacter. The sequence goes on from CACICF010000021.1 coordinate 5,322, forward strand.
CAGTCCTATTTTTTGACTCCTCTAAAGCTTTTTTATTAGTTTTTATTTTTTTTTCTAATTGATTAATATTATGCTGAAAATCATTTAAAAATCCTTTTAATTTTGCTAATTTATTTAAATCTTTTTTATTTTGGCCGTATAATCTATCTATATCTTTAAAAGCTGTAACAATTTTTAAATGAGGTTTTGCTTTCTCCCTTAAAACTTCAATATCTTTCAAAATTAAATTTTTTTTATCTACTAATTCTTTGCTCAATCTTTCAGCAGCTAAATCTACATTAACATAATCTCCATATTTATTTTTAAGTGTTTCATTAATTATATCGCCATATCTCAAAACACTTCCTTTATCAAAATCCTTATCTTTATTATGCAAACGAACACATAGTTCTTTAATGACAATATCAACGGCAGAGTTAGTATTAGAAACAACTAAAACTCTTTTTTTTAATAAATAAAAAGACTCGACTATTTTAGAAATACAATATGTTTTACCTGTTCCTGGAGGTCCCCAAATAAAAGTTATTTGACTTCCATGAGAAGCTTTAACAGCATTATATTGTTCCTTGTTTAATGTACCTTGATCTATATTAG
>CACICF010000022.1 GCA_902584995.1 uncultured Pelagibacteraceae bacterium
AGGAAATAAGACTAAAATATAGATTTTTAGACTTAAGAAGAAAAAAAATACATCAAAATATTATTTTGAGATCAAAAGTAATCTCTTTTATTAGAAATGAGATGCAAAAATTTGGGTTTTTAGAATTTCAAACTCCGATTTTAACCTCATCTAGCCCAGAGGGAGCAAGAGATTTTCTTGTACCTAGTAGATTAAATTTGGGAAAATTCTATGCATTACCACAAGCTCCTCAACAATTTAAACAACTTATAATGGTTTCTGGTTTCGATAAGTATTTCCAAATTGCTCCATGTTTCAGAGATGAAGATGCTAGAGCTGATAGAAGTCCTGGTGAATTCTATCAATTAGATGTTGAAATGTCTTTTGTTGATCAAGAAGATATATTTAAGGTTATAGAAACATTATTTTTAAAATTATTTAAAACATTCAGTGATAAAAAAATTCTTCATGAAAAGTTTCCAAGAATTACATATGAAGATGCGATGCTTAGGTACGGCTCTGATAAGCCAGATTTAAGAAATCCATTAGAAATTTCAGATTTAACAAATATTTTTGAGAGAGATGATGTCAAATTTGAAATTTTCAAAAAGTTAGTAAAAAATGGTTCTATAGTAAGAGCTCTAGTTGCTAAAAACACTTTAGATAAGCCTAGAAGTTTTTTTGATGGAATTGATAAATGGGCTAAAGATCAGGGTTCTTCTGGTCTTGCATATTTCATCTTGGAAAAAGGAGATAAAATTAATGCAAAAGGACCAATTGGGAAATTTTTTTCAGAGAGTGCTTTATTAGAAATCATGAAAAAAACCAATGCAATTATTGGTGACACGGTATTTCTTTCTTGTGGAAAAAAAGATGATGTAGAAAAAATATTAAGTATTGCAAGAAATAAAATAGCTAAAGATCTTAATTTAATAGATAATGAATGTTTTTCATTTTGTTGGGTTGTTGATTATCCAATGTATGAAATAGATGATACAACAAAAAAAATTAAATTTAGTCACAATCCTTTTTCTATGCCTCAAGGTGATTTAAAAAACCTAGATTTATCAAATCCTTTGAATCTTAAGGCATATCAATATGATATTGTATGCAATGGGATAGAATTATCATCAGGGGCTATCAGAAACCATATTCCTGAATTAATGTATAAATTATTTGATATTGCTGGATATTCAAAAAATGAAGTTAATGACAAATTTAGTGGGATGATTAATGCACTAAGCTATGGAGCTCCACCACACGGTGGTATAGCGCCAGGAATTGACAGAATAGTTATGTTACTAGCTAATGAAAAAAATATAAGAGAAGTTACAATGTTTCCAATGAATCAAAATGCACAAGATTTGATGATGAATGCACCTTCCGAAATTTCAAATGAACAATTAAATGAGCTAAATTTAGCCTTTAAGAGAAAAAGATAATTATTTTTTTCCCTTAAGATTTATTCTTATATCTGATAAATCAACAAATTTTTTTTTATAATTGCTTCGCACAAATCCTTTGCTAGTGATATCTTTTACTAGTTTTAAGAATTGGGTTTTATCATCACTATTTTCATCTGCGCCAACTTCATCTATAGCATCCGATCCACCAATCGACGGTGTATGAGCCAAATCCTCTCTATTTAAATATGATATTGCTAATTCTCTAAATATGTAATCTAAAATTGATGTAGCACTTAATATTCTGTCATTTCCAAATACCTTTCCAGATGGTTCAAATTTAGTATCTACAAAGGCGTTTACAAATTCATCTAAAGGAACTCCATATTGCAATCCAAGAGAAACTGCTATAGCAAAGTTATTCATTGTAGCTTTTACAAGCTCACCTTCTTTGCTTGTGTCTATAAATATTTCACCTATTTTACCATCCTCATACTCCCCGGTATGCAAATATACTTTATGGTCTCCAATAGATGCTTTTTGGATGTATCCTTTTCTTCTGTCCGGCATACTAAATCTTCTTCCATTAGTATCTTTTATATTTTTTGTTAAAATTTCTTGGTTAATTTTTAAATTATTATTTTGCTCAGGCTGTGGCAGGTCCTTTTCAACAACATTTATCTTATTTTTTTCAATTTTTTCTAAATTTTTAGTTTTTCTACTGTCTAATTTGACATCAAGTATTTCAAATTTACCATCGTCTCTTTTCTCTATATTTTGTAGATTTTTTTCATCAATATCATCGAGATAGTGACTTACTTTAAAACTACAAGTGTAATATGTTTCAACTAAAAATTTTGCCATTTAATTTCCTTATTAATTTATAAATTGAATCTTAAAGATATTATGTATATAGAAATTTAAAATTTTAGTCTAATTTAATTTTTACAATTTTAAATTGAAAAAAAAAATTTTTTATGTTGACAATATTTAAGCAAATTTTCACATGGTGGAATCAGCAGACTATAGGAACAAGATTGCAAATATTGTTTTCTGGAAAATTTGTTGGAGAAGATCAAAATGGAAATAAATATTATGAGAGTAAATCCGGTAGGAGATGGGTTATATATAATGGAGATGTTGAGGCATCAAAAATTCCTAATGAATGGTATTCATGGATGCACCATATGAATAACAAAATAGAAAATGTTCATAATTTGAAAAAATATGGATGGCAAAAAGTACATTTGCCTAATCAAACAGGATCAAGCAACTCATACCATCCTAAAAAGTATAATAATGTTAATAAAAAAAAATATAAAACTTGGAAAAATTAATATTTTACTAATCATATTTTTATCTATCTTTGTAATAGACAATTTATTTGCTGAGTCTGTTTATCAAAGTGAAAAAATTGCTGAACTAAGTGTTCTTGATAAGGTAAGTTCAAAAAATACAAATATTAAAATCCAAGTTGGAGAAGAATTTTCTTTTCAAAATTTAAGTATCAAAGTTTTAAAATGCTATAATTCTGAATTTGATGATGATCCAGAAGTAACTGCGTATATGCAAGTAAAAGATAATACTATGAATAACAATGATAAAGTATTTGTTTTTAATGATTGGACATTTGCTTCAAGTCCATCGATAAGACCATTCGATCATCCCGTCTATGATGTTTGGTTAAAAAAATGTTATAGTTAAATTACTTTCTCATTATCTAGCCAGCTAACATTAAAATTGGATTTAATAAATTTGTTGTTTTTAAGTAATACTTTGTGAAGCTCTATTGTAGTAGTTATTCCATCAATTACAAATTCATCAAGAGATCTTAACATTCTTTGAATTGCCTCCTCTCTATTTCTTCCATGAGTAATAACTTTACAGACCATACTATCATAATAAGGAGTTATTTTATAACCTTGATAAATTGATCCATCTACTCTAGTTCTAAAGCCAGACGGTTGATGACACATGCCTATTTTACCTGGTGAAGGCTGAAAGTTATTACTTGGATCCTCAGCATTTATTCTACACTCTATTGCGTGTCCTCTAGGGTTTACATCTTTCTGTTGTAATGCTGTATTCCCTGAGTAAGCAATCCATATTTGCTCTTTAATTATATCAATTCCTGTTACCATTTCAGTTACTGGATGTTCAACTTGCACTCTAGTATTCATTTCTAAAAAATAAAATTTTCCATCCTCGTAAATAAATTCAACTGTTCCCGCTCCTTCATAACCAATTTGACTAACCATATTTACAGTTTTTTCAAAAAGATCTTTCCTAATATCATCATTTAAAACCGGACTTGGGGTCTCCTCTATGAGTTTTTGGTGTCTTCTCTGAACGGAACAATCTCTTTCATGTAAGTGAACTGTTCTATTTTTACCAGATAAAACTTGTACCTCTATATGTCTTGGATTTTGAAAAAATTTTTCAATATAAACTTCGTCATTTCCAAAAAACTTTCTAGCTTCTAATTTTGCAGTTAAAAAAAGATTTTTAAATTCTTCCTCTTTATTTACAATTTTCATTCCTTTTCCACCTCCACCACCAGATGCTTTTATAAGAATTGGAAACCCAACTTTTTCACATATCTTTTTTGCCTCATAAAGGTCTTTAACACCACCATCTGAGCCTTCAATTACGGGTAGACCATATTGTTTTGCAACTTTTTTTGCTTCAATTTTATCACCCATCATCTTAATTAAATTAGATGATGGACCAATAAACTTTATATTATTGTGTTCTAACATTTTTGCGAATTCAAAATTCTCAGATAAAAATCCATATCCAGGGTGTACGGCTTCTGCACCAGTAAGTTCTATAGCTGACATTATAGCGGGTATATTCAAATAACTTAAAGTTGGTTGATGAGGACCAACACAAATACTTTCATCAGCTAGTCTGACATGCATACTCTCTCTATCAACATCAGAATGAATAGCGACAGTTGAAATTCCCCACTCCTTGCATGCTCTTATTATACGTACTGCTATTTCACCTCTGTTAGCTATGAGTATTTTTTTAAACATTAATTTACTCTAGTGTCGCGATAGTCTGACCAAATTCTACAGGTTGTCCATCTTCAACACTAATTTCCTTAACTACTCCATCCATTGGACTTGGAACATGATTCATTGTTTTCATAGCTTCAACAATCATTACTGTGTCACCTTTTTTTAATTTCTGACCTATTTCAATAAATTTTTTACCACCTGGTTCAGGAGCAAGATAAGCAGTACCAATTATAGGGGAAGTAATTTTTTTGGAGTTATCTATTGAAACTTCTTTTTTTTTAAAATTTTTGACAACAATTGGTTCAATGGTTTCATTATTTTTAGAAGATCTCAATTTTGAAACTTTAACCTTAATATCTTTTTCTGTATATTCTATTTCCGTAAGATTAAACTCATCTAAATAATCATTTAACTCTTTAATAATATTTTTATTTATTTTCATTTTGTAAGATTTCATGCATAGAATTTATGGCTAAAATATAGCCGTTTATTCCTAACCCACATATAATGCCAGTAACAACACCACTTATAAGAGACTTATGTCTAAAATTCTCTCTTTTGTATATATTTGAAATATGAAGTTCAATTATAGGTTTTTTAAAAATACTTAAAGCATCTCTAATTGCAACAGACGTATGGCTATATCCTGCTGCATTAATAACCATTCCATCGTAATATTTCCTAGCATCCTGGATAATGTTCACTATATCACCTTCAATATTAGATTGTTTCATTTCTAATTCGATATTTAAAACTTTTGCTCTATTTAAACAAATGTCCATAAGATAATTATAGTCCTTGCTACCATATTGAGTTTGTTCTCTCTCTCCTAATAGATTAAGATTGGGTCCATTAATAATAATTATTTTACTCATTTGAGACTTATAGTATATGAATAAAAAAAATAAAATAAAAATAGTTGTTAATGGCA
>CACICF010000023.1 GCA_902584995.1 uncultured Pelagibacteraceae bacterium
TTAAACACAAAACTTTTTCATACCTTTGAATTAGTGGGCAAAAGTTCAAATATTCTATCAATTAAAGATCAAATAAATAAATTATCAAAATCAGAAAGTAGAATTTTTATAAGTGGACCTACTGGTTCAGGTAAAGAATTAATTTCAAGAAAAATTCACAAAAATTCAAAAAGGAAAGATGGTCCATTTATTGTAATTAATGGTGCACTATTAGATGCTAAAAAATATGAAATGGAGTTATTCGGTGAAGAGAAGAGAGATGGTTCTATTTTTTATGGAGCGCTCGAAAAAGCCTCTGGAGGGATATTATTAATTGATGAAGTTACAGAAATTCCACTTGAAACACAATCCAAGATTTTAAGAGTGGTGATAGACCAAAAATTTAAAAGATTAAACAGTAATCATGATATTAAAGTTGATGTTCGACTAATTTGTACGAATAGCAAAGATGTCAATCAGGAAATAAAATTAGGAAATTTTAGAGAAGATTTATTTCATCGTTTAAATGTTTTTAACATAAAGATAGAACCTTTAAATAAAAGAATTGATGATATCCCAATTTTAATAGATTATTTTATAGAGAACATATGCCAGGCAAACAACTTTAAAAAATTTAAAATTATTGATAATAATTATTTATTAAATTACGATTGGCCAGGGAATGTAAGAGAATTAAGAAATTTAATTGAGAGAATAGCTATTTTATCACCTGGTGATGACAACGAAAGATTGATGAATATAATTAAAGAATCGTTAGCAAAATCTATAGAAGATGAATTTTCTGTTACAGAAACACTTACGGTGCCATTGAAAGAAGCAAGAGAAAGTTTTGAAAAACAATATTTAATTTCTCAATTAAAAAAGTTCAGCGGTAATATCTCAAAAACTGCAAAATTTATTGGAATGGAAAGATCTGCATTACATAGAAAATTAAAATTACTTGGGGTTAAGGATCTAAATTAATGAATATTATTATTTGTGGAGCAGGTAGAGTAGGTTCTACGATTGCCAAGATGTTGATAGATCAAAATCATTCTATTACAATGATTGACCAATCAAGCGAAGATATTCAAAAAATAAATGAATCTTTAGATGTTAAAGCAATTGTTGGAAAAGCCACATCACCCGCAATATTGGAAAAAGCGAATACAAAAGATGCTGATATGATAATAGCTGTTACTAGAAATGATGAAATAAATATGCTGATATGCCAGATTGCATTTTCTTTATTTCAAGTGCCAAAAAAAATTGCAAGAATTAGATTTCAGGAGTATCTTGATCCGAAATATTCCGGACTTTTTAACAGAGAAAACTTACCAATAGATTATATAATTTCTCCAGAAATAGAAATTGCTAAATCTATTCAGAGAAAATTGGAAGCACCTGGTGCTTTAGATAACGTTCCTTTTGCTGAAAACAAAATTAGATTACTAGAAATTTTGATAAATGAAAAATGCTCTATACATGGAATAAACTTAAATGAACTTACAAAAAAATTTCCAAAGTTAAATGCATACATTTTAGGAGTTATTAGAAATGAAAAATTTAAAATAATGAAAAAAACAGATCAATTACAACTCAATGATAAAGCATATGTTGTTGTTAATAGCAATCAAATGCAAGAGACTTTGACTGTGTTTGGTCATAACGAAAAAATCTCAAGTAAAATGTTAATAATTGGTGGAGGCAATATTGGTTTTAATCTTGCTAAAAATATTGAGGCATCATTTGAGTCTGCAAGAGTTAAGATAATAGAAAAAGATAAATCTAGGGCAGAATATATTGCAAATGAGTTAAACGATACTATCGTTATTAATGGAAATGGTTTAGATGAAGATGTTTTGAACGAAGCTAATATTGATGAAGTCGAGACAGTTTTAGCTTTAACAAATGATGATGAAGATAATTTAATGGTAAGTGTAATAGTAGAAAAATTTTCTAAAGATAAAAGAACTATGGCATTAACAAACAAGCCCAATTATTCTTTGCTTCAATCTTCATTAAAAATAGATGATTTAATTGATCCTAGAATGAGTACGGTTTCAAGTATTTTAAAACATGTTCATAAAGGAACAATTGAAAATGCTTACACGATTTCAAATGGTGAATATGAGGTAATAGAAGCTGATATTATAGAAACATCAGAATTAATAAATAAACAGCTAAAAGACTCAAACCTACCTGATGATATCAGGATAGGGGCTGTATTAAGAGACGGAGATGTTATCATACCTCGCTCTAGTTATGTATTTCAAAAAGATGATACTGTTGTTCTTTTATCTAAAAGAGATCAATTACCTACTGTAGAAAACATGTTTAGAATTAGTTCAATCTAATTTTAATATGACAAAATTTAGTTCGATATATATTGGCTCTTTTTTAATCTTCATAAGTATTTTATCCTTTATAAATATTATTTATTCAAATTATTTTGATATTTTTTTTAATATTGAGACTTATGTTTACACATTTGCAATTAGTTTTATTTTAGGAAGTTTATTATTTTATTTAAATAGAAAAAGTATTAAAAAAATTACTCTTTACGAAAAAATTTTTACCGTTTTACTCGGATACTTTTTATTTCCTTTGATAATATCAATACCCTATTATTTTAGTATTCAAAATATATCATTATTAAATTCATATTTTGAAGCAATATCAGGTTTTACCTCAACTGGTTTTACTATTTTTGATAATATAAAACAGTTAGATGAAAGCTTAATTTTGTGGAGATCTACTTCTCAATGGATTGGAGGAATTTATTTTCTTTTTTCAATTTTATTGTTGATTGATATTTTCGATAAAAATTTAAAAAAATCTTTTACTGAATACTTGTCTTTTAATTACAATGAAATTTTTAAACAATCATTAAAAATTATTATAATTTATAAATTATTAACTATATTAATTTTTATAATATTTAAAATTTTAAATTTAAGAACTTTTGATGCTTTTAATTTGTCTTTATCAATAATTTCTTCAGGCGGTTTTTTACCTGTAAACAGAATTGATTATTTATTTGACAGCGACATAAGTAAAATTTTTTTATCATTTACAATGATACTGTCATTTTTTAGTCTTTTTTTGACTTACAACTTAATATTTTACAATAAAAAAAAAATTAATTTTTTGAGTGAAGATTTAAATCTTTTAATTTATTTGTTAGTTATAATTTTCTTTTCATTTGTTTTTTTAAATACAAGTAATAATTTTCCATCAATTCTTGTTGCTATTTCTAGTAGTATCTCAAATATTGGAATATCTTTTTCTGATACACCATCAAATTTAATATTTATGTTTTTTATTATGGTAATTATAGGAGGTTCTTTTTTTTCAACAAGTTCTGGAATTAGAGTTATAAAAATCTTAAGTTTAATAAAGTTTTCTATAAATAATCTATTATCACATACAAAACCAAATCAAATTTATTCAAACAAGGTTACTTTAATAAATGAGAACACTGAAAAATCAGATATTAATAAATATTTTTTTTCTATAATTATTTTTATTATTTCTTTATTTATTTTAACGTTACTTCTTACTTTATCGGAAATAAATTTTGAACAATCTTTCAAGTTATCGATTTTGACTATAATGAATACTGTTAACTCTAGTATGTTTGAACTTTCAAATTTTGATTTTTACAATCTGTCATTGTTTACAAAGGTCTATTTAATAATTTTCATGATAATAGGCAGAGTAGAGTTGCTAACAATACTTATTTTGTTTAAAAAATTTCTTTTCAAAAATTAAATTAGTATTATAAGATATTTTTAATGCGCCCTTAGCTCAGCTGGATAGAGCAACGGTTTTCTAAACCGTGGGTCGGAGGTTCGAATCCTTCAGGGCGCGCCAGCACAAATTGGTCAACATTGATGAGGTATTTTTACAGTTGATGGTTGTATTAGTTTCTGCTTTACTTAAGCATTCAAAAATTACTTTTTGAATAATTTGTTAACAAATAAATAAAAGAGGAAGAAATAATGTTTAAATTAGTAAAACAATTGACTTCTTTGGTTGCTATGTTTGCTGTGCTATTTGCATTTTCAACAGAAACAATGGCTGCAAAGAAATCAAAAACTCTTGAGAACACGAAAAAAAGAGGATTTGTAAGATGTGGTGTTTCTCAAGGTCTACCTGGATTTTCAAATGCAGATGAGTCTGGAAATTGGACAGGTATTGACGTTGATGTATGTAGAGCTGTTGCTGCTGCTACATTAGGAGATGCAACTAAAGTTAAATTCACTCCTTTAAGTGCAAAAGAAAGATTTACAGCACTTACATCTGGTGAAATTGATATCTTATCAAGAAACACTACTTGGACTCTATCAAGAGATGCTGACATTGGCCTAACATTTGTTGGTGTAAATTTCTATGATGGACAAGGTTTCATGGTAAGAAAAGGTTCAGGAATTAAATCTACAAGTGAGTTTAAAAATGGTACATCCGTTTGTACGAACTTAGGAACTACAACTGAGCTTAATATGAGAGACTTCTTTGATTCTAGAGGAATTTCTTACGAGCCAGTAGTTTTTGAAAAAGCAGATGAAGTCGTAGCTGCTTACGACGCTGGAAGATGTGATACTTACACAACTGATAAATCAGGTCTTGCTGCGCAAAGAACTAAATTATCAGCTCCAGATGATCACGTAGTTTTACCAGAAACTATCTCAAAAGAGCCACTAGGACCTGTTGTTCGTCAAGGTGACTCTGTATGGGAAGATATAGTTAGATGGTCACTAAATACTATGATCGAAGCAGAGGAGTATGGTGTTAACTCATCAAATGCTGACATGATGAAAACTTCAAACAATCCAGCTATCAAAAGATTAGTTGGTGCTGAAGGTGAATTAGGTGCAGCTTTTGGTTTAGATAACGACTGGAACTTAAGAATTATCAAACAAGTTGGTAACTACGGTGAAAGCTACAAAAGAAACATAGCTGACACTGGAATTCTACCTGACAGAGGTCCAAACGAATTATGGACAAAAGGTGGAATATTATACGTACCACCGGCAAGATAATTTTATTCTAAATTACTTAAAAAGGGCTAGATATTTCTAGCCCTTTTTTT
>CACICF010000024.1 GCA_902584995.1 uncultured Pelagibacteraceae bacterium
TGCTGAAATACTTGAAATATTTAAAGTATCCAAAGTAGGAAAAGTTGCTGGATCTAAGGTTGTTGAAGGTGAAATAACGCAAGATTCAAGCGCAAGAGTTATTAGAGATGGAGCAATAATATTCAATGGAAAAATTGGTTCTATTTTTAGAGAAAAAAATCAAACTAAACAAGTTTCAGCTGGTCTAGAATGTGGGATTACATTGAAAGATTTCGCCGATTTTCAAAAAAAAGACATTATAGAAGTCTACAACTCAACTGTAACTGAGAGAACCATTTAAATGAAAAATCTAGGTAAACCTATATCACAAAGACAACTAAGAGTAGGAGAAATGATAAAGCAGGCATTGGGTGTACTGTTTATAAGGGATGAAGCAAAAATACCAGATTTATCAACAAGAGAAGTTACAGTTACTGAAGTTAGAATGTCTCCAGATTTAAAAACAGCTAAAATTTTCGTTATGCCTTTGGGTGGAAAAAATGCAGGAGAAATTATAGAAAAATTAAAAAAATCATCATTTTTGATTAGAAAGGTTTTATCAAAAAAAATTGTAATGAAATTTTTACCTAAACTATTTTTCGTGAAAGATGATTCATTTGATTATGCAGAAAAAATTGAATATTTAATTAAACAAACAAATAAATAAGGACAAAAATGACTAAAAAAGCAAAAGAGCTTCAAATCCATGATAAGGACACTGGATCTTCAGAAGTTCAGATCGCTCAATTAACAGGTAAAATTGAGAATCTATCAAAACATATAAAGCAATTTAAAAAAGATAAGCATTCATCTGTCGGACTTTTGAGAGCTGTAAACAGAAGAAAAAAATTATTGGACTATTTAAAGAAAAATAAAATTGACTCTTATAAAGAAGTATTAACAAAATTAAATTTAAGGAAGTAAATGTTTAAAGTAGTAAGAAAAGAAATAGAAGTAAGTGGAAAAAAAATAAGTTTAGAAACTGGGAAAATTGCAAGGCAAGCAGATGGAGCGATCATAGCTCAATGTGGTGAAACAGTAGTTTTGGCTACAGTAGTAGGTGCAAAAAAAGTTAATCCAGACATGGATTATTTTCCTTTATCTGTAAATTATCAAGAAAAGTACTATGCAGCTGGGAAGATACCAGGTGGATATTTTAAAAGAGAAGCAAGACCAACTGAAAGTGAAACATTAATTTCTAGATTAATAGACAGACCTATTAGACCTCTGTTTCCTGATGAATTTAAAAATGAAGTACAATTATTGCCAACTGTTATATCATACGATAAAGAGAACGAGCCCGATATTTTATCTATCATTGCGTCTTCAGCTGCTTTAGCAATATCGGGAATGCCCTTTATGGGACCTGTAGGTGCGTCTAGAGTTGGTTTTATTAAAGGAAAATACGTACTCAATCCCTCAAAAAAAGAATTATTGGAGTCTAGATTAGATCTAGTTGTGGCTGGAACTAAAGATGCAGTTTTAATGGTTGAGTCAGAGGCGAATGGTTTAACGGAAGAAGAAATGTTAAATGCTGTAAAATTTGGACATGAGGGTTTCGTTCCTGTCATAGAAATGATCGATGATCTTGCAAAAGAATGTAGAAAACCTGAATGGACAGTAGAGAAGAAAGATCTTTCAGAGATAAAAAAGAAATTAGAGGAAGAATTTACCGAAGATCTGAAAAAAGCATTTTCTACTAGGGATAAACAAGATAGATCAAATCAAATTTCAGAAATAACTGAAAAAGCAAAAAAACTTTATGAGGAAAATGAGGATTACACAGATTTAGATGTTAACTCACAATTAAAATATTTAGAAAAATCAATTGTAAGGACTGATATCTTAAAAAATAAAAATCGTATTGATGGAAGAGGTCTTGCTGATGTAAGACCAATTATGTGTGAGGTTGGTATATTACCAAGAGTACATGGTTCAGCTTTATTTACAAGAGGTGAAACTCAAGCAATTGTTACAACTACACTTGGAACTTCAGATGATGAACAAAAAATTGAAAGTCTAGATGGGCTTCAAAAAGAAAGATTTATGTTGCATTATAATTTTCCACCATTTTCAGTAGGTGAAACTGGTAGAATTGGAACAGGACGAAGAGAAATAGGTCATGGTAAGTTAGCATGGAGAGCGATTAACTCATCACTACCATCAAAAGAGAATTTTCCTTATACATTTAGGATTGTATCAGAAATAACCGAGTCAAATGGTTCATCCTCAATGGCAACTGTTTGTGGAACTTCGCTTGCTCTTATGGATGCAGGTGTTCCGATACAAGCGCCAGTTGCTGGAATTGCGATGGGTTTAATTAAAGAAGGTGATGATTTTACGGTCTTATCAGATATTCTTGGCGATGAAGACCATTTAGGTGACATGGATTTTAAAGTTGCTGGTACTAAAGATGGTATTACATCTTTACAAATGGATATTAAGATTACTGGAATTACATTTGAGATAATGGAGCAGGCTTTAAATCAAGCTAAAGATGGTAGAATTCATATCTTAGGTGAAATGAATAAAGCACTTTCTAAATCAAGAGATAATGTTGGTAAACACACACCAAAAATGGAAAAAATTACTGTAGACAAAAAAGATATAGCAGCAGTAATTGGCAAGGGTGGTGCAACTATTAGAGAAATAGTAGAAAAATCAGGAGCAAAAGTTGATGTTAATGATGAGGGTGAAGTAACTGTAGCAGCTCCAGATGAAGAATCCAGAAATAAAGCGATGCAAATGATCAAGGATATAACTGCAAAAGCTGAATTAAATAAAATCTATAATGGAAAAGTTATGAAAATTATGGAATTTGGTGCTTTTGTAAATTTTTTAGGAAAACAAGATGGATTGGTTCATATTTCAGAACTTGCAGACAAAAGAGTTGCTAAAGTTACTGATGTTGTGAAGGAAGGTGACGAAGTAAAAGTCAAAGTTATTGGATTTGATCGAGGAAAAGTAAAACTATCTATTAAGCAAGCTGCTATTTAGTTTTTTGTATTATTATAATTATTAACTTTCTGGGACAAATAATAAGCAAAGACCATTACTACAATATCTTTTGCCACCATCTGGTCCATCATTAAATACGTGCCCGTGGTGTGCACCACAATTTGCACAGCTATATTCTGTTCTTTTCATACCGAATGAATAGTCAACTTTTGTAACAAATACTCCTGGTATTGCCTCAGTGAATGAGGGCCAACCAGTTCCACTGTCAAATTTAGCAGTGGACTCAAATAATTTCACACCACAGTTAGCACAATGATATGACCCTTTTCTTTTCTCATAGTTTAATTCACTAGTACCAGCACGCTCAGTACCTTCCTCAAACATTATTATTTTCTGCTCCTCAGTAAGATCAGGATTTATTATATTGTATTCACTTTCATCTTTTTTCAATTTTTTTTTAAATCCAACTAAGTTGTTAGCTAAAGAGTTTAAAGGATAGATCAGTAATCCAAATAAAGATGTAGCTACAATTTTTAAAAAATTTCTTCTCACAATAAATTGATCTTATTTAACGTTTTTTTTTCCCAATTTATTTATTAAAAATAAAGCTATTGCAGTCAATAGGGCAAAAACTTCTAATGCATGACCAGAACCTTCAAGAATTAGTTGTACTATAAAAAATATTATACAAACTACAAACCAAACTAATATAAGCATTTACCTAAAGTCCTTTAGAATTAGTTTCTGCTGCTTTTTCTTTAACACTTATCTCATTTATATCATCGTCAATATATTGTAGATATAAAGGATTACTTCCAAATTTAATTGGACATCTCAAAGAAATTGATTTTTTTCCAGAATAGTATGCTGCACTTTCTGAGCTAAAACTAAAACTGTCTTTATCTAAAAATACTCCATATTTATCATCAAGAAGCGACTTAACAATTTTGAATTGTGACTTACACTCTGCGCTACTATCATAA
>CACICF010000025.1 GCA_902584995.1 uncultured Pelagibacteraceae bacterium
TGTATATCTTCAAGCACTGGGTATGATGAAGTTCCTAAAATTTTCAACAGACCAATTTTATATACAAACGTTTGTCCCTTATCAGATATACAAGCTAATTCTAAAAATTTTATGATTATATTTCAAAGATATTTTGATGAATTTTCAAAAAAAGAATTAACTTTTTCTGAAATAGTAAAAAAGGAGTGCCATGAGATATATGACTCTTTTGAATTTAAAAAGAAAAAAATTCTTTTAAAACAAAATACATCTGATGAAATATATCAAGCAACTAAGGAATTTTTAAATAATATTAGTAAAAATAGTTTTAAAAAAACCAAACTACAAAATTTTTTTTGGACAACCTTTAAAAAAAAAGTAGCTAAAAAAAGCACATTCTGTGCACATGAAGTATTTAATGCAAAAATTAGTGAATTTTTTTTAAAAAAAATAAAAAAAATTATAAAGTGAAGGTTTTATTTAATAAAATCCAAAGTTTAAAATTTTTTGAAGTTTAATTGTATAAACTGTTTTTGATTTTTAATACTCCAAATTCTTTTCTGATTTAAAATTGACAAAAACTTTTTCTGGCTATTTCCAGTACCAAAATAGCGAAGTGGTTTATATTTATGCTTTTTTTGTTTGAATTTGTTTATTAAATTATTTAATTTAGAAAAATCATTTAAAGAAATTACAGAGCTTAATTTTGCTCTGTTTTTTTGTCTAGAACCAAAATCAATTGTAGGTACACCGTAGTATGGTGCCTCCATAATCCCTGAGCTAGAATTTCCCATTATGAAATTTGAATTTTTCAAAAGTGTTAAATAATATTCAAACCTCATAGATGGTAAAATTTTTATATTTGAAAATTTTCTTTTTTTTAATAAAAAAATTTTTTCTAGTATTATTTTACTACCAAGATCATTATTCGGTAGTAAAATTATATAATTAAATTTACTTTTTACTATTAAATTAAGAAATGTTTGTATTTGATATTTAATTTTTTTCAACTCAGTTGTGACAGGATGAAATATAAATATTGCATAATTTCCAAATAAAATGTTGTACCTTCTCTTTACCTTGGAAATATTGGGAAGGTTTTTTTTTAAAATCAAATCTACATCTGGAGATCCAATAGAAAAGATATTTTTTTTTTTTTCTCCCATTTGCAGAAGTCGCTGCTTTGCGATTTTATTTGTCACAAAATGCAAATGAGACAGTTTGGATATAGAATGTCTTAAAATTTCGTCAACTGTACCTGAAATTTCTCCTCCTTCGATATGAGCCACTTTAATATTATTTAAACAACCAGTAATTGCTCCAGCAAGCGACTCTACTCTATCACCGTGTACAACTATTAAATCTGTGTGATTGTTAAGGAGAAATTTGTTAATCCCCTTAATTGTATTAGCCAGTATTATGTCCATAGTTGCATTTTTTGACTGATTATTAAAACTATAACAATTACGAATCTTATCCTTATTTATTTCATCTATCGTATATCCATATTTTCTTATATTGTGCATGCCAGTAATTATTAAATTAGTTTTAAATTTATTTTTTTTTTTCTGTAATTCTAAAATTAATGATTTAATTTTTCCGTAATCAGCTCTAGTTCCAGTTATAAATGTAATTGTCTTCACTGAATAAATTTTTTCTTAATTTGAATATTTTTTTTAATATCAACACAGGATTTTTTTCCAATTAATTTTAAAAAATCCTTTGCGAGAAAATCCCCATTGCCAGGTCTTTTTAAACAAATATTTTTATGACTAATAAATGTTCCTTTTTTTATAAATTTTTTTGAAACAACTGATGCGAAAGCAAAGTTCATTGTTACTCTTTCCTCTCTTATTGGATCTTTTGTGCCAGGTAATGTTAAAGGAATATATTTTGAAGCATTGATTAACTCTTTCAATTGATATTTGTCCATAGAGCAAGAAACATCGGGACCCTTTCTATTGTGTGTATCCACATAATGCTTTTCAATTATTTTAGCACCTAAACTTAGAGCTGCATAAGAAGCATATAAACCAACTGTATGATCCGAATAACCTATTATATTTTTTGTAAAAGTTTTTTGCATTAATGGAATTGAATTTAGTCTACTCTTTTGCAGAGGTGTTGGATAAACATTTGTGCAGTGCAAAAGTGCTAGAGGAATTTTTTTTTTATTAATATAATTTACAGTGTTTTTCAGTTCTCTTAAATGACTCATACCAGTACTCATAATTATAGGTTTTTTAAATTTGCAAATATATTTAATGAGATCTAAATTATTCCATTCACCTGATCCTATTTTAAAAGCAGGAACTCTGAATTTTATCAATCTATCTACCGCAGCTTTGCAAAAGGGTGTGCTTATAAAAATTTTTTTTTTAGATTTTATATAATTCATTAATTTTTTTTCATCTACTTCTGAAAGTGCACAATCTTTTATAATTTTATAAATTGAGAACTTCGAATTTCCAGGTATAGTTTTTTTAGCTTCGAGAGACATTTCTTCATCTGGAATATGAGTTTGATGTTTTAAAATTTCTGCTCCAGACCTAATTGCACTATCTGCAATTGCTATAGCTTGATCTAGATTACCATTGTGATTAATTCCAATTTCTGCTATGATGAGTGGATCTCTGTTTTTACCTATTTCTCTGCCAGCTATTTTAAATTTCATTTTCTAATTTTCAAATATTTTTTACTCAGAAATTTTGCTAATTCATAATCTTGTTTATCGTCTATATCAATACTGTCTATTCTGTTCATAAAATAATAACCAGATTTTGCAAAAGATAATTTTTTTTTCCTCAAAAAGTCACTTGCGTAAAAAATATATATAGCACCATTTGGCGAGTATATTTTTTTTAAATTTTGCCTGTTATTTGTGATATACTTGTCATTAAAACAGGGACTTAAGGTATCTTTATTTTTTTTTAATGATTTATAGAAATTTTTATTTTCAGTTACACTTAAAATAGATCTAAGATTTTTTTTAATAAATATATTAATTGCTTGATCAATATGCTTATTATTTCTAAATGGAGATGTTGGTTGTAG
>CACICF010000026.1 GCA_902584995.1 uncultured Pelagibacteraceae bacterium
CAATGAATGATTTTATGAGACCTGCATTATATGGGGCTGAACATAAAATAATTCCGTTAAAAAAAAACTATAAAATGACTAAAAAAAGCTATGATTTTGTAGGTCCAATTTGTGAAACGACGGATAAATTCTTAACGACAAATAAATTTCAAAAATTAAATGAGAAAGATTATGTTATTATTTGTGACGTAGGAGCATATGGCTCATCATTATCTTCAAATTATAACATTAGACCTAAACCTGCTGAAATATTAATTAAAGGTTCAAAAATAAATATAATTAAAAAAAGACAAAAGCTAGAAGATATAATTTAGTTTTTGACAAAAATGATAAGAAAACTTCTATTTTTATTTTTTTTCTTTCTAGGTATAATTATAATTTCAATAATATTCCTGCCATCATTAATAATGCCAACTAAAATAGTTTTATTTGGTGGAAAAATGATGGGAAAATGGGCAGGATTTTGTCTTCAAATTTTTCTACAAACAAAAATTATTGTTCAAGGCAGAGAAAATATTATTAAAAATGAGAAGTTTTTTATTGCTTGTTCTCATCAATCTATGTTTGAAACTTTTTACCTACAAACAATTTTTAACTCACCAATATTTATTTTAAAGTATGAATTAATCAAAATTCCTATATTTGGTTGGTATTTGAAAAAGATAGGATCAATTTCAATAAATAGAAATAAAATTAGTAAGGAGAATTTAGGTTTAATTGATAAAATAAAAAACTCTTTAAGAAATTCAGAAAGACCATTAATTATATTCCCACAAGGAACAAGAGTTTTGCCAAATGAAACTGTTCCATTTAAAAAAGGGGTTGGTAGAATTTATGATGAATTAAAAATAAAATGCCAACCTGTAGCTATAAATTCTGGAAATGTTTGGCCTAAAGATGGAAAATTAATTTCAAATAAAACAATTATAGTATCAATTCTTCCATCAATAAAACCTGGAATGAGCTCAGCAGATTTTACAAGCTATATAGAAAGTAAAATATATAACGAATTAAAGTCGATGAATTAACCCTTCATCGGCATTACAACATAAATACTGTCATAATCAGAAGGATCTCTTATTAAAGCTGGAGAACCTGTATCCTTAAGATAAATTTCAATACTGTCTCCATCAAGTTGAGATGCAACATCAATTAAATACCGTGAATTAAAACTAATATCTAAATCATGATCAAACTTAACAGTGAGACTTTCTTTGCCATCACCGCTATTCGTATTGTTTACAGATAGATCAAGATTATTTTTTGAAAGGCTAAATTTAACACCATCCTTTTTATCCAATGATACTGATGCTACTCTGTCAACTGAATTTAAAAACAATTTTAGATCAACTTCTAATTTTTTTTGATTTTCTTTAGGAACCACTTGAACATAATTTGGAAATTTTCCATCAATAAGTTTTGAAATCAATGTGCTATTATTAATTTCAAACTTAATTTTTGATTTTATATTAGATATTTTTACTTCACCCTCATAATCCTCTAACAACGAACATAGTTGAAATATTGTTTTTTTTGGTAAGATAATTTGGTCAAATTCGACTTTATTTTGAAGTCTAATTTTTGATATAGACATTCTATGACTATCTGTAGCTGCTGCAGTTAAAAAAATTTTATCATCAACTTCTGTTTGATGTATAAAAATCCCACTCAAATAATGTCTTGTCTCATCGTTAGAAACAGAAAATTTACACTTATTTAATAGTTTAAGTAATTCTTTTGATTTTATTGAAAATTCATTTTCGATAAAGTTTTCGTCTGTTACTGGAAATTCTGTAGCACTTATACAGTTTAAATTAAAGACTGATTTATCTGATTCCAAATGTAATTTATTTTCACTTGGATTAGAAAAGTTAATTTTACTTCCAGATTTATACTTTCGCACAATATCATACATAATAGACGAAGATGAGGTTGTTTTGCCCTCTTCCATTATTTCTACATTGGGTATTTGATGTATAAAAATTAAATCCAAATCAGTTGCTGTAATTGTTAACTTTGAATTACTTACATCAAGCAAGACGTTTGACAATATTGGTAAAGTACTTCTTTTTTCAATTACACCTTGGCAGTAATTTAAAGATTTTTGAAGGTCCTGTTGATTTACACTAAACTTCATTATCTTTATTATATAAAATCTTATTTTTTAAACTATCAATGTTTATATTTGTCTCGTTATCTTCTTTTCTTAATCTCTCTATAGTTTTGACTGAGTGAATTACTGTTGTGTGATCTCTGTTAGAAAATGATCTACCAATTTCTGGTAAAGATTTAGATGTTAACATTTTTGCTAAATAAATTGCAGTCTGTCTAGGTCTCACAAGATATCTTGATCTTCTTGGTGAAAGCATCTCATTTTTGCTTATTTTATAAAATTTGCATACAATTGTTTGAATAGTATCTATATCTACTTTATTTTCGGTGAGATTTAATAAA
>CACICF010000027.1 GCA_902584995.1 uncultured Pelagibacteraceae bacterium
TTTGGCTTAAAAATATATCCTGAATTAGCTTTGAAAAATTTACATTTAATTTTATATCTTTTCAAAATATCTAAAAAATTTTTTGTTCCCGTAAAATGAGAGTTAAATGTTTCCTTTTTCATAAGTAAGCTTTTGGTTAGAGAACTTTGACCTGCAAAATAATAAATTTTATCAGGATTATATTTTTTTATAATATTTTTTATTTCTAACTTATTTTTTACATTCAATTTTTCAAATTTAACTTTATTTTCGATTCTTAAATATTTAAAATTTTTATAATTTTTTTTATGCCTTGAAGTAACTATTACTTTTTCTTTATTTTTTAAAAGTTGTAGAGATAAGTAAGCGGCTAGTACACCTGTTCCTATTATTAAATTTTTTTTATTCATTTTTTCAATAATTTATTATATCTTTTACAAATAAATGAGTTTTATTAAAGGTATCTATGCTGCATCACTATCATTAATTAATGATGATTTATCATTAAATGTTAAGGAAACAATTAAACACGCAGAAAATGTTATAGATTTGGGTTGTCATGGAGTTGTCTTTTTCGGAAGTACTGGTCAGTCTCAATTAATATCTTTAAGTGAGAAAATTCAATTAATAAATGAGTTACCCAAAAGCAGGCACAAAGATAAATTTTTAATCGGAACGGGTCTCAACTCTTTGATTGATACTATAAATATGATGAAAATATCTAAATCGATTGGTTTCAACAATTTTTTAATTATGCCACCAGCTTATTATAAGTATGGAGATGAAGATGTTATTAATTTCTATTCTAAAATTATCAATGAGATTAATGAGTGTAAAATCATTTTATATAACTTTGAAAAGCTTTGTGGATATAGATTTAGTGTTCAATCTGTAGAAAAGCTGGTTAAAAAATTTCCAAACCAAATCGTTGGAGTTAAAGATAGCAGTTATAATTTATTTGAAATATTAAAAATAAAAAATTTTTCAATTTTTCCAGGGTCTGAGGCAAAATTATTAAAAGGATTAGAGTTAGGATGTCATGGTGTAATTACTGCAACAACAAATGTTACAGGTCACTTAGCTAGGAAAATTTATGATAATTTTCACAGCAATGAGGAATTATCGTCAAACCAAAACTTGTGTGATGTGAGGAAGTCTTTTGATAAATACAACTTAATTTCAGGTCTTCATACTTTAATGGTAGAAAAAAATTCGATTTATGAAAATCTTTTGCCCCCATTGAAATTATTAGATGAAGCAGAAAAAAAAGATTTATTATCAAATCTGGAAAAACTTAATTTTAATATGGAGATATTAAAAGCAGCATAAAATGAGTTTAGTAAGTTTTTTAAATAATTTATTTAAAGATGATGGTTTTGAACTAATAGACTCAAATTCAAAAAAATATGTAATTGGCAAGCCAGTAAAAGAAAAACCAATTATAATAAAACTACTCGATCAAAAATTAATGCAAAAATTACTTATAAACCCCGACTTGTATTTTGGTGAAGCTTATATGAATGGATCCCTTGTTATAGAAAATGGAACACTGACAGAATTTTTAGAATTAGCTTTTAAAAACATCGGTCGAGGGAATATTAATTCTTATGGAGCAATTATAAAAAAAATTAAAGGTACTTTTGGGTATCTTACTAATTTAAACAAAATCATAAAGTCAAAAGAAAATGTTGCACATCATTATGATATATCTGAAAAACTTTATGATTTATTTCTTGATGAAAATAGACAATATTCTTGTGCATATTTCAAGAATGATAATGATACACTTGAACAAGCTCAAAATAATAAGATTGATCATATTATTAAAAAATTAAATATTCAGCCTAATCAAAAAGTTTTAGATATTGGTTCAGGATGGGGAACATTGGCATTAGCAATAGCAAAGAAAACAAATGCTAGTGTTACAGGTATAACATTGTCAGAAAATCAATTTGAATACAGCAATAATAAAGCAAAAGAAATGAATTTGTCCAACCAAGTAGACTTTAAACTTATTGATTACAGGCAATTAAATGAGAAGTTTGATCGAGTTGTAAGTGTTGGAATGTTTGAACATGTTGGAAGAAATTTTTATAAAACATATTTTAATACCGTTTTTAAGCTTTTGAATGAAAAAGGAATAGCATTAATCCATACAATTGGTTCATCAATGCCTCCAAGAGATCCACAACCATGGATCCAAAAGTATATTTTTCCTGGCGGTTACACACCAAGCTTGAGTGAAGTAGCAAAACCCATTGAAAAGTCAGGTTTTATAGTGTCTGATATTGAGGTTCTTAGAATGCACTATGCACATACCCTTAGAAACTGGAAGGAAAGATTCTTGTCAAAAAAAGAGACAGTTTTAGGGATGTTTGATGAAAAATTTTTTAGAATGTGGGAATTCTACTTGGCCAGTTGTGAAATGGCTTTTAAATGGGGAGATCAAGTTGTATTTCAGTTTC
>CACICF010000028.1 GCA_902584995.1 uncultured Pelagibacteraceae bacterium
CTCTCGCAGCTTTAGAGTATGACATTATAAGCCCAAAACTAAATGTCAAATGTAAGGGACATGACCATCCATACGAATTGTATGGACAAAAATATCATTGTTGGAAAAAAGATGGCCATGGAGTAATGAGTTTAAGAAATGCAATTAAACAATCGTGTGATATTTATTTCTACGAAGTAGCAAGATTGCTTGGAGTTGATAGATTATCAATTATTGCAAAAAGATATGGTCTAGGATCAAAAGTATTAGAGGATATATTCCCAGAGGAAAAAAAGGGGCTTGTTCCATCCACAAAATGGAAAAAACAAGTTCTTGAGCAATCTTGGTATCTTGGAGAGACTGTAATAACAGGAATTGGCCAAGGTTATATACAAACAACACCTCTACAGCTTTGTCTGATGACTGCACAGTTGGCAAATGGTGGATTTAAAATAAAACCAAATTTAATTTATAATAACAAATTTAATTACGAAAAAATTTTATCAAAAATTCAATCTGAGAAAAATAAACCCATTGAGGCAAATATATTACAAGAACAAAATATAAATCTTTATGAAAAACTTTATAAAAATTCTAAAAACATAAAAATTGTTCTTGATGCAATGTATGGATCAACAAATGAGCAATTTGGAACATCATTCAGATCAAGACATAAAGATAAAAAATATAGATATGCTGGAAAAACAGGAACTTCTCAGGTAAAAAGAATTACAGAAAAGGACAGAGAACTAGATCTAGATACATCTGAAATTGAGTATGAGAATAGAGATCATGCATTATTCGTAGCATTTGCTCCTTATGATAAACCAAAATATGCAATTAGCGTTTTAGTTGAGCACGGTGGATCTGGAAGTAAAGCCGCAGCACCTTTGGCTAATAAGTTAATAAAAAAAATAATTGATAGAGATGAACTAAGAGAGCTCAAAAGAAAGGAGCTTAAGATTATCTAATGATTTCCTCGACATTAAACTCATCAAATTATTCTTTTATTGATAAATTAAAGTCTGTTGATTATTTTTTAATTTTATTAATCTTATTAATTGGATCTATCAGTGTTTTTTCAATTTATTCGACAGAAAGTGGAGACTTTTCTTTTTATACAAAAAATCATTTAATAAGATTAGCTGCTTTTTTTTTATTGTTTTTAGCTTTATCATTTGTAAGAGTTTCAATTTGGTATAGGCAGGCATATACATTTTACATATTAGGACTTTTACTTTTATTATCAGTTATTTTTTTTGGAATTACAGCTTCAGGTTCTAAACGTTGGATTAACTTATTTGTTTTTAATTTGCAGCCATCTGAACTTATGAAAATTGCAGTTATTGTCAGTTTTGCCAGATATTACCATAGAATACAAACTGCAGATATCGAAAGTTATAAATATTTGTTGCAACCTATAATACTTTTATTAATACCTTGTTATTTAGTAATTTCACAACCTGATCTAGGAACAGCTATTTTAATAGCGGGAAGTGGAATAGCTATTATTTGGTTGGCAGGTTTGAACATTAAGTATTTTATTTATTCTGGCTTAACGGTTCTTGTTTCTCTGCCATTTATAATTTCAATTTTAAAACCATATCAAAAATCAAGAATTTTGACTTTTTTCAATCCTGAAAGAGATCCTTTAGGTGCTGGTTATCAAATTATTCAATCTAAGATAGCAATAGGTTCTGGTGGCATGTATGGAAAAGGATTTTTAAAAGGTACTCAAAGTTATCTGGAATTTTTACCTGAAAAACATACAGATTTTATATTTACTCTTTTTTCAGAGGAGTTTGGGTTTCTGGGATCAATATTGCTAATACTTTTGTATACTTTATTGATTTACAGGATTATCAAAATCGGATTTTCGTGTAGAAGTTTCTTTGCAAAATTATACTGTTTTGGCTTTTCATCAGCTCTTTTCTTATATGTATTTGTTAATATTGCGATGGTTTTAGGATTGTTACCAATCGTTGGCGCACCTTTACCGATTATGTCTTATGGAGGTTCATCAATGCTGTCAATCATGATTGGCTTAAGTATTGTAATGAGTTGTAAAATTTATAGTAAAGAAATGGTGTCAAATTAAACTTATTACATATATTTATATCAGCCGCGATCAAATATCATATATAATTAAATACAACTCCATCTATATTTCCAGGATGTCTGATAAAAATTTAAAAATTGGTATTGTTGGTGCAGGCATTCAAGGAGTTTGTAATGCTCTTTTTCTTCAGAAAAAAGGATATCAAGTAATACTCTTTGACAGGGATGAGCCTGGCAATGCTGCATCTTATGGAAATGCAGGGCACTTTTCACCTTATGCTTCAGTGCCATTAAACAGACC
>CACICF010000029.1 GCA_902584995.1 uncultured Pelagibacteraceae bacterium
ATCTCTTAACAAAAATATGCCTGTTAACTGTAAAGATGCTACTTTTAAAATTCTTGGAATTTCACTAGCGGCAATTAATACAATTTTTTCAATTTTAATTGTTATTTTTTCTATTAGAACATTGGCTTATGAAAAAAACTAATAAAAAAAAATTAGAAGAATTTATAAGAGTAGATCATGCTGGAGAAAGAGGTGCGATTAAAATTTATGAGGGTCAGTTACTTGCACTAAATACTATAGTAAAAAATGATGATTTAAAACAAACTATTAGTGAAATGAAAAGGCATGAGGAGGAACATTCAAATTTTTTTGAAGACGAAATAGAAAAAAGAAATATCAAACCAACGAAATTACTGCCATTATGGGATTTACTTGGATTAGGTCTTGGGTTTGGTTCGACAATACTTGGAAAAAAAGCTGCAATGTTATGTACAGCATCTGTTGAGGAAGTAATTGACGAACATTACAAAAATCAAATTGAACAAATTGAAGTGGATGAAAAAGATTTAAAAGAAAAAATAATTAAATTTCGACAGGATGAATTAGACCATAAAAATATAGCTTATGAGAAAGGAGCAACAAAAAAAGGACTTTTCTCAATTATGGATAAGGTAATAAAAACTGGCTCTAAAGTGGCTATAAAAATATCAGAAAAGATTTAGTTAAGGTTCAAGCTCTACATCCCAATATAAATAATCCATCCAGCTCTTATGCAGAAAATTTGGTGGAAAATTTTTACCATTTTTGTGTAAGTCCTCAGTTGTAGGTTGGAAAGGCCATTGATGGAGCGTCATTCCTGAGTCTTTAATTAATCGTCCACCTTTTTTAACATTACATGATGAACACGCCGTAACAACATTATCCCAGTCAGTTTTACCACCCTTTGATCTTGGCAGTAAGTGATCAAAAGTTAATTCATTTTTACTACCACAATATTGACAGCTAAATTTATCTCTTAGAAATACGTTAAACCTCGTAAAGTTAGGATTAGATTGCGGTCTTATATAAGACTTAAGCGCTATAACACTTGGAAGTTTCATACTGAATGAGGGACTTCTTATTTGTCTGTCGTAATAACTAACTATTGAAACCCTATCTAAAAAAACTGATTTGATTGAATCTTGCCAGCTCCACAAAGAAAGTGGATAATAACTTAAGGGTCTGTAATCTGCATTTAAAACTAATGCAGGACACTTTTCTAGTGAAATATTTTGATCAGACAACTCAATCATAATTAAAGAATACATTAAATAATTTTTTTATCAACATTACTAATTTTTTATTTATGTTTCATAAACTTAATAATTTATTTTTAATAAAGTTTAATGCCGCACTTGAAGCCTCAACAGATATGTGATGCTCACAGTTTTTAATCATTAATGTTTCGATTTTAATTTTATTTCTTATAAAAAAATCCTCAGCTTCTAATAAATTACTTGGTGGTACAATTGTGTCGTTTTCACCATGTATCATTAAAATATCTGTTTTATTTTTTATTCTAGAAGATAAATCTTGTTTATCTATAATTTTTCCAGAAAATCCAACAATACAACCAAATTCTTTTTCTGAAGTTAAACCAACATTTAATGACATCATGCATCCTTGACTAAATCCAGATATGCAAATCTGGGAATAATCTAAATTAAAATAATTATTTACTTCCATAATGTAATTATTCAAAATATTTTCTGCCTTTTTTGACTCTTGAAGTATATAATCTGGATCATCTTTATTAAGATCAAACCACTGAAAACCAGATGGATTTATACTGCATATTTCATGAGCGTCTGGACATAAAAAAACTGTATTCTTTAAAAATCTTCTCCAATTTACTGAAAGCATACTGATATCTTTACCATCACCTCCATATCCATGAAGTAAAATTATTGCATTTTTCACATCATCGTTATTTTCAGGATTTATAATTGTTGTGTTTAACGAAAATTTCATAAATTTTTTGATATCCAGTCAATTAAAGACTGATCATCAAAATCAATATAGCCTACTATTCTTCCTACCTCAAAACCATTTCTATCAATTAATATTGTTGTGGGTAATCCTCGAAGTTTAAATAATTGCGAAAACTCTGGGCCGGATCCAGTAAATATTTCTAAATTCATAATTTTTAATTCATCGAAGAATTTTTTCGATTTCTGATAATTATCTCCACCAATGTTTATTGGAAGTATATTTATATTTGTAAATTCACTTAAGGTTTTGAGCTTATCTAAGGAAGGCATTTCTTTTTTGCAAGGAGCACACCAAGTAGCCCAGAAATTTATTATTAATGGGTTTGATTTATAATTAAGTAAA
>CACICF010000030.1 GCA_902584995.1 uncultured Pelagibacteraceae bacterium
TGAAATAAGTTCAGTTTTAAGAAGTGTTAAAAATGTGCACAAAAATAAGAAAATTGTTTGTGTTTTTCAACCACATAGAATTTCGAGAGTTATAAATTTAAAAAAAGAATTTACAAAGTGCTTTAAATTGGCAGACACTGTTTTATTGTGTCCTATTTTTAGCGCAAATGAAAAGTTAAAACTCAATTTTACATATAAATCTTTTGCAAATTTAATAATAAAGAATTCTAGTGTTAACTTAATCAAAATTGAAAATGAGAAACAATTGAAAAGATTTATAAAACAGGATTCATTTGGTAACAAAATTTATATTGGTATGGGTGCAGGGTCTATCTCTAACTGGATGAAAAATCTTAGAAATATTTTTTAATGAATATTGAAGATATAAAAAAATCGGAGCAATTTATAGATGGAGTCATTTTATTTGATGAGTGCATAAAAAAGTTTAATTGGTTTAATATTGGAGGAAAAACCAAAATTTTATTTAAACCTAATTCACTTAAAGGTTTAATAGAGTATCTTAAACTTTATAGTTCAAGGAATAAAATATTTATTTTAGGAAATGGATCTAATGTATTATTTGATGATGAAACATATCAGGGAACTATTATTAAATTAGGTAAAAGTTTCGCTAATATTACTTTATTAGATAAGGAAACAATAGTAGCGGGAGCTGCGATTTCTCAAAAAAAAGTATCTGATTTTGCAAGGGATCATAATATTTCAGGATTAGAATTTATGTCATGTATCCCTGGCTCTGTTGGCGGTGGAATTAGAATGAATTCTGGATGTTTTAATAAAGAATTTAAGGACGTTCTAATTTCTATTCAATTAGTAGATTTTAAAGGAGTTGTAAGAAGTATACCTGCAGATAAAATTAATTTTAATTATAGATCTATTGGATTACCTAAAGATTTAATATTTTTAAGTGCTACCTTTAAAGGCAATGAAAAAAATAGTCTAGAAATAAGCAATTTTATGAGAGAACTTAAGCAAAAGAAAGAACTTGCCCAGCCGACTAGGATAAAAACTAGCGGTAGTACATTTAAAAATCCAATTAAACAAACAGATAAAAAAGTTTGGGAATTAATAAGATTAAGTATTCCAAGTAAAACTGGTTATGGTGATGCTGTCATTTCAGATAAACACGCAAATTTTTTTGTAAATAAAGGAAATGCTAAATCTGCAGATATGAAGTTGTTAATTAAATTTGTTAGAGAAGAGGTCATGAAAAAAACAGGCGTTAAATTAGAAACTGAAATCGTATTAGTTGAATAATGTACAAAATTTTAATTTTAGCTGGCGGATATTCTAATGAAAGAGAAATCAGCTTAATTACAGCGAAAAGTGTTACCAAAGAGTTAAAAAAAAAAAGAAAATATAAACTTTTAATAATTGAGCCTGATGGAAATTTTATTAAAAAATTGAGAAAATTTAGGCCTAATTTGGTTTTTAATCTTTTACATGGAAGGTATGGAGAAGATGGTTACATTCAAGCGATTTTAGAATCCGAAAAAGTAAATTATACACACTCTGGAGTTTTGTCTTCCTCATTAGCAATTGATAAGGAAATATCAAAAAAAATATTTTTAAAGAATAATATTTTAACACCCCCTTATTTTAAATTTATTTTTAAAAATAATTTAAATTTTAAAAATATAATTAATAAAATTGATAAAAAATTAAAATTTCCAGTGGTTTTTAAGCCAATTAATGAGGGTTCGAGTGTTGGCGTATACATAACTAACAGAAAAAATTTTAAACAGAATTTATTAAAATTAGAAAAATTTAAGGAAATTTTAATCGAAAAATATATTCCTGGAAGAGAAATCCAAGCTGCTATTTTAGGTAAAAAAAAATTAGGTATAATTGAATTAAAACCTAAAAGAAAATTTTACGATTATAAAGCAAAATATAGTGCCAGTGCTCGAACCAAGCATCTTATACCAGTTAATATAAGTAAGAAAAATTTCAATAAAGTAAATAGAATAGCCATGAAAGCTCATAAATTATTAAAATGTAGGGGTGTATCAAGATCTGATTTTAGATTTTATGACAATAAATTTTATTTATTAGAACTTAATACTCAGCCTGGAATGACATCATTATCTTTGGTTCCTGAGATTGCAAAATTCAGAAAAATTAGTTTTATACAACTTATAGAAGAAATTATAAAAGATGCTTCAATCAACAAATAAATATAAAATGTATATATATTTTTTGTT
>CACICF010000031.1 GCA_902584995.1 uncultured Pelagibacteraceae bacterium
ATGGTTGGTATTTATCTATATAGTAATAGTTTATTCGGTAATTTAACGTTTTTTGCAGATATTTTTTATCTTAATAAGAATTATTACGAGTTATAAATCGAATATAATATTAATGTTTTAAAATAAGAATTCATGCAAACCTTGGTTTCAGTAATAATTCCGACCTATCAAAGATGTCAAAGATTAAAAATTGCCATAGAGTCAGTCCTTTCTCAAACATATAGTGCTTATGAAATAATAATTATGGATGATGGTTCTGATGATGGAACTAAGGAGATGGTAAATTTATTTAAAGACTCCAGAATCTCTTATAATTGGCAAAGTAATTCAGGCATTCCTGCAAAAGTAAGAAATAATGGAATTAAAATTGCTAAGGGAGAATGGATTGCTTTTTTAGACTCTGATGATTGGTGGTTACCAGATAAATTAAAATATTGTATGCATTATAACAATGATAAAGTTGATTTAATTTATCATGATTTAAAGATAGCAAAAAACAATCAAAAAATTTTTAATAAAAAAAAAATTAAATCACGTCAATTAAAAAAACCAATGTTAAATGATCTTCTTATAAATGGAAATGCTATTAGTAATTCATCTGTTGTTGTTAGAAGAAAATTGCTTATAACAATAGGATATATAGACGAGAGAGAAGAGCTTTTAGCAGCCGAAGATTACCATACCTGGTTAAAAATTGCGAAGTTTAGTGACAGATTTTTTTATTTGCCGAAATGTCTTGGTTATTATTCTGAACATGACCAAAACCTGTCTAAAAAAGATATGTCAATTCCCTCAAGTAATGCTGTAAGTGAGTTCAGAGAACATTTAAATATTCAAGAAAACTCACTAGTTGAAGCAAACATAAAATATAAGAAAGCCAAATTTGATTTCCAAAAAAAAAACTTTTCACAAGCAAAAAAAAGTCTGTTATTTGTACTTAAAAATGGAAAAAATTCTCTAAAATTTAAGTCACTATTATTATTAATAATGATATTTTTAAAATGATTTCTTTGAATCTTAAAAAATTATAGATAAAGATGAAATTTATAAGAAACTTATCTATTACTAAAAAAATTATTTTTCAAATCTCAAAACCAATTTTAAATCCACTTTTAACTCTAAAGAATAGTCACTATGGAGAGTCGTGTTATATATTTGGAGACGGAATAAGTATTAAATGGTTTGATTTGTCTGAATTTTCTAATAAAACGGCTTTTTCTCTAAATAAAATAGGTTTTCATAAGCATTCAAATTATTTAAATCTAAAATATTCTTTATTCATTGAGCCCTTTTATTTTTATCCTTATTTTTGGGATAGAGACAAAGCTACAGTAAAAGAGACTGGAAAAAAATTTTTTAAAAATAATGTTCAAAAAAAATTTAGAGAAATTATAAAAAAACAAGAAAATACAACTTTTTTTACTAATCTGTCTAATTACCCAGTATTATGGGATTCTAATGTAAGGTATTTATTTCAATTTATTGAAGACTCCGAGTCTGAATTTTTAATAGATTGTTTTCAAAATAAAGAAAATATTTTTAAAGGTAGTCTAAGAAGCGCTATTTCTCTTGCTATCTTTATGGGTTTTAAAGAAATATTTCTTGTAGGTTGCGATTATACTCATGAAATAACTAGAAGTCATCATTGGTTTGAAAAGGGCCAAGGAAAAATTAGTAAAAAACCAGATTATCTTGAAATTTTTTTAAATATTGCAAAAAAATATGCAAATTTAACAACTATTACACTTGAAGGTAGTGGTTCTAATCTCCCATCAAAAACATATCATGAATTTACAGGCAAAGAGCCAAAATTTAAGGAAAATTATGATTTAATGGAAAATTCAATGCTTGATGTGCTCTCAAAAGATCCATGGTTTAAAGAAACTATTTTTTAGTGATTAAAAGTTTATTTTATTTTTTTTTTATGCATTAGTATTAATTAAAAAAGTATAGATGATTAATATTTCAATTTTATCACTAAAAAAAATATTCTCAATTTTTTTTTATATAACTAGTTTTATAATTTTTTTATATCCATTTTCAATCTCAGGCTTATCAGCAAATTATAGCTTTATATTTTTTCCGTTTCTATTTGTTTTGTTGAGTGGAAAAATCAAAAGACCTAGCGAAAATATTATTAAAATTGTGTTATTTTTTTTTCTTATACTTCTAGTAAGTGTTTTTTATCAATATGAACTCTTCAAGTATATAGATAGAAGACTTAT
>CACICF010000032.1 GCA_902584995.1 uncultured Pelagibacteraceae bacterium
GAACTTGGAAAACACTCTAAAAAACTTCACAAGAAAGCTGCTGATTACATAAATAATACTAAAATTGATAGAGTTTATGTTTATGGCAAAGATGTTATCGAAACATTTAACAAAATTAGACCACAAAAAAGAGGAAAAATATTAAATTCAAAAAAAGATATTTTAAATTTTATGATAAAAGATATTAAAAATGGTGAATATCTAATGATAAAAGGTTCAAACTCAACTGGATTAAACAGAATAAGTCAAAGTTTAAAAAGAGGTAAACTAAATGCTTTTTAGTCTATTTTCTAGCCTAGTCGAAATTTTTAGTTTTCTAAATGTATTTAAATATTTGACTGTGCGAACAGGTCTATCAATGTTTACTTCGATGATAGTTGTTTTTCTAGTTGGTGGACCACTAATTAATTATTTTTCAACAAATCAAATTCATGATCCTATTAGAGAAGATGGGCCAAGCGAGCATATAGTTAAAAAAATAGGAACTCCGACAATGGGTGGTTTAATGATTTTACTTGGAATTTTCTCAGGAGTATTATTGTGGGGTGATTTATCAAATTCTTATAATTGGTTCTTACTTTTTATCGCAGGGTCATTTGGGTTACTTGGTGCATATGATGACTTTCAAAAAATAAAAAAAAATAATTCAAATGGTATTACTTCAAAATTAAAAATTATAATTCAAATTATTTTGGCATTAGTTGGAATTTTACTTCTTTACTTTTTTAGTGGATCAAATGAACTTGAAAACTTATATTTTCCGTTTTTAAAAAATTTAGTAATTAACCTAGGTTGGTTTTTTATACCATTTTACTTATTTGTTATTGTAGGTTCTTCTAATGCTGTTAATTTAACAGATGGGCTGGATGGTTTAGCTACTGTACCTGTTATATTGGTTGCAGCCTGTTTTGCTTTTATTAGTTATGTTACAGGTAATATTGTTTTTTCAGAATATTTACAAATAACTTATATCGATGGAGTTGGCGAGGCATCTATATTTTGTGGAGCAATAATAGGATCTTGCCTTGGTTTCTTATGGTTTAACGCACCACCAGCTAAGATATTTATGGGTGACACAGGTTCTTTAGCTTTAGGTGGATCTCTAGGAGCTGTCGGTATTATCACTAAACATGAAATTGTTCTAGCAATAACTGGTGGTCTATTTGTTCTTGAAGCAGTTTCAGTAATTGCACAAGTGATATCATTTAAACTTACTGGTAAAAGGATTTTTAAAATGGCACCAATTCACCATCATTTTGAAAAAAAAGGTTGGCCAGAGTCAACTGTAGTTATTAGATTTTGGATCATATCAATTATCTTAGCAATGATAGGTCTTGCAACTTTAAAACTAAGATAATGAATGATAGAAAAATTATCTTTAAAAACAAAAACATTTTAATTTATGGCTTTGGTAAATCTGGGGTTTCTTGCTTTAATTTTTTAAAAGTAAACAATATATGCACAATATATGATGATAATAAAAAAAATATACCTTTTAAGTTTAGAAACAGATTAATTAATAGTAGAAAATTACTAAATATAAAATTTGATTTTATTATTTTAAGTCCAGGAATAGATATCAATAAATGTAGAATTTCTAGTTATTTAAAGAAAAATAGGTCTAAAATAATCACAGAACTTGATGTATTTGAAATCAGCTATCCAAACATTAATAAAATTACAATTACTGGAACAAATGGGAAGTCGACCACATCGAAACTCTTATATGAACTTCTAAAAACCAATAAAATGGATGTAAGATTAACTGGTAATATTGGATATCCAATATTAATGGAAAAAAGGATAAAAAAAAATACTATTTTTGTGATTGAGGCATCTTCATATCAACTTGATTATAGCAAATTTTTTAGATCAAAATATTCAGTTATTCTAAATTTAAGTCCAGACCATTTAGAGAGACATGGAACTTTCAAAAATTATGCTAAGGCAAAATTTAAAATTGTAAAATCACAAAATAAAAATGATTATACTTTTATAGATAATGAAA